>RFQA01000001.1 GCA_009925925.1 Betaproteobacteria bacterium
GGCCGCTTCGGCCTGCACCAGCGCAAGCCGCGCTGGTGCAGGCCGAAGCGGCCAATATCGCCAAAAGCCGCTTTCTGGCGATGATGAGCCACGAAATCCGCACCCCCATGAATGGCGCCCTCGGACTGACCGAGTTGCTGAAAACCACGCCCCTGAATAGCGAGCAGGCCGGCTATGTGGACAACATCCTCATCGCAGGCAACGCATTGCTTAGTTTGATCAACGACATCCTTGACTTCTCCAAAATTGAAGCCCATCAGATGGAGTTGGAACGCATTCCCTTCAATCCCCGGCAGGTCGTGCAGGACACCTTGGCCTTGTTCCGCACCCAAGCGGAAACCAAAGGTTTAGCCTTGCACGTGGACATCGATGATCACGTGCCCGACCGCGCGACCGGCGACCCGAACCGCTTGCGGCAGGTTTGGATGAACCTGGTGGGCAATGCACTCAAGTTCACGTCAGAGGGTGAGGTCCGCATTGCACTGCTCTGCACACCAGAGGGTTTGCGCTGCAGCGTGAAGGACACCGGTATCGGCATGAGCGCGGAGGTGATGTCGCAGTTGTTCGAGCCTTTCAAGCAGGGGGACAGCTCCATTTCCCGCAAGTTCGGCGGCACCGGTCTGGGTCTGGTGATTTGCAAGGCGCTCATTGGGCAGATGGGCTCCGATTTGCAGGTGCAAAGCACGCCCGGGGTCGGTACCGAGTTCAGCTTCACCCTGTCGCCCGCTGCCCTGGGCTTGTCTGCGCCTGAAGCTTGGACGCGACCCGCAGAAGTAGCCGTGGAGGCAGCACCGGCAACCTTGATAGACCTGTCCGGTCTGCGCATCCTGCTGGTAGACGACCAGCCCCTCAACCGCCTGCTGGCACGTAACCAGCTCAAACAGCTGGGCTGCCCACCGCGCAAAGAGGCCGAGAACGGCCTGCTCGCCCTGGAGCGACTCCGGGAGGCGGAATTCGATGTGGTGCTGATGGACATGCAAATGCCGGAGATGGACGGCATCACCGCAGCCAAAGCCTTGCGTGCCATGCCTTTGGCCCGTCAACCGCTGGTCATCGCCATGACGGCCAACGCCTACGCGGAAGACCGGTTAGCCTGCATGGATGCCGGCATGGATCTGTTTTTGAGCAAGCCCGTCCAACTCGACACCTTGCGCCAGGCATTGAACCAGGCAGGCACCCTGCGGGCTTCCTGATTTCCTAGCCGGAGTTTGGAACGCCGCTTCTGTAGCGGTCGCAAAAAATAGTTTCTATCTATAGATTAGTCAAATGCGATTGGCTTTATTGTTGCGCAATGCCTACCATTCACTCCATGCCGCAGAAATGGTTTCTGTAGCCACCGCCAGGAGATGACCATGAGCACCGCACAACGCCCCGAGATCAAGACATTTGCCAATCTGGAAGCCGCCTTCGCCGGCGAGTCCATGGCGCACATCAAGTACCGCTATTTCGCCAAGCTCTCCCGCGAGATGGGCGATGAAGCGACGGCCCGCGCCTTTGAAGAAACCGCTGACCAGGAGGTCATGCACGCATTCGGTCACTTGGACTTGCTGTACCCCAAGGCCACCATGACGCCGGCCAAGGCCTTGCAGATCGCCATCGACGGCGAGACCTACGAGTACAGCGAGATGTACCCCGGCTTCCGCGCTACGGCAGAGGCCGAAGGCAATGCCGCCGCCGTTGCCGAGATGGACGAGCAGATTGAAGAAAGCAAGGTGCACGCAGCCCAGTTCAAAGCCACCTTGGAGAAAGCCCAGAAACGCTTTGCCGCCCTGGCCCGCGTCGAGGAGCGCCACGCCAACCACTACAAGGCGCAACTGGCAACTCTGACCGCTTAAGCCAGTATTCATCCCGCCCCATTACGCTACGTTTTTAATAGCGGTTTACGCATATTCCACGAGCGCCAGCAGCACTTTTTACCTTCAACTACTGATCACCATGAAAACATATATCTGTATCGTTTGCGGCTTTGTGTATGACGAAACTGCCGGCCGCCCCGAAGACGGCATTGCGCCCGGAACCTTGTGGGCCGATGTGCCCGAGAGCTGGGAGTGCCCGGACTGTGGCGTAGCCAAAGCGGACTTCGAGGTCGTTACGATCTAGGCCATCCGGCCTCCAGTCCACCCACAGGAAATCACGATGAATCGCAACGTCCCACCGACCCCACCCCGCCCGACTGCCCACAGCCATCGCACAGGAGCCCGCGCATGAGCGGCTCTCCTGTCATCGTGATCGGTAGCGGCGTGGCCGGGTGGACCACGGTGCGTGAGTTCCGCAAGCTCGACGCCAACACTCCGGTGGTACTGGTGACTGCAGACAGCGGGGACTTCTATGCCAAGCCCACGCTTTCCAACGCTTACGCCCAAAAGCGGGGTCCGGCGCAACTGGTGACGACCCCCGCCGCCAAAATGGCCGAGACCCTGCAAGTCACGCTGATGGACCATTCACGTGCGGAAAGCCTGGACACAAACGCCAAGACCCTCACGGTGCGTCAGGGTGACACAGCGCAAACCTTGAGCTACCGCCAGCTCGTACTCGCCACCGGTGCTCACCCGATTCGCATTCCCTTGCAGGGCGACGCTGCAACCCAAGTGCGCTCCATCAACACACTTGACGATTTCGCGGGTTTCCACGCCGCACTGGGTGTGGATGCCACCGTGCCCGGCAGTGGCGAAGGTAAAACCGTAGTAGTGATGGGTGCCGGCCTGATCGGCTGCGAGTTTGCCAACGACCTCGCGCTAGCCGGTGTCCATGTCCATGTAGCGGACCCCTCTGCACGCCCATTGGCTGCCTTGTTGCCCGCCAAAGCTGGCGAACAATTGCAGGCCGCTTTGTCCGGCCTGGGCGTGCAATGGCACTTCGGCACCTCGGTCGCGTCTGTGAATGCGGATGCCAACGGAAAGCTGCTGGCCACCCTGGCGGATGGCAGCATCGTACCGGCCGATCTGGTGCTCAGCGCCATTGGCTTGCGCGCCGATACCGCTCTGGCACTGGCTGCAGGGCTGGCCTGTGAACGGGGTGTTCTTGTGAACACTCGCTTGGAAACGTCCGCCGCGGATATCTACGCCCTGGGCGACTGTGCCCAGTACGAGAGTGCCGGTCAACGCACCCTGCCTTACGTCATGCCTGTGATGACCGCAGCCCGCGCACTGGCCGCCACCTTGGCAGGCACGCCCACCGTAGTGGTGTTTCCCTTGATGCCCGTCAGCATCAAAACACCGGCTTTGCCCATTGTGGTGGCTGCAGCGCATCCCGCCACGGCGGGCCAATGGGAGGCTGAAGGCGGTGAGGGTGCCTGGCGTTTTGTGGATTCGGCCGGTCAGCAAAGGGGCTTTGTGCTGGCAGGCAAAAGCACCGCGCGCCGCATGGAAATGGCCAAACTCACCACCGCGTAAGGATGCCAAAGGACTGGTCATAACCCCATACGCCATTCGCATAAAGTTGGCCTCCTCTCTAGCGGGGAGTTAGAGAGCCACGCCTACAATGCAAAGCCCATTACCGTGCTGGGGCACGCCTCGTGTTGCGAGAGCCCCGGCCACAGAGGAAGCCGAATGACAGACCAGACCACGCCGCTCACGCCACGCCCCCCTGTTTCCAATTCCGCTGAAAAGAAAGCCCAGTTGCGGCAAGCGGCGCTGGAGTACCACGAGTTTCCCACCCCCGGCAAAGTAGCGATTAGCGCGACCAAGCAGCTCATCAACCAGCATGATCTGGCGCTGGCGTACTCCCCCGGCGTGGCAGCCCCGTGCGAAGAAATCGTCAAAGACCCGAACAACGCCTTCAAATACACCAGCCGCGGCAACCTGGTGGCCGTGATCACCAACGGCACTGCCGTGCTGGGTTTGGGCGACATCGGCCCACTGGGAAAAACGACCTCGACAAGCTGGTCGACATCATTGCATCGCTGGAGCCCACCTTCGGCGGCATCAACCTCGAAGACATCAAGGCGCCCGACTGCTTTTATGTGGAACGCAAGTTGCGCGAGCGCATGAAGATCCCGGTGTTCCACGACGACCAGCACGGTACCGCCATTTGCGTGGGCGCCGCCATCCTGAACGGCTTGAAGATTGCTGGCAAAGATCCCAAAAAGGTCAAGCTCGTGACCTCGGGTGCGGGTGCTGCGGCATTGGCCTGCCTCGGCTTGCTGGTCAAGCTGGGCATTCCACGCGAAAACATCTTTGTGACCGACTTGGCAGGCGTGGTCTTTGAGGGCCGCACCGAGCTCATGGACGAGGACAAGATCCAGTTCGCCCAGAAGACCGATGCCCGCACATTGCGTGAAGTCATCGCAGGTGCAGACATCTTCCTGGGCCTCTCCGCCGGCGGCGTGCTCAAGCAGGACATGGTCAAGTCCATGGCGGACAAACCTCTGATTTTTGCGCTGGCCAACCCCACGCCCGAAATCCTGCCGGAAGAAGTCAAGGCCGTGCGCGACGACGCCATCATGGCAACCGGCCGTACCGATTACCCCAACCAGGTCAATAACGTCCTGTGCTTCCCCTACATCTTCCGCGGTGCATTGGATGCCGGCGCATCCACCATCACCCTGGAAATGGAGATTGCAGCTGTCCATGCGATCGCCGAACTGGCACAAGCAGAGCAAAGTGAAGTGGTGGCAGCCGCCTATGTCGGCGAGCAGCTCGCTTTCGGCCCGGAGTACCTGATTCCCAAGCCTTTCGATCCGCGCTTGATGATGAAAATTGCACCGGCGGTGGCGCAGGCTGCCGCTGACAGCGGTGTAGCGTTGCGCCCCATCCGGGACATGGATGCCTACCGCGAGAAGCTGCAGAGCTTTGTGTATGCCTCAGGCACCACCATGAAGCCTATCTTCAATGCTGCCAAAAAAGCCCTGAAGAAGCGCGTGGCCTACGCCGAGGGCGAAGACGAGCGCGTATTGCGTGCCGCCCAGATCGTGGTGGACGAGCGCCTCGCACTGCCCACTTTGATCGGACGCCCTGCGGTGATTGCCGAGCGCATCGAGAAATTTGGTCTGCGCCTGAAAGAAAACGTGGACTACAACGTGGTGAACGTCGAGCAGGACCACCGTTACCGCGACTTCTGGCAGTCCTACCATCGCATGACCGAGCGCAAAGGTGTCACGGTTCAAATGGCGAAGATTGAAATGCGCCGTCGCCTGACTCTGATTGGCGCCATGTTGCTGAGCAAGGGCGACGTGGACGGCCTGATCTGCGGCACCTGGGGCACCACCGCCACGCACTTGCATTACATCGACCAGGTGATCGGCAAACGCCACGGTGGAAGCCCAAGCACCCCGCAGGATGTACAGATTTACGCCTGCATGAACGGCCTGATGCTGCCCAACCGCCAGGTCTTTCTGGTGGACACCCACGTCAACTACGACCCGACCGCCGAACAGCTGTGCGAAATCACGGTCATGGCCGCCGAAGAAATGATGCGCTTCGGCTTCAAGCCCAAGGCTGCATTGCTGAGCCACTCCAACTTCGGCAGCAGCAACGAACCCAGCGCCATCAAAATGCGCCGCACCCTGGAACTGCTGCGCGAACAAGCCCCGTGGCTGGAAGTGGACGGCGAGATGCACGGCGACGTCGCACTGGATGGCGCAGCCCGCAAGGCGCTGATGCCCAACAGCACCCTGCATGGGGATGCCAACCTGTTGGTTCTACCGAATATCGATGCGGCCAACATTGCCTACAACCTGCTCAAAACGGCAGCAGGCGGCAATATCGCCATCGGGCCGGTGCTACTGGGCGCGGCCAAACCGGTGCACGTGTTGACGGCGAGCACGACCGTGCGCCGCATCGTCAACATGACTGCTCTGACGGTCGCAGACGCCAACGCTACACGCTGAGTTTTCGGGGCAGTTAGTGCCCACTCAGCTTGTAAAATTTGTGTAAGGGCTTGCTTATTTATTGAGCAAGCCCTTGCTTTTTTGTGCCGAATACGCGACACTAGCGGCTTACTTTTTCGGGTTAACCCGCGGTAGTCGTAAAGGATTCTGGGTGCACAAGGGAGTTATCAAGTTAGTACTTACTGGCTTGTTTTTGACGGTGGCATGGTCTGCCGGTGTCTCCTCTGCCAAAGAAGCTTCGGCTTTTGTAGCAGAGTCGACTGTTGCACTTGCCAGCCTGCCCCCCCAAGCCCGAACGACCTACAACCTGGTCCTGCAAGGTGGTCCTTTTCCCTACGACAAAGACGGCGACGTCTTCGGTAACCGGGAGCGGATTCTGCCCTTGCAGCCCCGAGGTTTTTACCGCGAATACACCGTGAAGACGCCCGGAGCGTCCAACCGGGGAGCCCGAAGAATTGTGTGTGGCGGCAAGCAAGTCACTGCACCTCAAGCCTGTTATTACACGGCCGATCACTATGCGAGTTTTCGCAAGATCGTGCCTTGAGCCGAATTTTGTACTTTGAGAAAGAGAATCGGGGATGGATACGCCACTTCGAACTGTCAGAACGAATATCGTTCAATCGATCCGCGCTTTTCGCGTGTCGGACCTGCAGGAAGCCGCACAAGGTCTGGGTCACCACTTTCTGTACGCCAACCTGGCTAACGCCCAGACCAAACAGGATGTGCTGGACATGATCGGCCAGCAATTCATGCTGCCGACCACCGTCAGCAAGAATTTTGACGCGCTGTACGACAACCTGACCGACCCTGTGCACAAGTCGGGCCCTCAGCCCGGTTTTGTAGCGGTGCTGGAACACATTCCCGCGAACGTCAAGTTCGACAAGGAGGCGCGCGAGCAGCTCTTGGACATTTTCCGTGACACCGCGGACTACTGGGGAGACCGGAAAATTCCTTTCCGATGCTTCTATTCTTTTCTGTAGCCCGTTCTGCACAAACCAGCCAAGCAGAACGGGCGAACGAGGCAAGCAGCGAAGCCGTGGCAGACATTGCCATTACCGAGCCGATTACCGACATCGGCGAAAAAATGCCGACCGACAAGTTGTTGGATGTGTCGCCCCTGGCGCTGCGCATGAGCAGCCCCTTTAACGCGGGATACTGGTTGGCAGCCGCCTGATCAGTACGGTAGGGAAGCAAAAAGGCCTGTTTGTGACAGGCCTTTTTTCATAGGGGCTCCAAAAACAGGCGCGCTCTAACGGGTAGTTAAGCCTTCAGCGATTGCACCAAAGCCACATACTCTTCCACCGGAACCTCCTGGGCTCGACGTTGCACGTCAAACTGGCCTGAAAAACCCTGCTGCTCCAGCCAGGCCCCCAGTGTGTGGCGCAGCAACTTGCGGCGCTGGCTAAACGCCACCTGCACCATTTCCGAAAACAGCGCCACATCCAGCACCGGCGGCTGGGCCAGAGGCACCATGCGCACCACGGCACTGTTGACCCGGGGCGGAGGGTCGAAGCATTCCGGAGGAACAAACAGCACGTCCTCCATCGCATAGCGCCATTGCAGCATCACACTCAGGCGACTGAAGTCGGAGCTGTCAGGCGGGGCCACCATGCGATCAATCACTTCCTTTTGCAGCATGAAGTGCTGGTCTTCAATGCACTCCACGTAGTCCAGCAAATGGAAAAGGATGGGCGTTGAGATGTTGTAGGGCAGGTTACCCACCACCCGCAGTTTGCGAGCTGATGTATTGACCGCTACATTTTCAGGAGCTGTTGGCGCAATGTCGGTGCGGCTGAAGTCCACGTTCAGCACATCTGACTCAATCACATGGAGCTGAGGATGACTGCGCAGGCGTTTGGCCAGATCACGGTCCAGCTCAATCACGGTCAGGCGACCCAAGCGCTCCACCAAAGGTTGGGTCAACGCCGCCAGACCGGGGCCGATTTCCACCATCGGGTCGCCGGGCTGCGGATTGATCGCCTGAACGATCGCATCAATGATGCCGGAGTCCGACAAAAAGTGCTGACCGAAACGCTTGCGCGCCAGATGCTTCATTGCGGGGCCTCACGCATATCCACAAAGGCACGGGCGCGCACGTCGCGAGCCCAAGCGGTGTAGGCCTCTTCATAGCGGCTCTGGCGCAACTGAGCGCGAACGGACTCGCGGATCTGTTGGGGGCTCAACTCCACGCGGCGCTTATCCACCAACTGAATCAGGTGTACACCGAAGCGCGACACCACCGGCGGACTGATAGCGCCTTCGTCCTGCAAGCGGTTCATGGCCTCTTCAAACTCAGGCACAAACATGCCCGGTGTTGCCCAACCCAAATCACCCCCTTGTTCGGCCGACGAGTCTTGCGACATCTTGCGGGCCATGGACGCGAAATCGATCTTTCCGCTCACGATCTGTTGGCGGGCATCGGCCAACCGGGCAATCGCTTGGGCTTGGGGAAGCTGGGGCGAATTGCGCAACAAAATGTGGCGTGCACGCGTTTGAACCATGGTCTGGACCAGGCGGGTCGGCGCCTTGCGCTCCACCAGCT
This sequence comes from Betaproteobacteria bacterium, assembly GCA_009925925.1. Taxonomy (GTDB): domain Bacteria; phylum Pseudomonadota; class Gammaproteobacteria; order Burkholderiales; family Burkholderiaceae_C; genus Allorhodoferax. Next base: position 8,370 of record RFQA01000001.1, read on the forward strand.
TGAGGATGTGGAAACCCGCACCGGTACGCACCACGTCCGCAATCTCGCCCACTTTCAAGCCTTGGGTGGCGTTCACAAACGAAGGCGGCAACCGGTCACCGCGGCGCAGACCGATCTGTCCACCGTTGTTGCGGTCAGCCGAGGAAAACTCTTGGACCAGCTTATTGAAGTCCTCGCCATCGCGCGCACGTTGCAGCACTTTTTGGGCCTTCAGGTACAGGGCTGCGGCTTCTTCGCCATTGGCCTTCTCAGGGACCACAATCAGGATTTGCGCAAGATTGAGTTCCTGGGCGAAGGGGTCCGTGTTGTTGGCCTGCTGCTCCTGAATCGCACGGTCCACATCCACATCCGACACCTTGATGGAGGACTCCACCTCGCGCTCATGCAAGCGGCTCAGGGTCAGCTGATCGCGCAGGCCATCGCGGAAGCCCTGCACCGTTACACCGTCCTTGGCGAGCTTCTGACGCAGGGCCACCACATCCACACCGTTTTGGCTGGCCACATTTTGCTCGGCGCGATCGATAGCGCCCGCATCCATGCGGATACCCAACTCCCGGGCTAGTTGCAGTTGCGCTTTGTCATTGATCATCCGCTCCAACACCAAGCGGCGCAATTCCTCAGGCGCAGGGGCGGCCTGGGCTTGTTGCGTCAATTGCTGCGACACACGCCGGACTTCAATGCTCAGCTCCTGAAAAGTGATGGGCTCGGAGTTCACTACAGCAACGATGTAGTCACCCGGAAGGGCCTGCTGGGCCATCAGGGCCGGGGTTGCCGCTGTCAGGAGGCACGCCAAGGCCCAAGCGCGTACGCTGGATTTCATGGTTTTCAATCGTAGTTATTGAAGCGGCTGTTAGAGCCACCTGTTTCACGCAAGTTCTGGTAACGCGAAATATTGGATTTCAGGGTCTGCAAGGGGCTGACTCCCAAGCGGGTAAAGCCGACGAACTCCAGCTCGAATTTGATGCTGCTGGTCGAGGATGTGCTGCTGGTTTGCACACGCCCCACCACGACCCGGGCCAGCCAGCAGCCCGCATCGTACTCGACGCCCAGCAGGGTATCGACCATGCGACTTTCATTCAAGCTGTAGTTGAGTCGGCCCACGGCATAGTAGCGGCCTTCGCCAAGGCCCTTGCCGGTTCCGGAGAACTGATCCGCATCTCCCCGCAAATCATTCAAAGGCCATTGCCAGCTGAAATCGATCTGCTCACTGACGTCGCGCTGGAAACGATAGGCAGCGTTGAATACCCGGTACGGCGATGGCGTGTAACGCGCGCCCACGGTGGCTCGGCTGGACTGGGCCGTCAACGGGTTGTACTGCACGGTAGAGTCCAGACCCCATTGGCGCGAGAAATTGACACCTGCGCCCAACATCACATCGCTCCACCCCGCCAAAGCCGGGGACGCAGTCGAGTTCAAGGTGACCAACTGGTCTTCAAACCGGTAACGCTGGGCCACTCCAAAGCGGGCCAGTTGCTCCCCAGTCTGCGCGTCCAGGAAGCGGGTGGTCAGACCGAAAGTGACCAGGTTGTTGTCAGAAATCTTGTCGTGACCGACATACGCGTTCTCGGTAAAGATACTGGCGAAATTGAAGTCGCTGGCAGCCGTGTCGTAATTGGGCAAGTAGCTTTGGTTACGGTAAGGCGTGCGCACATAGAACAGGCGCGGTTCCAGGGTCTGGACCATATCCCGGTCACGCCAGGCGGTCTCGCGCTCAAAGACCAATCCGGCATCCAAACTGAAGGTCGGTACCGTGCTGTCGGCGGAGCGATTGCCATTGCTGAGCGTTGAGTCAAATTGGTATGCCGATGTATGCAACTGCAACTTGGGCGTGATGTAGCCCTCCGGTGCAATGAACGGCCGGCTCACTTGAGCCAAGCCATACAACCGCTGAGTATTTGGTTGTTTGGTCAGACTTTTATCGGACTCAAACTGCGACATATCGCCTTGCACAGACCAGTCAAAGCCGCGGTCGTTGAGCTGGCTGTACAGCACATTCAACTGGGTCTGGTCGTAGGGCGGCGTAATCACCGAACTGCTGGACTGCAAGGTTTGCCACTTCAGGGAACGTCCTGTCACGGTGTAGCCTGAGCGCGCCCACGTCGCTTGCATGTCATTGGCCAGGGTACGCGACGTCAGGGACCCAATGCTGCTGAAGTCACTCCAATAGTTGTCATCACTCACCCGGTTCAGGTTCAGGGTGTAGGCCACATTTCCGAGGTCCGTTCCGAGATTGCCGGTTTGGTTCACCGTCGCGCCCCAACGGTCGGCGCTGCGCAGTTTGTCCGATGGCATGTAATTCGCCCGCAGCACACCGGAATAGGTGGGCTCGAGGTAACTGAACTCACCGGCCACGGTCACGCCCCGGGCCGTCATCACCGTAGGGGTAACCGTCGCAGCCCTGTTGGGCGCAATATTCCAGTAGTAAGGCACACTCAGTTCGGTGCCATTCACGTCGCCTAGCCCGATGGTGGGCGGCATGATACCGGATTTGCGGGCGTCGCTCAAAGGGAAGCTGATCGCCGGCACCGGCAGGATGGGCACATCCATGAAGTGCAGGTAAGCGCCATGGGCAATGCCCACATCTTCGCCGGTATCGAACTCGATTTCCGCTGCCCGCAAGACCCAGTCAGGCACCCCAACAGGTCCCGGTTTACGCCGGCAGGTGGTGTAGGTGGCATTGCGCACGACGGTGCGGTCCGGATCAATGAACTCCGCCTTGGACGCATCACCATGTGCATCGTTCTGCACAAAACGATAGGTCGGTGACTCGAATGTCCCCTCAAAGGCTTCGACCTTGAGGTCCAGCGACGGACCCTCAAACACATTGCCATTGCGGTTGATGCGGACGTTACCAAAAGCCCGAGCCCGGTCGTCCGGTGCGTAGTACTCCAGCCGATCCGCTTTGATCACGGTACCGGGCTTGCGCATTTCCGCCTGGCCCTGGACGATGGTTTCCAGGTCAGGACGTCCGGTGATCTGCTCACCCATCAGGAAAACTGGCACGCCATCCCGCTGGGCTGGGCTTAGGCCCTCCTGCAAGCGCGGAGAGCTGTTGAGCGTGAGTGGTGTTTCGTCCGGAGTTTCCTGCGCCTGAACGGACATCTGCGCGCATGCCAAGGCCACCAGAGCCACAAGGCGGGTCAGCGGTGGCCGGCAGACGGGCGCCCCGGGGGGCAGGGCGCGCAAAGGAAAAAGCATGAGACGAAGGGCAGAAACCAGGAGTTGGATCAGGAACCCACACGGGGCCGCACAAGGCAGCAGAGCGTGGCTTTGTAGAATGGATTATCCATGACCCCAAGCCCTCACACCGTGTCCTCAGCCACGCTCCCTTCCCTTACCGCCTCCGCCGCTCCCGCCCTGCAAGCGATTGTCTGGGCTGATACTGCCCGCGAACAACGCTTCCACGCGTGGTTCAAAAGCCTGAAATCCGGTTTTTCGCTGGAGCCGGCGACGCTGGGTTTGGCCTCCGCCGATGCCAGCTTTCGCCGCTATTTCCGGGTGCAAAGCGGTCGGGGCAGTCTGGTGATCATGGATGCCCCCCCTGAGAAAGAGAACTGCAAACCTTTCGTCGACATTGCCGCCCTGCTGAACCACGCGGGGCTGCGTGCCCCGAAGATACTGGCTTGGGACGAAGCCGACGGCTTCATGCTGCTCACCGACTTGGGCACGCTCACCATGATGCAGACCATAGACCCGGCAAAGCCACCGCTGGACCTGTACCTGCATGCCGTCGACACCCTGGTGCAATGGCAGCTGGCCTCGGCCCCGGGTGTACTGCCGCCGTATGACGAAGCTTTACTGCGCCGCGAGCTGGAGCTTTTTCCTGAGTGGTACATAGTCCGCCACCGGAACATCACCCTGGATGCACCCATGCGCAAGACGCTGGACGACACCTTTGCCCTGTTGATCCAGAACAACCTGTCCTGGCCGAGTGTCTATGTGCACCGGGACTTCATGCCGCGCAATCTGATGGTGCCGGATCACAACATGGCCCCCACGCTCCCCGCTGTGCAGGGTTCGCTGCCCCCCGAGGGGGCGCAACCCGCCTTGGGACGGCCCGGCGGCGGGTTCGGTGTCCCTGCAACCGACCCGCGCTACCTCGGTGTGCTGGACTTCCAGGACGCCGTCTACGGCCCCATCACCTACGACATTGCCAGCCTGATGCGCGATGCGTTTTTGACCTGGGACGAGGACTTCTGCCTGGATGTGACCATCCGCTACTGGGAAAAAGCCCGCAAAGCCGGCTTGCCGGTAGGCGACGATTTCGGCGAGTTTTACCGTGGCGTGGAATGGATGGGCCTGCAACGCCACCTCAAGATTGCCGGCATTTTTGCCCGCCTGACCCTGCGCGATGGCAAGCCCAAATACCTGGCCGACACGCCCCGCTTTATCGACTACATCCGCAGCACCTGCAGCCGCTACATCCAGCTCAAGCCCTTGCTGCGTTTGGTGGAAAAGGTGGAGGGCATTGAGGTGCCGAATGTGTTCGCCTTCGGTCGCTCTTAGTGAAATCATGCCCTGGCTCCCGTCGAATGTGCGCGTGCAGCTCCTGAATTTATAGCAAGCTCCGGCTTCCCTTTTTATGCCCCGTTTTTTCTGCGCTGCGGCGCTGGTCAGCGACACCGCTCTGGAACTGCCAGCCGGTGCCGCGCGCCATGTGCAGGTGCTGCGCCTGCAACCCGGCGACAGCATCACCCTGTTTGACGGGCAAAGTGCCGACGAGTTTGACGCCACCGTCACCCGCATGGGCCGCAGCGATGTAGCGGTTCAGGTCAGACAGCGCCGCACCGTGGCCCGCGAGCCGGCACGTCAGATTCATCTCGCCGTGGGCATGCCCGCCAACGACCGCATGGACTGGCTGGTGGAGAAGGCCACCGAACTCGGTGTGGCCAGCATCCAGCCCCTGATGACGGAGCGCAGCGTGCTCAAGCTCAGTGGCGAGCGGGCTGAGAAGAAAGTGGCTCACTGGCAAAGCGTAGCGGTGGCGGCCTGCGAACAGTGCGGTGGAAACCTGGTGCCGGTGGTACATCCCCTGCAAACGTTGGCTCAGTGGCTCAAAGGCCTGAGCGCGCAATCAGTTACCCCGCAACGTTTGCTACTCTCTTTGCGTCCCGGTAGCACCCCGGTAGCTTCCTTGCCAGCCGGACCGGCACCGGCCTGGTTTCTATCCGGTCCCGAAGGGGGCTTGAGCAGCCATGAAGAAGAGGCCGCTATTGCTGCCGGCTTCTCCCCCGCCTCTCTGGGTCCCCGCGTTCTGCGGGCCGAAACCGCTGCACTGGCAGCACTCACCTTACTGACTCAACCATGAACCGCAGCCTTTGGCTACTCGCTCTGTGCCAAGGGCTATTCCTCACCAACAACGTCACCTTTATTGCCATCAACGGCCTGGTGGGTTTGAGCATGGCCCCCTACGGGTGGATGGCGACTTTGCCTGTCATGGGCTATGTGGTGGGCGGTGCTTTGGCGACGCCCCTGGTGGCCGCTACGCAGGCGCGCTTCGGGCGACGCACCTCTTTCCAGATCGGGCTGGCAGTGGCCGTGGCATCCGCGCTGGCCGGCGCGTGGGCCGTGGCTGCACATCAGTTCTGGGGCCTGGTCGCCGCGACCGTCGTAGCCGGCTACTACAGCGCCAACGGCCAGCTCTACCGTTTTGCAGCGGCAGAACTGGCATTGCCTGCCTTCCGGGAAAAAGCTGTTTCTCTGGTGCTAGCGGGCGGCCTCATCGGTGCGATTGCCGGGCCCAACCTCGCGGCCCGCACACGCACGCTCATGGAGGTGCCGTTCACGGGTGCCTACCTGGTGCTGGCCGGCGTGGGGCTGCTGGCCATGGTGCTGATGGCGTTCGTCCGTTTCCCGGCACATCAGGCGCCGAATGCGGCAACCTCTACCGGTCGCCCCCTGAGCGAGATCGCGCAGCAGCCGGCATTCGTCGTGGCTTGCCTGAGCGCCGCCATGGGCTACGGAGTCATGAATCTGCTCATGGCAGCCACGCCGTTGGCCATGCAGCAATGTGGTCTGGGTTTTGACGACGCAGCCTTCGTGCTGGAGTGGCATGTCATCGGTATGTTTGCACCGGGGTTTTTCACCGGTCACCTGATCAAGCGCTTCGGCACCTTGCACATCATGGCCGTCGGTGTGGCGCTCAATCTCTTGTGTGTGGCCATCGCGCTGAGTGGTGTGGAACTGCAGCAGTTTGTGCTGTCTTTGTTCCTGCTGGGTGTAGGTTGGAATTTCTTGTTCACCGGCAGCACCACATTGGCGCTGACGGCTTATCGCCCCGAGGAAAAAGACCGGGCCCAGGCGGCCGTCAACTTCTGCGTGTTTGCCGTGATGGCTCTGAGCTCATTGGCCTCAGGCGCACTGGTGGTGACGCAGGGCTGGACATGGCTGAACATCGGCTCCATCCTTCCACTGGTCATCACCGCAGCTGGCCTACTGTGGCTGCAGGTCAAAGGCCGAGCAGCGCGTCCTTGAGCTTGAAGTCGGCCGGGACCGGGCCGATCCAGATCTTGAGCACCATGTCGAAAAACTCAGCGTCTCCGATGGGCGCGCCTTGGGCTTGGCCTTGAATGTAAAAGGTAGTGCCTTTGCCGGGCACAAATTCCATGGCGAAGGTATCGCCTGCCGTGAGCTTAGGCTTGCCCGAAAAAATCTCGATCAAGCGGGTGCTGGATGCGGCGTGCTTTTGCACTTGGTCCGCCGGCGAATTGCTGGACAGGCCTTTGATGAAAGCGATACCGAGGTCCGTGCCCGGCAGATCGCGCAGCGCCACGAAACTGAGGCGCTTGGGGCCCGGCATCGCAATGATGGCCTCAGGGGTGTTGCCCTTGGCAGAGGTATACAGCGCCATGTCGTACACACGGAAAATCGCCTTGTAGCGGGTACCCGCGCCATTGAGCTGCAAAGGCACGCCCTGCACCGCGGCTTTCGCTTCGAAGTTGCTGCTCACCGTCGCCGCATGGGCTTGCACTGCCACCGTCCCGATGGCACTCCAAAGAGCCAGTGTCAGGACACTGGCGCAGAGGTGATGGTGTGTTGGTGTTGTCATCTTTTTCTCTCCCTTTTCGCTTGTAAAAATTATGTTCGTCGGTTCAGGAGCCACTGCTCCAAGGCCTCCACCGTCAGTGGTTTTGCGATCCAATAACCCTGCAGGGTGTGACAGCCGATGTCCTGCAGGAAGGCACGCTGCTCTTCGGTCTCCACCCCCTCAGCGACCACATTCAGGCTTAAGGCCTCGGCCAATCCCACCACGCCTTTGACAATGGCGCGAGAGTCGCTGTCGGTGGCCGTATCGTTAACGAAAGAGCGGTCGATCTTGAGCTGGTTGGGTCGCAGGCGCTTGAGATAGGCCAGCGAGGAATAGCCGGTACCGAAGTCATCAATCGCAATGCCGACACCGATCTGGCGCAAGCGTTCGATGATGCGCTGGCTGGTTTCGGTTTCCGCCATCAGCACACTCTCGGTGATCTCAATTTCAAGGCGCTGCGGGGGAATGCCACTGGCGTCCAGCGCGGCCTGCAGACTGTCGAGCAAGCGGTGGTCACGGAACTCCAGCGCTGACACATTGACCGCCATGTTGCCGATATGGATGCCACGCGCGGACCAGTCCGCCAACTGGCGGCAAGCTTCCCGGAGAGTCCAGACACCCATCTCGGCAATACGCCCCGACTCTTCTGCAAGCCCGATGAACTGGGCGGGATACAGCAGGCCACGGGTCGGATGCTGCCAGCGCACCAGTGCCTCTACCGCTACCATCTCGCCGGTTTTGGCGCAGACCTGCGGCTGGTAATGCAGCACCAGCTGGTCATGGCCGATCGCGTAAGCCAGCTCCTGCTCCAACTCCAGGTTGGCCTGCAGGCGGGAATTCAGCTCGGAGTGGAAGTAGCTGTACCTGGCGCGCCCCAGCGTCTTGGCTTGGTACACCGCGATATCGGCATGCTTGACCAAGGTCTCAAAGTCCTGCCCATCTTCGGGGTAGAGAGAAATACCGATGCTGGCTGACACCTTGACGGGGGCATTGGCCAACACCACCGGTGCCTCAATCGAGCGCAAGACCCGCTGCGCCATTTCGCCCAGAGACTCCCAGTGCTCAATGTCACGCACTAGCACCAAAAACTCATCGCCGCTCTGGCGGCAGACCACATCCACCTCGCGCAACACCTCGCGCAATCGACGCGCCACTTCAATCAGCAAGGCATCGCCGGCCGCGTGACCCATGGAGTCATTGACGGCCTTGAAGCGGTCCAGATCGATGAAAAAGATGCCAAATTGCTGTTGGTTGCGCTGTGCAGACAGCATTTCACGCTGCACCAGATCGATAAACAGCGAGCGGTTCGGCAAGCCGGTCAGCTGGTCGTAAAACGCCATTTGCTGCAGCTGCGCATTCTTGTTACCGAGCTGGGTGAACAGGCCGCGCAACTCCTCTTGCACACGGCCCAAATGGCGACCTAACAGACCGAGCTCGTCCTGCCTGCGCCATACAAACACCTGGCCCGGGCCGTCGTCCCGACTGTGGTCCAGCAAAGCGCTGGCGTGTTCTTTCAGTCGCTCGATAGGCCGCAGCACGCGGGACACTAGCACCGGCATCAGCACCGCCAGAATGGCCAGCACCTGCAAGGCCACCAGCACCAGCATCTGGTCGCGCCGCGCCTGCAACAGGCCCTGGCCGTAAGAAGCGTCAAACCAGACCACCAGTGTGCCCAGGGGCTCCCCTGATCGGATCACACTTTGCGTGCGGCGGGTCAGTCGGCCGGCGGCCGTATCTTTGTCCAGTGAGCCCGCAAAGTCCGGCCGGATGCGCTCCATCTCCGGGGTATTGGCCAGCCCGTCCTCGATACGTACCGCTACGACTTGCGGGCTCTCCAGCAAGCGGGCGGCAGCGGCATCCAGAGCCACGCGATCCACCACCCACATCGGCTCGGCAATGGACACACTGCCGATCTTCATCAGCGCAGTTTCACTCTGGGCCAGCAAGGCTTTCTGGGACTTTTCCGCCAGTTGCTGCTCGAGGGTGAGCAACAGAATCGCAGGCAGAGTCACGCCGATCACCACCACCAACATCATGGTGTAGCGCAGGGGCAAGCCCTCGCGGATTCGCAAGCGCAACTTCTTCCAGCTCAACGGAATGGATGCCAACGGAGTTACCCCGGGTTCAATGCTGGACTGCGCTCAAAACCGCTGTTCCAGCCAGCTGCGCATGGCGGCAAACACCGGTGTGGCATCTTTCTCATTGAAGATCTCATGGTACAGCGCATCAAAGCAGACCGAGGTCACCTGGTCTTTGGGAGCCGCAGCCACAAAGTCACGGCTGCCCTGCGGGTTCACCAGACGATCATCCCCTGCATACATCAGCAAGGTGGGAACCTTCCATTGCGGGGCGGCGGCAACGGTAGCCGGCCCCTCGGTAGAGAAAAAGCGGGCCAAGCGGGCGGAGATGCGGTCATGCACCAGTGGGTCCGTGGTGTAGGCCTTCACCACGGCGGGGTCATGCGAAATGAAGGTGGGGTTCAGGCCATTGCCTACGCGCAAGTTAGGGGCGATTTTCGGCAACACCGCAACTAGGAATTTCTGGAAGGCATTCATGCCCGGATTCAGGGCAGGGGAGGACATGATGAGCGCCTCTACCTTGCGTAGACCTAAGGACACAAAGCGCCCGGTCACCAAACCGCCCATGCTGTGTCCCAACAGAATCAGCGGAGTGGCGGGTTCCATGCGGGCACGTGTACTGTCGATGATGTCGGCCAGGTCATCCAGCATGCGGGTGTCGGAGGGCAGACTACCGGGCAAGCCGCTGCTTTCGCCGTGGCCGCACTGGTCGTAGCCGCGCACTGCAAAGCCCCAGGCATTGAGTTGTTGCGCGACATGGTCATAGCGTCCGGCATGCTCGCCCAGCCCGTGGACGATGAGCACAACGCCGCGGGGCGTCACGCCCGGCTCCAATGGCCAATCCTGGACGGCGAGGTTTTCGCCGTCGCTGGCGGTGAAGGTACTCAGAGTGGATTCAGAAGCCATGCGTTGCTACCGGTTCAAGGAAAACGGGAAATCACCTGTGCCACTGCGGCAGTGAGTTTTTTGGCATACGGCACATGCAAAAACTCATTCGGTCCATGGGCATTGCTCTTGGGGCCCAGCACACCACACACCATCATCTGTGCTTTCGGGAAGCCCTTGGACAGCATGTTCATCAGCGGGATCGTACCGCCCTGACCAATGTGGCCACAGGGTGCACCGAAGTTCGCATTTGAGGCGTCGTTCAGCGCTGCATCAAACCAGGGCGCGGTATCCGGAGCATTCCAGCCGGTGGCGCTGGACAGCCCTTCAAACGTGACTTTGGCTTGGTAAGGCGCGTTGTCTTCCAAGAGCGTCTTCAACTCCTGGACGGCAGAAGCCGCCTCCACCAAAGGTGGCAGACGCAAGCTCAACTTGAACGCGGTGTAAGGCCGCAGCACGTTACCGGCATTTTTGATGTCGGGAAAGCCATCTGCCCCGGTGACACTCAGCGTGGGCTGCCAAGTGCGCTTGAGCAAGGCCTCCAGCGGGTCCGAGGTGGTGGGCAACGCGAAGGTAGTGGCGCCACCGCAGTCGTAGTGCGCCCAGGGGAAGCGCTTGAACAATTCATCACCCAAGATTCCTGCAGTCGCCCGCGCCTGCTGCATGCGCTCGGCAGGGACTTCGCAGTGGAAATTGGCCGGCAGCAGATGGCCGGTTTTGCTGTCCTCCAGGCGGTCCAGCACCTGGCGCAGGATGCGGAAGCTCGAAGGCACCAGGCCACTGGCGTCCCCCGAGTGAATGCCTTCGGTCAGGATCTCGACCTTCAACACGCCGCTGGCCATACCACGCAGGCTGTTGGTCAACCACAACTGGTCGTAATTGCCGGCTCCGGAGTCCAGGCACACCACCAGCCCCACATCACCCAAGCGGGGCTTGAGAGCATCCACATAATGCAGCAGGTCGTAAGAGCCGCTTTCCTCGCAGGTCTCGATCAGGCCGACCACACGCGGGTGACGCAGCTTCTGATCTTTGAGCGCCTGCAGTGCGGCAATCGCCGCATAGGCAGCGTAGCCGTCATCCGCGCCGCCACGGCCGTAGAGCTTGCCGTCCTCGTATTTGGGGGTCCAAGGACCCAGGTCGTTGCGCCAACCCGAGAACTCGGGCTGCTTGTCCAAGTGGCCGTACATGAGCACGGTTTCGCCGGATGCAGGCACCTCGCCTGCTTCACCACCACTGGCAGGAATTTCAAAAAAGATGACCGGGGTACGCCCCTCGAGCCGGATGACCTCCAGCTTCAGGCCGGGAACTTTCTGGGCCTCGATCCATTGGGCGGTATTGCGCACCACGGTGTCCAGCAAACCAGCTTCCGACCATTGCGCGTCAAACATCGGCGACTTGGCCGGAATACGGATGTATTCCTCCAGACGGTGAACGATGTCGGTGTCCCAAGCGGCACTGACGTGCTCCAGGGCTTGGGCGGTGTTGAATACAGAGGGTGGAACGCGGGCGTTCATGGGGCTCCTGGTACAGATGCGGCGCGGGGCATCCATCATGCCATGCGCAGCCTGAATCTTGCTGGAGGCTTACCCGCAGTCGACTGCTTTAACGTGCCAATTTGTACACAGAAGTGCCGGCCCGAAGGTTGGGCAGGAAGCGGACCGTCTGACCATCCTGCAAACCAAAGCTGTCCAACACGCGCAAACCATTGCGCTGCGCCAGAACAACCAGGTCCGCATGGGTGCCGACGCGGATGTTGGGCGTGTCGTACCACTGGTAGGGCAATCGCTTGGTTACGGGCATGCGCCCTTGCAAAATGCTCAGGCGGTTGGGCCAATGGGCAAAGTTGGGGAAGGCCACAATGCCCACCCGTCCGACACGGGCCGTCTCAATCAACATGGTTTCGGCATTGCGCAGGTGCTGCAGGGTGTCGATCTGCAGCACCACATCGAAGCTGGCGTCCTCAAACACGGTAAGCCCCTGGTCGAGGTTAAGCTGCAGCACATTCACGCCGCGTTTGACACAAGCCAGCACATTGGCATCGTCCAGCTCCACGCCGTAGCCGCTGCAGCCCCGCTCGCGCTGCAGGTAGTCCAGCATGGCGCCATCGCCACAACCGAGGTCGAGCACCCGGGAGCCCTGGGGCACCAAGCTGGCAATCGCGTGCAAAGTGCTTACATCCGTCATGCCTTGGACTCCAAACCATTGAAAATGCTATCAAAATAAGAGCGCATCACGCTCATATAACGGGCGTCATCGAGCAAAAAGGCGTCGTGACCGTGGGGTGCATCGATTTCAGCGTAACTGACCTCGCGCTTGTTATCCAACAAGGCCTTCACCACCTCGCGGCTGCGTTGGGGGCTGAAGCGCCAATCCGTCGTGAAGCTCACCAGCAAAAACTTGGCGCGCGTGCGGGCCAGGGCTTGGCTCAGGTCGCCGCCTGAGGCTTTGGCAGGGTCAAAGTAGTCCAGAGCGCGGGTAATCAGGAGATACGTGTTGGCATCAAAGTACTCGGCAAACTTGTCGCCCTGGTAGCGCAGATAGCTCTCGATCTGGAACTCCACTTCCTGCGTGCTGTACTTGTAGCCGTTGGCGCTGGCCAGCACTTTGTCTTTGAGCTCGCGGCCGAACTTGGCGTTCATCACGTCATCGCTCAGGTAGGTGATGTGGCCGATCATGCGGGCAATGCGAAGGCCCCGCTTGGGGATGACGCCATGCTCGTAAAAGTGCCCGCCATGGAAGTCGGGGTCGGTCACGATGGCGCGGCGCGCCACTTCATTGAACGCAATGTTTTCCGCATTCAGGTTGGGCGCACTGGCCACCACCACCGCGTGGCGCATGCGCTCAGGATATTGCAGTGTCCAGCTCAGGGCCTGCATGCCGCCCAAGCTGCCGCCCAAGACCGCAGCCAGCGTCTGGATGCCCAGCGCGTCGAGCAGGCGGGCTTGGGCGTTCACCCAATCTTCGACAGTAACCACCGGAAAGTCCGCGCCATAGACCTTGCCCGTGTCGGGGTGGGTGTGCATGGGGCCGGTGGATCCGAAACAAGAGCCCAGGTTGTTGATGCCGATGACAAAGAATTTGTCCGTATCCACCGACTTGCCCGGGCCGATCATGTTGTCCCACCAGCCTTCGGACTTGTCCTGCCCCTCGTAAACGCCCGCTACATGGTGCGAGGCATTCAGGGCGTGGCACACCAGCACCGCGTTGGATTTGTCGGCATTGAGCGTGCCGTAGGTCTCGTAACTCAGGGAATAGCCGTGGATGGACGCCCCGCTTTGCAACTGCAAAGGGGCGTCAAAGCGCATGGTTTGGGGCGTGGCAATCAGCATAAAAACAAAACCCGGCAACACTAAACGCGGGCCGGGTTGAAATGCCAGAAGGCGGGTCCGTGTTTAGCTGAATTTATTAAGCGCCCGCAAGCTGGAGCAAATTGGCGCTGTGAGTGGCGAGTATAGCAAGGGACGCCTTTTTCGGGGTCTAACTCATAACCACGCACCAGCTTGGAATGCTTGGCGTGTTTTTTGCTTTATTTTGGTGCGCAAATTCATTTTTAAATGGTTTTGCACCAATCCAAAGCATTTATCGACCAAAGGACTCGTATGGAAGCACTAAAACAGGGCGCGGATGCCTTGTTCATTTTGTTGGGCGCAATCATGGTGCTGGCCATGCACGCCGGTTTTGCCTTTCTGGAACTCGGCACCGTGCGTCGCAAGAACCAGGTGAACGCGCTGGTCAAGATCCTGGTGGACTTCTCGGTGTCTACCGTGGTGTATTTCGTGGTCGGGTACGCCGTGGCCTACGGCACCACCTTCTTTGTCGGTGCCGTGTCTGGAACCAGCACTTAGGTGTGCAGGCCTGGATCAAGGCGCTGACCGGCGACGAGTTTCACGACTTTGCCGGCAGCGTGGTGGTCCACGCCGTGGGCGGCTGGATTGCCTTGGGCGCCGTGCTCTTGCTGGGTGCGCGCAGCAACCGCTACCGCAAAGACGGCGCGATGTCGGCTCATCCGCCAAGCAGCATTCCCTTCCTTGCCTTGGGCGCGTGGATTTTGATCGTGGGCTGGTTCGGCTTTAACGTGATGAGCGCACAGCTGCTCGACAAAATGTCCGGCCTGGTGGCGGTGAACTCGTTGATGGCCATGGTGGGCGGCACGCTGGTGGCCCTGCTCATGGGCAAAAACGACCCTGGCTTTGTGCACAACGGCCCGCTAGCCGGTCTGGTAGCCGTGTGCGCCGGTTCCGACCTGATGCACCCGCTGGGCGCACTGGTGGTGGGCGGTGTGGCCGGCGCCATTTTTGTGGTGATGTTCACCCTGACCCAGAACAAATGGAAGATTGACGACGTGCTGGGCGTCTGGCCCTTGCACGGCCTGTGCGGTACCTGGGGGGGTATTGCAGCAGGCATTTTCGGAAGCACTGCATTCGGCGGCTTGGGTGGCGTCAACTTCATGGCCCAGCTCATCGGCACTGCCATGGGCGTGGCATGGGCAGCCGCGGCGGGCTTTGTGGTCTACGGACTGCTCAAAGCGACCGTGGGCCTGCGCCTGAGCCAGGAAGAGGAATACGACGGCGCAGACCTCTCCATCCACAAAATCAGCGCCACGCCAGAGCGGGAAGCCAACTGGTAATCGGGCTGTTAAAGCAGGTTGCTATGCTTTTCATAGCTACCTGCACTAATTTCATGGGCGCTAGCGCCCATTTTTGTTGATAAACCGGTCTGCCGCCCACGCGCCGGGGCCATACAAAGCCAGAGTCAGCAACAACACACCCCAAGTGATGTGCTGTTGCAACGCTGCGGGCGCAATCTCGCTCAGGGACAGCACCGCCATCACGTTGACCACACTCAGGCCCAGGGCCGCGAACCGGCCGCCCAAGCCCAAGACTAACAAGACTGGCAATACGAGCTCACCCGCAGTGCCCATCCAGGCTGCCAGCTCCGGAGGCAGCAGGGGTACGTGGTATTCGTCCATGAACAAGGACAGTGTGATGTCCCAGTCGCGCAGCTTGGTCAAGCCGGACGAGAAAAATGCGTTCGCGACATACAGCCGCGCCAGCAAGGCGGCAGGTGCTTGCAAAGCGTCCAGCAGGCGATGGCCACTCGCCACAAGCTTCGACACGCGCGTGAGCCAATGGCCGCTACCGGCGCGGGATGAGGTTGCCAATAGAGATTTCATACAGACTCTTTTCAAACACAGGACATAGCGATCACTCGCCGGAATGCACCGCCAACAACAAGCCGCTTTGAACAGCCACGGTCAGCCACTGCGAGACATCCAGATGAGGCACTGCATCCAAGGCCTCACCCAGGCTGCGGCCCGCTAGCAGGGCGTGAAGGAACACAGCTTCCCCCTCCAAGGCCACACGCACACAGGGCTTGAACCCCTGCCGCCAGACCACTGCATCCTCGCCCGCTTTGGCTTGCAACAAACGACCGACCTCTTCAAAGCTGGGGCCGTTCTCACGATGCGCCGCATGGATGGTGGCAACCGGCCAATCACTGCACTGCACTGCGGCACCGGGCGATAGGCGTAAGCACAACATGCCGGAGTCTTGGGTACTCAATAGCGTCAAGGTGTTCAGCTCCGAGTTCGCGTTTTCCAGCGTGGCCATGCTGTGCAGGGCCCATTCCAAACGCGCCACATCGGGGAGAAAAGGCGTGTCCTGCAGCTGGCTGCTACTCGCCACAAAGTCGGCCAAGCTTTCGCCCCATTGCGCCACGTCGCCGCGCACTGGGGGGTGGGCATGCCAGTAGGCGCGGGCCAAGTCGCCCATGCTTTCCACGCCTAATAGTTGGGTCAACACCGGATAAGCGGCCTGCAGCGCGCGTTCTGCCAGCGCATGCGCATTCGATTGATAGGCTTTCAGGCCTCTGGCGCCCGGATCTATTGCGCGAGCAGCTATGTTTTTCATAGCATCTTCCGCAGGCCAATCACAAAGCGCTGCTACCAACGCTTGTTGTTGCTGTGCCAGGGTGCTCATGCGTCGCACGCCTCGGCTTGCTGCAAGGCGGTTTGAGCCATCTGGCGCGCCAACTCGGCTTCACCCAGCAGCACTTCCAAGGCGGGCACGTCGGTGTCCCACTCCATTAACGTAGGTACCGCGCCGAAGCGCCGGATGGCATGGCGGTAGACCGCCCACACCGCGTCGCAGACTCGGCTTCCGTGGTCGTCGATCACGATGTGGCCATGCGCGTCATTCACCTCGCAATGGCCGGCCACATGCAACTCGCCCACCGAGGCGGAGTCGATGGCATCCAGCCAGGCACAGCACGAGGCCACCGGATCACGGGTATCGCCCTGCAGTTGTGCGTTCAGGGCATTGACGTAGATGTTGTTCACATCGACCAGCAACTCGCAGCCGGTACGCCGGGCCAAGGCATTGAGGAAATCCGGCTCAGTCCATTCCTGCTCGCCCGGCACCGGACGCCACCGCAGATAGGCCGACAGGTTTTCCACCATGAAGCGACGCTGCAAGCGGTCTTGCACACACTGCACGTTGGCACAAAGCGTGTCCAGCGCTTCGTCGCTAAACGGTAACGGCAGGAGATCGGCAGCATGCACCATGGCGACCGAACCCCAAGGCGCGCGGGCAAAGCTGGCATGGTCGCTGACCCTCACCGGGTCGATACGGCGTACCAGTGCATCCAATTGGTCCAAATGCCAAAGGTTCAGCCCCGCGGCAGAGCCTAAGGACAGGCCCACGCCGTGCAGGCTGACCGGGTACAGGGCGCGCCCCTGTTCCAACACAGCCAGGCTGGCTCCACCGCGGGCAAAAAAATTCTCGGAGTGGACTTCCAGAAAGTCCAGCGAGGGCTGCTGTTGCAGCACCTGCGCGTAATGGGGGTGCCGCCACCCGATACCGGCCCGAATGTCGCCGGACAGCGCCGGAGCATGTGGTGTTTGCATGAGCGGGTATGCGTGGGGGCGGACTTGGAAATGCAATCGATGCAGATTTACATCTTGGGCGCCATGAGGCTGCCCTTCATTTTTTCGCAAGTGCCTTTGGCCACATATTTCCATTCGCCTTTGTCCATGTCCACTTTGGACTGGCCGGCGCACGAATGAGCGCCGGAAGCGTTTGCGCAGTCGTTTTGACCGGCCTTGGCGATGCCGAAGCATTTCTCTTTTTCCTGGGCGGCAACGGGGGCAGACGCCAGGGTGAGGGACATCAGGGTGGCAGCGGTAGCGGCAAGCAGGGCACGTTGGTTCATGTCGAAACTCCTAGAGTAATTGCATCAATGAAAACAACCATTCAGCCTCCGGTGCGGTGCGCTCCAGCGCTGTGGTTGACGTTTAGTCCTGCTGCAAGGTGCTTTCTTACACTCCGCGCAAAAAAATTTAAAACTCGCCCAGTACACTGCGCATCACACTCCGCGAGCACCCCATGACCCGCTACGAAAACCAGGTCGCAGAACATCGCGACTATCTCTACAAGTTCGCCCGATTGCAACTGCGCAATGAAGCGTGGGCAGAGGATGCTGTCTCCGAAACCCTGCTGGCCGCGCTCGCCAAACCGCAAGCATTCGACAACCGGTCGCAGCTCAAAACTTGGCTGGTTGGCATCCTCAAACACAAGGTCGTGGACGCGTTGCGCCACCACGGCCGGGAAGTCACGGGATTGGGCAGTTCGGAGGATGAAGATACAGATCCGTTGGAGCTGCTGAACTTCAAGGCGGATGGGCACTTTGTAGAAACACCTGCGGATTGGGGCAACCCGGAACAGCAAACCAGCAGCCGGCAGTTCTTTGAAATTCTGGAAGCCTGCACGGAAAAACTACCCGCCGTGCAAGGGCGGCTGTTTCTGATGCGCGAATGGCTGGAGTTGTCTAGCGAAGAAATTTGTAAGGAACTCGATCTGACACCGACGAATCTCTACGTCCAACTCCACCGTGCCCGCTTGAGGCTCAGGGAATGTCTTGAAATGAATTGGTTCCAGAAAGCGGGTGCCTTGTGAAGCTGTTGCGCCGTACATGCAAAGAAGCTACCGCCTTGATGGTGGCGAGGGAAGATCGCGTCCTGCCGGTGGCAGACCGCGTCGCTTTGTATTTCCATCTCGCAGCCTGCAAGGCCTGCCCCCGCTTTGAAAAGCAGATGCTGACTATGCGCAACAGCATGCGCCAGTGGCGCCATTACAGCGAAAAAGATGCCGATTCTGCCGGCTAGCCTGAAAAAACAAGAAAAACTAGGATTCCTCAACAAAGTAACGCATAATGGTTTGGCATTGCCGAAATATCGGTGTGCAAGTTTGCGGTGATTAGTCAGTTTCGCGTCTGCTTTAAGTCTTCAATGGTTTGTTGATTGCGGTTAAAGACTCCATCGCGTTTTGAGTTATTTTGAGGAGTCCATCCATGGGCAACAAACTTTACGTAGGCAACTTGCCTTATTCTTTCCGTGACGAAGACCTGCAACAAGCGTTTTCCCAGCACGGTTCCGTTTCCAGCGCCAAAGTCATGATGGAACGCGACACCGGTCGCTCCAAGGGCTTCGGCTTTGTGGAAATGGGCAGCGATGCTGAAGCACAAACTGCTATCAGCGCCATGAACGGTCAACAGTTCGGCGGCCGCGGTTTGGTCGTGAACGAAGCACGTCCCATGGAACCACGTCCTCCCCGTTCCGGCGGCTTCGGCGGCGGCGCTGGTGGTGGCGGTGGCTACGGCGGCGGTGGCCGTTCCGGTGGTGGCGGCTTCGGCGGCGGCGGCCGTTCCGGTGGCGGCGGCTACGGTGGCGGCGGTGACCGTTCCGGTGGCGGCGGCTACGGCGGTGGCCGTTCCAGCTACTAAGCCAGGAACTGCTTCTGCAGATCAAAAAAGGGACCTTCGGGTCCCTTTTGTTTTACATGTCTCACACGTCGGTTACGCCTCATCGATCCGACGCTTGCGGGGGCGCCCCGCCAAAGCTTTGTCAAACAAGGCATTCGGCAAAGCACGCAATAGCCTGGCCACCCAGCCCATTTGCCAAGGAATCACACGGTAACGAACACCCTGCGTGATAGCGGCAAATGCCCGCTGCGCGAAAGCATCGGCGGTCATCAGAAAAGGCATGGAGTAACGGTTCTGGCGGGTCAACGGTGTGTCGATGTAACCGGGACAAATGGTGACAACTTTGACGCCGCTGGCACGCAGTTCGCCCCGCAGTGATTCGCAATAGGCAATCACAGCCGCCTTGCTTGCACAGTAGGCTCCGTGCCCGGGCAAGCCACGGATGCCGGCCACGCTGCCTATTCCGACCAGCCGGCCCGAACCGCGCTGTTCCATGGCAGCAATAAAGGGATGGAAAGTCGCCGCCAGGCCGATGTTATTGGTGGCAAAGGTCCGTTGCATGACATCAATATCACCACGAATGCTCGTATCCATACCGATGCTGATGCCGGCATTGGCCACTACTACATCCGGTACGCCCTGTGCACTCAAACAGGCATGACCCGCAGCCACAATGCTGTCAGTTTCTGCCACGTCTGCGCTGTAAACCTTGAAGCGCTGTGGGTTGAGCTGTTCAGTGGCCGCCCAGCGCTCAATCTCGGCGGTTCGCCTCGCCACCAATGCCAGCGAATAGCCTGCGTCATAAAAGCGTTTGGCCAAGGCCTGGCCAATTCCGCTGGAAGCGCCGGTAATGAAAATAAGCGGTGGCATAAATTTCCTTGAAAACTGACCTAGCGTGTAGCCGGGATCAAGGTGCCGCGAACGCGACCTTGAAGCCGAATCACTTGCTGCACATTGTCATAGTCCATGGCATCTGCGGTGAAGACATCGTTGCCGCGCCGCAATTCAACCGGCTTGTTCGACTTCAATTGCTCCGTGTCTATGAAGGCATGCAAGAACTCACCCCGATATTCGGTTCGTACCTGTTCCGGATTGTTCTTGCTTGCCAGTACCGCTTCGCGCACCACGACCGCATTTCCAATCAACTGCACTTCAGAGCCGTCCTCATTGGTCAGGCCGCGGTTGGCTGTTGCGGTGGTGAGGCGCCCTTTGGCATCGAAGGACCGGATTCGAATGGCGTCTATCTCCAGCCATTGGGTGTCGGGATAATGGCGGGCCACATCGCCCATCACCTCTGATCTGAGCTTGCCCGCAGGATCGAAGGACTTCACGCTGAAGCCATGCATGAAGTAGTCCGGTTCGTGCCCCCGTACCCGTTCAGGTGCATGGGGTTCAACCACAGGTGTACTGCGGACCAACCAATAAGTTCCCAGCGCCAACACCCCCATCACCAAAACGGGGAGGTACAGCATCAGCCGTTCCCATGCGCTGTAAAGAAAGTTTTTCACGAAAGGTAGGGCTCTAAAAGATCCACATAGCGCCCACTGGCCACCATCAGCAGATCGCAAACCTCACGCACGGCTCCATGGCCGCCCGCCGCGCTGGTGACATAGTGAGCCCGCCCACTAACTTCCAAATGCGCATTCGCCGGTGCAGCAGCAAAAGCACACCGCAACATCATCGGTAAATCCGGCCAATCGTCCCCCATGGCGGCAGCCTGCTCCCAGCCCAAGCCCAATGCGTTCAGGATTTCTTGCGCTGCCGGATGCTTGTCTTCAGTGCCGAAACGGGCCTGTTCGATGCCCAGGGCTTGAAGGCGCAACCGCAGGGCCGGCGAATCCCTGCCGGTCACCACCGCGGGCGTAACTCCAGCCTTTTGCAGCAACTTGAGGCCATGGCCGTCCAAGGTGTTGAAACGCTTGCTGGTCTCACCCTCCGCTGTAAAGTGCAATCCACCATCTGTGAGTACACCATCCACATCCAGAAAAAGAACGCGGATGTTCTGCGCTTTCAGCAGCAGATCCGGCGGTAAATTCAGCAGTGGTTTCATCAAATCACCTTGGCCCGCATCAAATCATTGCTATTGATAGCACCGCATAAGCGCCCGGCATCGTCCACCACCAGCACACTGGTAATGCGGCGGGCTTCCATCAGGTCAGCCGCGTCCACCGCCAAAGCGTGGGCCGGGATGGTGCAAGGATTGGCATGCATCACCTCCACCGCAGTCTTGGCACGTAGATCCGTCCCTTGTTCCACCAGCCTTCGCAAGTCTCCGTCGGTAAAGATGCCCATCAAAGTCTCGTCTTCGGTCACTACTGCGGTAGCGCCCAAGCCCTTCGTGCTCATTTCGCGCATCAGTTCGCTGAATGTCGCAGTGGGCCATACGCGCGGAATCGCGTCCCCAGTCCGCATGACGTCTGATACATGGGTCAGCAGTTTTCGACCCAAGGCTCCACCCGGGTGCGAGCGGGCAAAGTCCTCTGCGCGGAAGCCCCGGGCATCCAGCAATGCCACGGCCAAGGCGTCGCCCATGGCCAGTTGTGCTGTG
This sequence comes from Betaproteobacteria bacterium, assembly GCA_009925925.1. GTDB lineage: Bacteria > Pseudomonadota > Gammaproteobacteria > Burkholderiales > Burkholderiaceae_C > Allorhodoferax. Next base: position 29,665 of record RFQA01000001.1, read on the forward strand.
GTGCTCGCTGTAGGCGCGAGATTCAAGGGGCAGGCCTCTTTACTCACGGCGGTGTCGATCCAGCAATCGGCATGCTGGGCCATGGTGCTGCGTGCATTGCCCGTCATGGCGACCAACGGTACTCCCAAGCGCTTGAGCACTGGAAGAATCGCCGCCACTTCCTGGGACTCTCCGCTGTTGGAAATCATGAGCACCAGATCGGCGGCGGTCACCATGCCCAAATCACCATGACTCGCCTCAGCAGGATGCACAAACATGGCGGGGGTACCGGTGGATGCGAGAGTAGCGGCAATCTTGCGGCCCACATGACCGCTTTTGCCCATACCCATGACCACCACGCGCCCCGAGATCGTCAACACCCGTTCCACCGTCCTCACAAAGCCTTCACCAAGACGACTTTTCAGCCCCTGAACGGCTGCAGCTTCGATGTCGAAGGTTTCGTTGGCGAGGGCCATGGCGCGCTGCGCATCAAAGCTGGATGCAATGAGGGAAGGTACTGTCATCCGGGCATTTTATAGAGCGCATGTCTCTTGCTAGTATCCGTTTATGACCGGTTTAGAAATCACCCTGCTTTACCTCTTCGCCGCCGTGCTGGGAGTGGTGATCTGCCGCACATTGAAATTGCCGCCCATGCTGGGCTATCTGGCTGTCGGCGTGGTGATTGGTCCCAATGCTCTCGCGTTGTCCCAAAACTCGGAGGCCGTACGGCACCTGGGGGAATTCGGCGTCGTGTTTCTGATGTTTGTGATCGGGCTGGAGTTCAATTTGCCGCGTCTACGGGCGATGCGCCAGCACGTGTTCGGCTTGGGGCTTTTGCAAGTGGCCTTGACCATGCTGCTGGCTACTGGGCTCATGCTCGGCCTGTCTATCTGGTTGTCAGGCGCTTGGCATCTGGGTTGGCAAGCGGCGCTTGCCCTGTCCAGTGCGCTGGCCATGAGCAGCACCGCGATTGTGGTGAAGCTGATGGTGGAGCGGCTGGAAATGGAGTCTGAACACGGAAAACGCGTGATGGGCGTTTTGCTGTTTCAGGATTTGGCCGTGGTGCCACTGCTGGTGTTGATTCCCGCCCTCAGTGCATCTGGGGAGCGCTTGATGGAAGCGTTGGCGCTCGCGGCCTTCAAAGCCACAGTGCTAGTCACCGTTTTGCTGGTAGGTGGGCAGCATGTCATGCGCCGCTGGCTGACGGTCGTAGTGCGCCGCAAGAGCGATGAGCTGTTTGTACTCAATCTGCTGCTGATCACGCTGGGCCTCTCCTGGCTCACGGAGTTGGCTGGCTTGAGCCTGGCCTTGGGCGCCTTCATTGCGGGCATGCTGATTTCGGAGACGGAATACAAGCACCAAGTGGAAACCGACATCCGGCCTTTCCACGACGTACTGCTGGGGCTTTTCTTTATCAGTATCGGGATGCTGCTGGATTGGCGTCTGGTCCTGGAGCGCTGGCCACTGGTTTTGCTACTGCTGGTGGTACCTACCCTCTTCAAGGCTACGTTGGTAGCGCTGATCGCAAGAGGCCTCGGCGCAACAGCCGGAGTGTCTTTGCGTACCGGGCTCTATCTTGCACAAGCCGGCGAGTTCGGATTTGTGCTGCTGACCCTGGCCCAGAAAAATGCCTTGGTCCCACCCGAACTGCTGAACCCCATTCTTGCGGGCATGGTGCTATCGATGCTGGCGACCCCCTTCATCATCATGAATGCCAACCTTATCGTCATGAAACTGGTCAGCAGCGAGTGGCTGCAACAGTCCCTGCAAATGACGACGATTGCGCGCAAGTCCATCAACGCCAACCAGCATGTCATCATTTGCGGCTACGGGCGCTGCGGCCAGAATCTGGCACGCATGCTGGAGGGCGAAGGGATACCTTATATGGCGCTGGACCTTGACCCGGATCGGGTGCGTCAGGCTGCAGCAGCGGGGGATTCCGTGGTGTTCGGAGACGCAGCCCGCTTGCAAGCCCTGATGGCAGCGGGTCTTGCGCGCGCCAGCGCCGTGGTCATCACCTATCTGGATACCAATGGCGCTCTCAAGGTACTTGCCAACACGCGTTCACACGCACCGCAGGTGCCTGTCATTGTTCGCACCCAGGACGACCAGAATCTGGAAAAGCTACAGGAAGCTGGCGCCACTGAAGTGGTTCCCGAGGCCATCGAGGGCTCACTCATGCTCGCGAGCCATGCGCTGGCACTGGTGGGTGTGCCCATGCGGCGGGTGATCCGCATCGTTCAGGATCAGCGTGATGCACGGTACAACCTCTTGCGCGGTTTCTTCCACGGTGCGGATGACAACTCTGTCGATGAACTGCAGAACGAACGACTGGCCACCGTGAGTCTGCCCATGGGGACGAAATCCGCCGGGAAATTGATAAGCGATTTCGGTCTGGAACGCTTGAGTGTACGTTTGGTCAGTTTGCGACGTGCGGATGGCAAAACTGTCTCACCCGATGCGCAGACCCGCCTTATGGCGGGTGATACGCTGGTCTTGAGCGGCAAGGCCGTCGAGTTGGCAAGTGCTGAGCAAAAACTGCTCAAAGGTGCTTAATCTTATCGGCGCTTCGGCGCACAATAGCGCGGCGCCACTCTGGCGCCTTTTCTTTGAATTCCTATGCAACACCTCAGCATCAATCAGTACCTCCGTGACCATATCCGCACTGTCCCCGACTGGCCAACGCCAGGCGTGCAGTTCCGTGACATCACGCCGCTTCTGCAGGATGCCAAGGTTTTCCGGGTGCTGATTGACGCCTTTGTGCACCGCTACATGGACCCCGCCATGCGACCGGACGTAGTAGCCGGGCTTGACGCGCGCGGTTTCATCCTTGGGGCCGTGGTGGCCTACGAATTGAATATCGGTTTCGTACCCATCCGCAAGAAAGGCAAGTTGCCTTTCACCACGGTCGAAGAAACCTATGAGCTGGAATACGGCAGCGCCACTGTGGAGCTCCATACCGACGCAGTGAAAAAGGGCGACCGAGTGCTGCTGATTGACGACCTGATCGCGACCGGCGGGACCATGATGGCAGGCAAGAAGTTGCTGGAGCGCTTGGGGGCGCACGTCATGGAAGGTGCCGCCATTGTGGACTTGCCGGAATTAGGCGGATCCGACAAGCTGCGGGAAACCGGTCTGCCTTTGTTCACCTTGGTGGATTTCGCAGGTCACTGAGCTGTGAAATCGGCGTCGCCCTCAGTTTAACTCGCCATATTGGGTGCCACTGAGGGGAGATTGGCGTTCGTCAATCTCTGTATCGGTGAATCGGGATGGCTGCGGATTGCGGCGGGATGACTTCATGATCTCGCCGGGCGCCGACAACTTGGCCGGCACCGGCACCGACGCCAGTGCTTGCTTGAACGCGGCAACTTCCGAGGGTTGCAAAGGTTCGAAGCGACGGGGTGTCGGTAGCGTACGGACATAATCGTCCTGCGTATGCGACAGGCTGGAGCTCACATGCTCATTCACCCGCCAGTAGACAGCCGTTACCAACAGGTCATGGCGGGTTTTGGCGATTTTGGCGATTTGTGTTTCTATTCCAGCCAGTCGAACGGGATCGCTGACATTGCGGGCCGCCATATCCATCATGATCAGGTACTGGCGTCCGCGAGAATCCAACGACAGCACCTTGAATTTGTAGCTGCTCGACAGCATGCCGGCGCCTGTCATGGATTCACGCACCACGGCGTACAACAACTCTCGCCGCTCAAGCCGCTCACTGCGGCGGGCAGACGTTATTCCCGATGACGCGACTGAAGCCGATTTGCTCCGGCCATGGCGCGCAGAGGTATGGTCACCATCTGTATGACCAAGGCCCGAGTGACGGGTGCCGAGTGTGTTGTTGGAACTCGTCCGGGTGAACCAGCTGAATAGTGACATAGGTGAGTGACTCCTGTGCGACGCCAGAGTGTAGTGCAGGCTATTTGCCAATACAGAATTTTGAAAAGATGACACCCAGCAGGTCATCCGCGCCGAATTCACCGGTGATGCTGTTCAGGGCGTTCTGGCCCAACCGGAGTTCTTCCGCCAACAGGTCCAGCGCAGCACTACCGGAGGCCAGCAATTCCGACGCCATGTCCAAATGCTGACCCACCAGATGCAAGGCCTGTACATGGCGTTGGCGGGCCATGAAAGCGCCACTCTGTGCGGGTTGCCACCCTGCCGCTGTGAGCAGGTTTTGCCTCAATGCATCGAGGCCAACGCCGGTCTTGGCAGAGAGAACGATACCCTCCAAACTAGTTTCCGGAGTCACTGCGTCAGACTTGTTCCAGACATGGATCACCGGTATGGATGCAGGCAGTTTTTCGGCGATAGCGCCCGCTATATCTGCGTCTGCAGCTATGTATTCGATAGCAGAACTACGTGTCAAATCATGCAGGAACAGGACGGCGTCTGCGGTTTCAATGGCCTGCCAAGCGCGTTCGATACCGATTTTCTCCACGGCGTCATCACTGGCACGCAAACCGGCCGTGTCGATGATGTGAAGAGGCACACCTTCGATTTGGATAGTCTCCTGCACCTTGTCGCGCGTAGTACCTGCGACGGGGGTCACGATGGCCAATTCAGCACCGGCCAAGGCATTCAGGAGAGACGACTTGCCGGCATTCGGTTGCCCGGCAATAACCACTTTCAAACCTTCACGGAGCAAAGCCCCTTGGGTCGCTTTGGCCAGTACTTGTTGGAGAGCTTGCTGCAAGCGTTGCAACTGCCCCACCGCGTCCGCTTTCTGCAGAAAGTCAATTTCCTCTTCGGGGAAATCGAGCGTCGCCTCTACCAGCATGCGCAAATGAATGAGCGCATCCCGCAAGATGCCGATTTCCTTGGAGAAGGCGCCGGACAAAGACTGACTGGCACTGCGTGCTGCCGCTTCCGTGCTGGCGTCGATGAGATCGGCGATGGCCTCTGCCTGGGCCAGATCGAGCTTGTTGTTCAGGAAGGCACGTTGGGTGAACTCGCCCGCCTCGGCGATGCGCAAACCAGGCAACAGAACGCTGGAGACGCCCTCTGTTTGCACACTGTTTGCCAGTGCAATACAGCGGGCGACCAGCAACTGCAACACCACAGGACCGCCATGAGCCTGGAGTTCCAGTACGTCTTCACCTGTGAAGGAATGGGGGCCCGGAAAAAACAAGGCCAGCCCATAGTCAATAGGCTGGCCTTTTTCGTCAGGGAAAGGGAGATAGGTCGCTTCGCGTGGCCGCAGGGCTTTGCCCAACAAGGCCTGCGTGAAAGCTCCGAGGCTTTTTCCACTCAACCTTACTATGCCGACAGCGCCGCGGCCTGAAGCTGTGGCGATGGCGGCAATAGGGTCAGAGTGACGTGAGAGCACGCTGCGACCGGCCCTTTACTTGAACTTGGGCAGGTTGAACTGCGGTGGCACACCCATGCGGGTGTTGATGATCCACTGCTGCGCAATCGACAGAATGTTGTTGGTAATCCAGTACAGCACCAAACCGGACGGGAAGAAGAAGAACATGACGCTGAAAGCCAGCGGCATGATCCACATCATCTTGGCTTGCAAGGGGTCCGGTGGCGCAGGGTTGAGCGCCGTCTGCAGCAAGGTCGTCAAAGTCATAACAACCGGCAGGATGAAATAAGGATCAGGCGACGACAGGTCGTGAATCCACATGACCCATGGCGCATTGCGCATTTCCACCGTGGACAACAGCACCCAGTACAAGGCAATGAACACAGGAATCTGGATCATGATGGGGAAACAGCCACCCATGGGGTTGACCTTTTCCTCGCGGTAGATCTTCATCATTTCCTGCTGCATCTGCTGCGGATTGTCTTTGAGGCGCTCACGCATCTCCATGATGCGCGGGTTCACCGCCTTCATCTTGGCCATGCTGGCGTAAGCCTTGGCATTCAGCCAATAAAACGCAATTTTCAACAATAGCACCAAAGCTACGATGGACCATCCCCAGTTCTGGATGAAGCCGTGCAGCTTGTCGAGCAACCAATACAAGGGCTTGGCCAGAATCGTCAACCAGCCGTAGTCCTTCACCAGCTCCATGCCAGGCGCCAATGCCTCCAGCTTTTTTTCTTCTTGGGGACCAACAAACAATTTGGCCTCCACTGATTTGGTTTGCCCCGGGGCCACGGTTTCCAAGGGCGTGATCATGGTGGCCCGGTAGCAGCAATCAGCGACGGTCGCCCCCACATCTTTGGCATCCAGAGAGAAGGACCGCTTCACGTCCGCAGGCAAAAGCCAGGCACTGGCGAAGTAATGCTGCACCATGGCGATATAGCCATTGGCGCTCTCCTTTTCAAAATCAGCACTCCCTTTTTTGATAGCGCTGAACTCCACCTTCTGGTACTTTTTGTGGTCGGTATAAACCGCAGGGCCTGTGAAGGTGGAATAGAACGAGGACTCGCCTGCAGGCTTGTTGCCGTCACGTACCAGCTGCAAATACAACTGGGGGTTCAGTGCTGTTGCACCGGTATTGACGACTTCGTGCTTGACCGCAATGTCATATGCACCACGGCGCAAGGTGTAAGTCTTCACCAGCTTGATGCCACCGGTGTCTTGTGAGGTGAAAACAATCTTGAGTTCGTCCTGCCCATCTTTGAGCGACTTGTCACCACTTACTGCCATGACCGACTTATGGGTCGGAAAGCTGTCAGGCGCAGCGCCACCGATCAGTCCAGTCTGGGCTTGGTAGTAACGGTCCTTGGTGTCGTCCAGCAATACGAAATTGCGAGTTTTGTCGTTGGAATCAAGGTACTGCAGGAATTCAGAACGAACCAGCGAACCACCCAGAGTGTCAAACGTCAGTTTGAGCACATCGGTGCTGACCTCAAAGCGCTCAGACGCTAGGGCTGGAGCCGATGTGGAGACCGGTGCCTGCCCTGCCGCCACTGGTGCAACAGGTACGCCTGCCGGAGCACTCACCGCGGGAGCCGGAGCTGAGGCCGCTTTTTGTGCAGGGTTAGGGAAGAAAGTGGCTTGCTTTCCATTGTGGATCTGCCACTGGTCCCACAAGAGAACCATGGAGAACCCAAAGATCACCCACAAAATGGTGCGGCGAATATCGTTCATGAAGACTTCTTCTCAGATGGGGATTGAATCAAGCGACTGAACAGTCGCGGCGCATTCTCAGGCACGGGATCGTGCCCACCCGCGCACCACGGGTGACAGCGCGCGAGACGCGCAACCATCAAATAGCTGCCTATTGTCGCACCGTGCCGCTCAAGCGCTTGCAAGGCGTACACAGAACATGTGGGGTTAAAGCGGCACGCAGAGCCCAACCAGGGGCTCAACAACAAACGATAGCCTTTGATCAGACCTATCAGCAGCCCCCGAATCATGCCTGGGACTCCGGGAGAGGAGCTGGCCTGCGTGAGGGAGGGGCGCCAACAACTTGACCGAACAGATCCAGCAATTCCTGCCTGACCGCAGCCTTGAGCGCATCAGAGGTGGCACTCACGAATTGCTTGCGGTCAAAGTCCCGGCGCAGGCGGATGAGGTGCGCTTTTTCCTTGAGCACCGGAGCAAACTCGACGCCCAAGTGGTACACCTGCCGCTTGATGGTATTGCGCGTTACAGCACGTTTGGCCCAACGCTTGGGCACCATGGCACCCAGCCAGATCCCGGAAGCGGGAAACACAGGTACAGCTTCTTCAGGCACAGAAAGACCAACAGCGCAGCAATGCAAAGCAAAGTGCGCTGTTTTTGAAACCGTAGTGCCACCCAGAGCCGCTTGGAACTGGGCGCGCGTTTGAAGGCGCTTGACGGCAGGCGGTCTGCCGGTTTGCGGTTCCGCGTTCACCAAAAGCCGGAAGCTTTGGTTAGCGAAGCCGTCTTAGACAGCCAGACGCTTGCGGCCCTTGGCGCGGCGTGCGTTGATCACAGCGCGGCCACCGCGTGTCTTCATGCGGACCAGGAAACCGTGGGTACGTGCGCGACGGATTTTGGAGGGTTGGTATGTGCGTTTCATGAAATTTTCCTAACAGGCTCTGTGGGTATCTGCGCGACCCATCGATGCATTCCACCAACGGCCTAACAGCGCAGATTTCGGTCTTATCGCCCCGAACACAATCAGGGGAACCGCGGATTATCGCAAACTTTATCAATCAGGGCAACACCTTAGGGACGAATCAGATTCTTTTGCACGAACTCTGCAACGCGGCCAGCAGAATGTGGATAAAGTATTGATAAATTAGAATCCGCTTCGCAGCAAACAACAACTATCCACAGAAGCTGACCCGCACAATGACCCAGGGCTCTCATCCCAACTCCCACGACGGCTCCAATTTCGAACTCGGGCAAAGCCTTTGGCAAAGCTGCGTAGACCAACTCGCGCAAGAGCTTCCCGAGCAGCAATTCAACACCTGGATCAAGCCACTGACGGCCCTCGTTCACGAGGACATGTCGAAAATTACCGTGTTTGTGGCTAACCGCTTCAAACTTGATTGGGTTCGCGCCCAATACAGCCAGCGCATTGCGGGAATGCTCGAGAAGCTTTACGGACAAGCTTTTTCCGTAGAGTTAGTGATCACTCCGCGGGAGGCGCCAGTGCGTCCGGCCATGGCACCCCGTGCCGCAGAAGTGCCCACCGCCATTGAGGAAGCGGAAGTCGGCGAGGACCGCGTGGCCGGCGGGCCCAAGAGCCGGCTCAACAGCATGTTGACTTTTGAGAGTCTGGTGGAAGGAACCGCGAACCGCATGGCGCGCGCCGCCGCGATGCACGTGGCCACCATGCCCGGCCACCTGTACAACCCCTTGTTTATCTACGGCGGCGTGGGCTTGGGCAAGACCCACTTGATGCACGCGGTTGGTAACAGACTGCTTGTGGATAAGCCCGGATCCAAGGTACTTTACATCCATGCAGAACAATTTGTGTCGGACGTGGTGAAGGCCTACCAACGCAAAACTTTTGACGAATTCAAGGAGCGCTACCACTCCCTGGACCTGCTGTTGATTGACGATGTGCAGTTCTTTGCCAACAAAGACCGCACTCAGGAAGAGTTCTTCAATGCTTTCGAGGCCTTGCTGGCCAAGAAGTCCCACATCGTGATGACCAGCGACACCTACCCCAAGGGCCTGGCCGACATTCACGAGCGCCTGGTGTCCCGATTCGACTCCGGCCTGACGGTAGCCATCGAGCCGCCGGAGCTCGAAATGCGGGTGGCAATTCTGATCAACAAGGCGCATGCCGAGGGCTCTGAAATGCCCGAAGAAGTGGCCTTTTTTGTGGCCAAGAACGTGCGCTCCAACGTCCGCGAATTGGAAGGCGCACTGCGCAAAATACTGGCGTATTCGCGCTTCAACCAGAAGGAAATCTCCATCCAGCTGGCACGGGAAGCCCTGCGCGACCTGCTGTCCATACAGAACCGGCAGATTTCGGTGGAAAACATCCAAAAAACGGTGGCCGATTACTACAAGATCAAAGTCGCGGACATGTATTCCAAAAAGCGGCCTGCCAGCATTGCACGGCCGCGCCAGATCGCCATGTACCTGGCCAAGGAGCTCACCCAGAAGAGCCTGCCCGAAATCGGGGAGTTGTTCGGGGGGCGCGACCACACCACGGTGCTGCATGCAGTGCGCAAAATCGGCGGCGAACGCCAGCAGCTCACTGAACTGAACCAACAGTTACACGTTCTGGAGCAAACCCTGAAGGGTTAACAGCAAAAACACGCGCCTACCCCCGTAACTCACTGAAAAAACAGGGAAAATGGCAGGATTGAATGTTTGGCAGAGTTTCACAAAGAGGTTGACATGATCGTATTGAAGGCAACGCAAGACAAGGTCTTATCGGTTCTGCAATCGGTGGCCGGTATTGTCGAACGCCGCCACACCTTGCCCATTCTTGCCAACGTGCTGTTGCGCAAGACCGGAACCTCTCTTCAGCTCACCACCAGCGACCTCGAAATCCAGATCCGTACTACGGCAGAACTGGGCGGCGACACCGGCAACTTCACCACCACCATCGGAGCACGCAAGCTGATCGACATCCTGCGCACCATGCCCGGTGACCAGACCGTGTCTCTGGAATCCAGCCAAAGCAAAATCATCCTCAAAGGCGGCAAGAGCAAGTTCACGCTCCAGACCATGCAAGCAGAGGACTTCCCTCTGGTGCAGGAAAGCGCCAGCTTCGGCCCCGTGTTCAGCGTGCCGCAAAAAACCCTGAAGAACCTTCTGAGCCAGGTGTCCTTCGCCATGGCAGTCCACGACATTCGCTACTACCTCAACGGCATTCTTTTTGTAGCCGAAGGCAAGCAGCTCAGCCTGGTCGCCACCGATGGCCACCGCCTAGCATTCGCCTCTGCCACGCTCGATGTGGAAGTGCCCAAGCAGGAAGTCATTCTGCCCCGCAAAACGGTCATCGAATTGCAACGCTTGCTGTCTGACGCCGAAGGCGCCATCGAGATGCAATTCGCGAACAACCAGGCCAAATTCACGTTCGACGGCATGGAGTTCGTGACCAAGTTGGTGGAAGGCAAATTCCCCGACTACAACCGCGTCATCCCCAAGAACCACAAGAACAGCATCACCCTGGGCCGCGAAGCGTTGCTCAAAACGCTGCAACGCACCGCCATCCTGACCAGCGACAAGTTCAAGGGCGTGCGCCTGAACATTGATCCCGGCAGCCTGCGCGTAGCCTCCAACAACGCCGAGCAGGAAGAAGCGGTGGACGAGTTGGACATCGACTACGGCGGCGACAGCATCGAGATCGGCTTCAACGTGACCTACCTGATCGACGCCCTGAGCAATATGAGCCAGGACATGGTGAAAGTGGAGCTGTCCGACGGCAACAGTTCTGCCCTGATCACCATCCCCGACAACACGACCTTCAAGTACGTCGTGATGCCCATGAGAATCTGATGCTACAAAAATAGTAGCTGCCCGCGCAATCAAACCCCCGCTCACCGGGGGTTTGGTCATTCAAGAGTTTGAGATTTTTCGAAGAGAAGCTAGCCATGACTGAAGAAAACAAGTCGGTTTCCACCCCTGAAAACGCCGATGGCGCTGTGCACACGGGCGAGGGCGGAGCCGACAGTTCCAACTTCCAGCCCACCATCGACACCAACCAAGCCGGTGCGACTGAGGCCTATGGCGAAGGCTCCATCCAGATTCTTGAAGGCCTGGAAGCCGTGCGCAAGCGCCCCGGCATGTACATCGGCGACACGTCCGATGGCACCGGCTTGCACCATCTGGTGTTTGAAGTGGTGGACAACTCCATCGACGAGTCTCTGGCAGGCCATTGCGACGACATTCTGGTCACCATCCACTCCGACAACTCCATCAGCGTGGTCGACAACGGCCGTGGCATCCCCACTGGCATCAAGCTCGATGACAAGCACGAACCCAAGCGCTCCGCAGCGGAAATCGCACTGACCGAATTGCACGCTGGCGGCAAGTTCAACCAGAACAGCTACAAGGTGTCCGGTGGTCTGCACGGCGTGGGTGTGTCCTGCGTGAACGCGCTGTCCAAAATGCTGCGCCTGACCATCCGCCGTGATGGCAAAGTCCACACGCTGGAATTCAGCAAAGGCTTTGTACAAAACCGCATCGTCGAGACGCAGAACGGCATCGAAGTCTCGCCCATGAAGATCATCGGCGACACCGAAAAGCGCGGCACTGAAGTGCACTTCCTGCCAGACACCGAAATCTTCAAGGAAAACAACGATTTCCACTACGAAATCCTGTCCAAACGCCTGCGCGAACTCAGCTTCCTGAATAACGGCGTGCGCATCCGCCTCAAGGACGAGCGCAGCGGCAAGGAAGACGACTTTGCCGGCGCCGGTGGCGTGCAGGGCTTTGTGAACTACGTCAACAAAGGCAAGACGGTTCTGCACCCCAATGTGTTCCACGCCATGGGCGACCGCCAGAGCGACCAGGGCACCAACATCGGCGTGGAAGTGGCCATGCAATGGAACAGCGGCTTCAACGAGCAGGTGCTGTGCTTCACTAACAACATCCCCCAGCGCGACGGTGGTACCCACTTGACCGGTTTGCGCGCCGCGATGACCCGCGTCATCAGCAAGTACATCGAACAAAACGAAATGGCCAAGAAGGCCAAGGTCGAAGTTACCGGTGACGACATGCGCGAAGGCCTGTGCTGCGTGCTGTCGGTGAAGGTGCCCGAGCCCAAGTTCTCCAGCCAGACCAAAGACAAGTTGGTCTCCAGCGAAGTGCGCGGTCCGGTAGAGGACATCGTGGGCAAGCTCCTCGCCGACTACCTGGAAGAGCGCCCGAACGATGCCAAGATCATCGTCGGCAAGATCATCGAAGCCGCCCGCGCCCGCGAAGCCGCCCGCAAAGCCCGTGACATGACCCGCCGCAAAGGTGTGCTCGATGGCATGGGCCTGCCCGGCAAACTGGCTGACTGCCAGGAAAAAGACCCGGCCATGTGCGAGATCTACATCGTCGAGGGTGACTCCGCCGGCGGCTCCGCCAAGCAGGGTCGCGACCGGAAGTTCCAGGCCATCTTGCCCTTGCGCGGCAAGATCCTGAACGTGGAAAAAGCCCGTTACGAGAAGCTGCTCACCAGCAACGAAATCCTGACACTGATCACCGCACTGGGTACCGGCATCGGCAAGGCTGGCGGTAGCACCGGTGGGGACGACTTCAACGTCGCCAAGCTGCGCTACCACCGCATCATCATCATGACCGACGCGGACGTGGACGGTGCCCACATCCGTACGCTGCTCTTGACCTTCTTCTACCGCCAAATGCCCGAGCTGGTGGAGCGCGGCCACATCTACATTGCCCAGCCCCCGCTTTACAAAGTCAAGTCCGGCAAGGAAGAGCTCTACCTGCAAGGCCCTGCTGAGCTGGACGGCTACTTGCTCCGCATCGCATTGGTCAACGCTTCGGTCTATACAGGCGGTCCCAACGGCACCACCCTGAGCGGCGACACGCTGGCGGAACTGGCCCGTAAACATCAATTGGCCCAGGCCGTGATCGCCCGTCTCAAGAACTTCATGGATGCGGAGGCTCTGCGTTCCGTGGCCGATGGCGTGGTGCTCAACCTCGACACCGTAGCAGATGCCGAAGTCTCAGCCGCAGCCCTGCAAGCCAAGTTGCCTGACGCCGAAGTGGCTGGCGAGTTCGATGCCCGCACCGACAAGCCCATTTTGCGCATCAGCCGCCGCCATCACGGCAACGTGAAGAGCAGCGTGCTCACCCAGGACTTTGTGCACGGTGCCGACTACGCCGCACTGGCCGAAGCTGCCAACACCTTCCGCGGTCTGCTGAGCGAAGGCGCCCGCGTCATGCGCGGCGAAGGCGAGAAGCAGAAGGAAGAGAAAGTCTCCGACTTCCGTGAAGCCATGGCATGGCTGATCGGCGAAGCCGAGCGCACCTCCAGCCGCCAGCGCTACAAAGGCTTGGGTGAAATGAACCCCGCCCAGCTGTGGGAAACCACCATGGACCCGACCGTGCGCCGCCTGCTACGCGTACAGATCGACGACGCCATCGAAGCCGACCGCGTGTTCACCATGCTGATGGGCGATGAAGTCGAACCCCGCCGCGACTTCATTGAAACCAACGCCTTGCGCGCCGGCAACATCGACGTTTGATGACGCTGAGTTCCGGAACGCCGGGGCTCATCGGTCTGCTGGAAACCTGGAGTGCGATAGAAGTCCGACCCACCCGGCCGGACTGGGCACTCCATTGGAGCGCGTGGCTGGGGCCACTGGATGCCATGGCATTGCGTGGCGCCTTGCCCGCCATCACCAAAGCAACCAAAGTGGTTGCATCCCGGACCGCGCATGAGCCCGACCTGAGCCAGGCATTGCAACAGCTGCGTGATGACTTGACCGGATTCATCCGGCAAGCACCGGTGCGGGCGGTGCCTGCGCAGGTGCGCGTGGCGGGCATTGCCCAAGCGGCGCCCGAACCGGCGGAAGATGAGGACTACGGCAGCTACCGCCAGCGCTACCTGGACATCCAGCGTCGCATGGAGCTGCGCATAGGCCCGTTCCGCCAGCATTGCCGGGAGGTACTTGCCCGCACCAGCCCCCGCCTGAGCCAATTGGCCCAGATGGATGCCACCCTGGAAGACATGCTGGGTGAACGCGCTCAGGCACTGCTAGCCAAGCTCTCCGCATTGCTGGAGCGGCGTTTTCACCGTTATCGCCAGGATTCCGCGCTCTCCATGGCCGCATTCGAGCAAGATTTTCACGACGCCCTGGTGGCGGAACTGCACTTTAGATTGGAACCCGTCACCGGCCTGGTAGAGGCCTGGCAGACCGGGGCCTGACACCTTATGACTCAAGATATGAACCGTTTCGTCATCCCTGCCGCTGTAGGCGCAGGGGCTGTTTTTGTGGGCTGGATTGCTCTGGGCTTTGTAGGCACCAGTTATCTGGCTCTGTGCATGACGTTGCTCATAGGTGCGGTATATGCCATCGGCCTGCGGGAAATGTCCAGCTACCGCGCCAGCACCAACACCTTGCGGCAGGCGCTCACCGACATGGGCGAACCGCTGGAGTCGCTCAGCGCATGGTTGGCCCGCGTACCCTCCGCATTGCAACCCAGCGTACGTGCGCGCATTGAGGGTGAGCGGGTGGGCCTACCCGGCCCGTCGCTCACTCCGTATCTCGTTGGCCTGTTGGTCATGCTGGGCATGCTGGGCACCTTTCTGGGCATGGTCATGACCTTCAAAGGCGCCGTCTTTGCCTTGGAGGGCTCTGCCGACCTGCAAGCTATTCGCGCGGCGCTTGCGGCACCTATCAAAGGTCTTGGCTTGTCCTTTGGTACCTCGGTGGCGGGGGTGGCGACATCGGCTTTGCTGGGTCTGGTGTCCGCACTTTGCCGCCGCGAGCGCCTGCAAGTCACCCGCCTGCTGGACAGTCGCATTGCCACTGTGCTGCGGCCCTTCACTCTGGCCCACCAACGGGAAGCCGGGCTTCTTGCCCAGCAGCAGCAGGTGCAGGCACTGCCTGCGGTGGCAGAACAGCTCAGCCGGTTGATGGAGCAGATCGAACAACGCAACCTGGCCCTGAACACACGGCTGGAAGCCCAGCAGCAAGCCTTCCACGCCGACGTCGGCCGCGCCTACACCGGCCTGGCCACAGCCGTGGGGCAAAGCCTGCAAGACAGCCTGTTGGCGGGCGCCAAGCAAACCAGCGAAGCCATCGTGCCGGTGATGGAATCCGCCCTGCAGCAGCTGGTAGCCGAGACGCGCCAACAACACACGCAGATGCGTGAAGCTTTGCAAGCGCAACTCCAGGGCGTGCAAGCTGCCTTCCGCGATGGCACCCACACCCTGACGGCCGACTGGGCACGCGCCCTGAATGAGAGCACCGCCACCCTGCAGACCGAATGGCAGCGCGCGGGCGAACACGCGCAGGCGCAGCAACAGGCTTTGGCCCGCACGCTGGAAGCCAACGTGGCCACCATCACCGAGCACACCGCCAGCCAAGCGAGTGCAGCCATAGCCGGCATGGCCCGTGTGCTGACGCAATCTGAAGCGCTGGTCGCTGCCCAACAGCAGGCCGAGGCCACGTGGGCAGAACAGCAGCAAGCCCGCATGGACCAACTTACCAACCAGTGGCGCACTGGACTGAACGACTTGCGTGCAGAAGAAGCCGCCCGCAGCGAAGCCGCCGCTGCTCGCATCAGCGAACTCACCCTGCAACTTCGCACCGGCGTGAGCCAGCTGGACGAACGTGACACGCTGGCACTGCAAGAGCGCCAACAGCTCATGGAGCGCCTGCACGGCGTGCTGCAATCGGCCGAGGCCACCACGCAAGGCCAGCGCGCCGCCATCGACACCTTGGTCGCCAACACCGGCCGCACGCTGCTGCAAGTGCATGAGCAGTTTTCGCAAACACTGGCGCTACAAGCCGACAAGGCCGACCACTTGGCCGCGCAAGTGGGTGGCAGTGCCACCGAACTTTCCAACCTCGGCAGCAGCTTCCAGCAAGCGGTGGAACTGTTTGTGGGTACCAGCGAGCAGCTGGTCCAAAGCCTGCGGGGGGTGGAGGCCGCATTCAACCAATCCATGGAGCGCAGTGACGAGCAGCTGGCCTACTACGTGGCCCAGGCGCGTGAGGTGATCGACCTCAGTCTGAGCTCGCAAAAAGCAGTGGTGGAAGACCTGCGCAAGCTGCGCAATCAGGCCGTCGCTACCGCAGGGACTGCGTGATGACGGACATCGACACCATGGACGACAGCGCGGTCGATAGCGCCCCGGTCTGGGCTACTTTTGGCGACCTGATGGCCGGCCTGCTGGGTGCGTTTGTGCTGATTCTGGTCGGGGTGTTGGTGGTACAGATGGACCTGGTCGCCAACCTGGAGTCCGAAGTCAAAAAACGCCAGCAGGAAGAACAGCGCCGCATGGCCTTGGATAAGGCCTTGGCCATCCCCTTGCAATCGGGCCGCGTTACCTTGAGTAACGGGCGCATCGGCATCAGTGGCAGCGTGCTGTTTGCCGTCAACTCCGACCAACTGCGCTCCGACGGGCGGCAGCTGCTCAAAAGCCTGGTGCCGCCACTGCAGGTCTACCTGGGTGAGCGGGACGAGATGCTCATGGTCAGCGGCTTTACGGACAACGTAGCCGTCTCAGGAGCCAACCGGCACTTTGCCGACAACCTGGAGCTTTCCGCCCAACGCTCGCTCACCGTGACGCGCGCACTCATTGAAGAGGGCATGCCCGCCTCGCGCGTGTTTGCTGCGGCTTTTGGCGCACAGCAGCCCGTGGCATCGAACCAAAACGAGAGCGGCAGGGCCCTGAACCGCCGGGTGGAAATGGCCCCGGTACCCAAAGGTACGCAAGCTGCCCATGACTGACGCGTCGCACGCCATGCCCGCCCTGCTTAAGCGCATGCGCCATCTCCCGGCGCGGCCACGCACTGCGATTCCCCGCAAAGGCCTGGACGCCCTAAAGGCCCTGAACCGCAGCTTGCAGAGCATCGCGGCAGTCACTGAAAACGCGGCAACGGCTTCCAGCCCCACACGCACGGTGGAGATGAAAAGCGTGCAGCAATTCAGACAGTCGTGGCAACGCATGAAGGTGCAAGACCAGGTGGAGCACGCGCTGCAACAAGGCCCCGCCAACGCCGGCCCGCTCAATTCCCACCGGCTGGTGCTGCGCACTTTGGGTCTGATGCAAGACCTGTCTCCCGCCTACCTGCACCACTTCATGAACCACTTGGACACCATGCTGCAGCTGGACACCATGACGCTGCCGCAGGCGACCAAACCGGCAAGAGGCGGAAAACGCCGCCTCAAGTAGGATGCGCCAAAGCGTCAAGCCCTAAACAGGATTCCCCATGAACAGCTCCCCCATCCAACGCATCCACCCTGCCGCCCAATGGTCCGACGCGGTGGTGCACAACGGCACTGCCTATTTTGTGGAAGTGCCCGAAGGCGGCACAAACATCACCAGCCAATCGCAAGCTGTGTTTGCACAAGCCGAGCGCACGCTGGCGCTGGCTGGCAGTGACAAAAGCCGTCTACTGATTGCCACCATCTACCTCAAGCACATGAGCGACCGTGCTGCCTTCAATGCCGCGTGGCAAGCCTGGCTCCCAGAGGGTTGCGCACCGGCCCGGGTGTGCGTGAGCGCCGAGATGGCCAGCCCGGACTATCTGCTGGAGATTGCATTTACCGCAGCAACCGCCTGAACGGTTCCACCGGTATTTTTAGGTAAAAAATGCCATTAGCCCTCATGAAACATGCGCAGGCTGCTTCTATTTTAATAGCAAGCTGAGGGCTGACTTCTCCCCTGTGCCGAACTGTCCTTAAACGCTACTTCGCAGAAGGCCGGTGGAGGCCCGCACCACCAGCACCGGATCGGGCACGTGCACGATGGTGGGTTCGTGCTGGGGGTTTTCAATCAAATCCAGCAACAGGTTGATGGAGATGGTGGCCACCTGCTCAATGCCGAGGGCCACGGTAGTAAGCGCCGGGCGCATGTCGCGCGCAAGCTGGATGTCGGTAATGCCGATGAGGGAAATGTCTTGCGGGATGCGGATGCCCCGATCGGCCAGCGCCTGGCTGGCGCCATAGGCCATCAAATCATTGGTGCAAAAAATGGCGGTGATGTCGGGGTGCTGCTCCAGCAATGAATCGGTCGCCTCATGGCCGCCGGCCACGGTGTCGCTCACATTGCGGACCATTGGCTCAGCCAGCGTAATGCCGGCGACAGACAAGGCGCTTTTGAACCCGTCCAGACGCCCAAGCTGCATGCCCTCCAGGCCGCAACCTACGATGGCACCAATGCGCTGGTGGCCCAAGTCCAGCAAATGCTGCCCTGCAATTTCGCCCGCGCGGTGGAAGTTCACCACCACATGGGGAATGCGATTGGCGAGGTCCACCTGCTCTTCGGACGCCAGCACGATAGGGGATCGCCGGGTCTTCAGCTCATTGATGTCGTCCGCGCTGATACCGGTGTGCAGCACCAGCACGCCGTCGGCCAGCGTACCGGCAATCTGGTGCAGATACGCGCGGCCGATGTCAGGGCGCTCGTCGGTGTTGCACACCATCAGAAAGTAGTTGCGATGCCGCGCCACCCGCTCGGCCACCCGCACGAACTCGGGGTAGAAGGGGTTGTTGATGTCGGGCAGCACCAGCGCCACCATGGACGACTTGCCTTCGGCCAGTGCGCGTGCCATGAGGTTGGGGCGGTAGCCGGTGGCGGCAATCGCTTCCTGCACCTTTTGCACCGTGGCTGGCTTCACCTTCTGCGTGTTGCGCAGCACATTGGACACCGTGGCGGTGGTGACTCCTGCCAGACGGGCGACTTCACTCAGGGTAGCCATGGGCGCTGCAATTTCGTGTGAATTGGCATCGATTGATACGTTTTTTGATCCCTAGGACTTACCCTAGGAGCCGGTTTTTTTGCGGATACCCGTAGGTATACTCGAAAAATTGTCGAATTTAACCGCTTAAATTTTTAATTTTCGGATGTCTCCCCGGCGGGTCTGCAAGCCTTCCGGACCGGTGGCGGTACGAATGTCGACATGTGTTTCAGTCAGAAATTTAACCGCTTAAATTTACGAAAGGACGCCAGCCGGTACCAGGATTCAACCCCAACTCACTCTGGTTTCATTTACAAAGGCAGAGCCAGCCCCGCCTCACATTTTTTGGCAGGCACGGACTCTGGAGACAACAGATACGCATGCGACGGTTCGCCCCGCATGACGTGCCTGACCCCCTATCAACAGGAAGACAGACTATGAATTTCGCAAAACGCTTCACCATCCGCAGCACCGCTGCCGCCATGTTGGGCCTGGCCCTGGGCACCACCGGCCTGATGGCCAGCCACGCCGCCAACGCCGGCGAAGTCACCATCTGGGCATGGGACCCGAACTTCAACATCGCCATCATGCAAGAGGCGGCCAAGCGCTACACCGCCAAGAACCCCGGAGTGACATTCAACATCGTGGACATGGCCAAGGCTGACCTGGAGCAAAAGCTGCAAACCACCCTGGCCTCCGGCGTGACCAAGAACCTGCCCGACATCGTGCTGGTGGAAGACTACAACGCCCCCAAGTACCTGCGCTCTTTCCCCGGCGCGTTTGAATCTCTATCCGGCAAGGTGGACCACAAAGCGTTTGCCAACTACAAGGTCAACCTGATGACCATGGGCGGCAAAGTCTATGGCGTTCCTTTCGACACCGGTACCACCGGCATGTACTACCGCAGCGACCTGATCAAGCAAGCCGGCTTCAGCGACAAGGACATGCAGAACATCACCTGGGACCGTTACCTGGAAATCGGCAAGCAAGTCGAAACCAAAACCGGCAAGAAGATGTTTGCCATGGACCCGTCCGACGGTGGTCTCATTCGCGTCATGATGCAAGGTGCCGGCCGTTGGTACTTTGACAAAGACGGCAAGCTGGACATCAAGAACAACCCCGCGCTCAAAGCCGCGCTGGAAACTCAAGTCAAGTTCCTGAAGTCCGGCATCTACAAGCCCACCTCCGGATGGGGCGAGTGGGTCGGGGCCTTGAACAAGGGTGACGTTGCATCCATAACCACAGGTGTGTGGATCACTGGTTCCGTGAAAGCCGAAGCCAGCCAATCCGGCAAGTGGGCCGTCGCGCCGACTCCGCGCTTGAATGTGCCAGGCGCTGTAAACGCCTCCAACCTGGGCGGTTCCAGCTGGTACGTGCTCTCCAGCGGCAAGGAAAAGGCAGCTGCAATCGACTTCTTGAACCAGATTTATGCCAAGGATGTGGATTTCTACCAAACCATCCTGCAGTCCCGCGGTGCGGTGGGCTCTCTGCTGGCTTCCCGCGGTGGCAAAGCCTACTCTGAGGGCGACGCATTCTTCGGTGGCGACAAGGTGTGGCAGAAGTTCAGTGACTGGATGGGCAAAGTGCCAGCTGTGAACTACGGCATGTACACCTACGAAGGTGATGCTGCTGTAGCCGCCCAGCTACCTGGCCTTGCACAAGGTGTGCCGGTCGAAAAGGCGATGGAAAACATCCACAACCAGCTCGCCTCGCAAGTCAAATAAGCGCCCTGCAACCCTGAACTGAAGGAGCACCATGGGCCTGAAGCCTACGACCAGCTACCGCCGTTTTTACGACGTCAACGGTTGGCTTTTTGTATCTACAGCACTTGTACTGATCGGGGTCTTCATGGCCTATCCGATCGTCAAGTCTCTGTGGATGTCCCTCCACGCCGGACAGGGCACGGTGGTGGAGTTCGTGGGTACCGGGAACGTGGTGCGCCTTGCAAGCGATCCGATTTTTCTGAGGGCGTTACAAAACACCTTCATCTTCCTGATCATCCAAGTCCCGATCATGATCGTGCTGGCACTGATCATGGCAAGTTGTCTGAACATGCCGAACCTGCGCTTCCGCGGTCTCTTGCGCACTGCAGTGTTCCTGCCCTGCGTCACATCGCTGGTTGCGTACTCGGTGCTGTTCAAAAGCATGTTTTCGTATGACGGTCTGATCAACCACGCGCTCGCGTGGCTGGGAATCATCAGTGAGCCTATCGCCTGGCTGAATGATCCGTTCTGGTCCAAAGTCGTCATCATCACGGCTATCACCTGGCGCTGGACAGGCTACAACATGATCTTCTATCTTGCGGCCATGCAGAACATCGACAAGTCGATTTATGAAGCCGCCCGGATTGATGGCATTTCGGCGTATCGCCGCTTTGTGTCCATCACCATCCCCATGCTTAAGCCAGTGATTTTGTTTACCACAGTGACGTCCACCATCGGCACCCTGCAGTTGTTTGACGAGCCCATGAACATTACCGCCGTAAGTGGCGTGGTGTCGGACAGCACGCTCACGTTGTCCCTCTACATTTACAACCTGTCTTTCAAATTCGTACCTAATTTCGGCTACGCCGCCACGGTGTCTTACGTGATCGTAGTGCTGGTCGCCCTGCTGGCTGCCGTCCAGTTCTATGCTGCCCGGGAGCGCAATGAATGACTAACTGGGCTGAAAAATTCCGCATGACCGGCGTGTACCTCTTCCTCGGGGTCATGGCCTTCCTGTCGCTGTTCCCATTTGCATGGATGGTCATCAGCGCTACTAACGCATCGGTCGATGTCACCAAAGGCAAATTTTCATTTGGCGGCGCACTGCTGGGAAATCTGGAGAAGCTCAACAAAACCTTCGACATGGTGCAGATTTTCTGGAACTCAGGAAAAATCGCGCTCGTCGGTGGATTTGTCACCCTGATGATCTCCTCGATGGCGGGCTACGGCTTTGAAGTCTTTAGCTCCAAAGCCCGTGAGCGCGTCTACAACGGCCTGCTGCTTACGTTGATGATCCCTTTCGCTGCGTTGATGATCCCACTGTTCATCCTGATGGCGCAATTTGATCTGCTGGACACCCATATGGGGGTGATCCTGCCCACACTGGCTTCTGCGTACATCATTTTTTACTTCCGGCAAAGTACCAAGGCTTTCCCGTCCGAGCTGCGAGAAGCCGCGCGCCTGGACGGTCTCAAGGAATGGCAGATCTTCCTGTTCGTTTACGTGCCGGTGATGCGCTCTACGTACGCAGCGGCCTTTGTGATCATTTTCATGACGGCCTGGAACAACTTCCTCTGGCCCCTGATCGTTTTGCAGTCCAACGAACTCAAGACCATTACCCTGGTGTTGTCCTCCTTGGGGTCGGCCTACTTTCCTGACTTCGGCGTAATCATGGTGGCGGCTGTGCTGGCCACATTGCCCACCCTGGTCGTCTTCTTCGCAATGCAACGGCAGTTCGTACAGGGCATGCTGGGCTCCGTCAAATAAGGCTTTTCACATGCGTACCGTTACCAAGCTCGTCTCGGGCTGGACCTTTCACACCTCTTTTTCGTCTGAGCTCATCGCAAAGGCCGCTGCCGGTGAGGCCGTTCGGCTGCCGCACAACGCCGTTGACCTGGACATGACCTACTTCGACGAACGCGCTTTCCAAAAGGAATTTGCCTACCAGTACACCCTGGCTTGGCAGCCCGCATTTGCCGGCCGCGAAGTGGCCCTGCGCTTTGACGGCGCCATGGCCAACAGCGTGGTCTGGGTCAACGGCCAGCAAGTAGCGGCCCACAAAGACGGCTACACACCTTTTTGCGCCCGCCTAACTGGCTTGCTGAAAGAAGGCGACAACCTCATCACCGTGAAGGTGGACGGCAGCGAGAACCCCGAGATTCCCCCCTTCGGCGGCCAGATCGACTACCTGACCTACGCCGGCATCTACCGCGATGTGTGGCTGCAAGTGAACGACGCCGTGTCGATTGCAAACATCAAGGTCGAAACCGCTAACGAACTGAGCGACGCCAAGGGCCTCACCGTCAAAGGCTTTCTGGCCAACCCCACGCAGGCGGCCTTCACCGGCACCGCACTGGTGGAGCTGTGCAGTGTGGATGGCGCCGTGCTGCACCAGCAAACCGTGGATGTGTCTGGCGCAGAGTTCAGCGCCTCGTTTGAGTCACTGGCCGGCCTCGCGCTGTGGGAGCTGGACAGCCCTGTGCTGTATGGGGCCCGCGTCACGCTGAACACCAGCGCCGGCAGCGACCAGCACAGCACCCGCTTTGGCTTTCGCACTGCGCGCTTCACCACCGAGGGCTTTTTCCTCAACGGCAAGCCGCTCAAGATCCGCGGCCTCAACCGCCACCAGAGCTTCCCCTACGTGGGCTACGCCATGGGCCAGCGTGCCCAAGCCAAAGACGCCGACGTCATGAAAGACGTGCTCAAGTGCAACCTGGTTCGCACCTCGCACTATCCGCAGTCCACTTACTTTCTGGACCGTTGCGACGAGATTGGCCTCCTGGTGTTTGAAGAAATCCCCGGCTGGCAGCACATCGGTGGCCAGGCTTGGCAGGACGAGTCGGTGGAGAACGTGCGCCGCATGGTCGAGCGCGACTGGAACCACCCCTCCATCATCATCTGGGGCGTGCGCATCAACGAGTCGCAAGACAACCACGACTTCTACACCCGCACCAACGCGATGGCCCGCAGCCTGGACAGCACCCGCCAGACCGGCGGCGTGCGCTACATCGAGAACAGCGAGCTGCTGGAAGACGTGTACACCGTGAACGACTTCTGCCACGTGGCCCCCCCAGAGTGGATGAAGGGCATTGCCCCCACCCCGCTGCGCCAGCCCCGTCAGGTGACCGGCTTGGCCCACGAGGTGCCGTACCTGGTGACCGAGTTCAACGGCCACATGTACCCCACCAAGCGCATTGACCCGGAAGACCGCCAGGCCGAGCATGTGCGCCGGCATCTGGATGTGCTGAACAAGGCGTACGAAAACCCGGTCATCAGCGGCGCCATCGGCTGGTGCATGTTTGACTACAACACCCACAAAGACTTCGGCGCGGGCGACCGCATCTGCCACCACGGCGTGATGGACATCTTCCGCGAACCCAAGTTCGCCGCCTGGGGCTACACCAGCCAGTGCAGCCCTGCCGAGCAAGTGGTGCTGCAACCCGTAACTTACTGGGCCCGGGGCGAGAAAGACCGCTGCGAGGTACTGCCCCTGATCGTGCTCACCAACTGCGACTACGTGGAACTGCAAGTGGGCGACTTTGCACCCAAGCGCGCCGAGCCTGACCGCGAGCGCTACCCGCACCTGCCGCATGCGCCGGTCATCTTTGACAGCCGCCACGTCAACATGAACGACCTGGGCGCCTGGGGCATGCTGTGGCGCGATGCCACAGTAACCGGCTATGTCAACGGCAAGGCGGTTTCCACCATCAAGCTTTCGGGCAACCCGGTGCCCACCACGTTGCAAGTGCAGGTGGACGACACGCAATTGCAAGCCCATGAGAAAGACGCCACCCGCGTCATCGTGCGCGCGCTGGACCAAGCCGGTCGCCTGCTGCCGTTTATGGACGACGTGGTGCATGTGCAAGTAACCGGCGCAGCCAAGCTGCTAGGCCCCAACCTGCTCACCCTCAAGGGCGGCACCACCGGCTTCTGGCTGGAAACCACCGGCGCGGTGGGTGACATCAGCTTGTGCGTATCCACCCGCCGCATGGGCGAGCAGCGCTTGACGCTGCACGCCGCCTAAACAACCGAGTCGACGAGGAATAGAACATGGCAGACGTCAAACTCACCCAGGTCCGCAAATCATTCGGCGAGATCGACATCATCCGGGGCGTGGACCTCGACATCAAACACGGCGAATTCGTGGTGTTCGTGGGTCCCTCGGGCTGCGGCAAGTCCACGCTGTTGCGCGCCATCTCGGGCCTGGAAGACATCACCAGCGGCGAGCTGCGCATCGGCGACCAGGTCATGAACCATGTGGACCCGTCCAAGCGCGGCATTGCCATGGTGTTCCAGAGCTACGCGCTCTACCCCCACATGACGGTGCGCGAGAACATGGGCTTTGCCCTCAAGCACGCCGGTGTTCCCAAGGCCGAAGTGGCCACCAAGGTAGACGCTGCGGCCAAGATTCTGGGCCTCGAGCCCCTGATGGACCGCAAGCCCAAAGCTCTGTCGGGCGGGCAGCGCCAGCGCGTGGCCATTGGTCGTGCCATCGTGCGCGATCCACAAGTGTTCTTGTTTGACGAGCCGCTCTCCAACCTCGACGCCGAGCTGCGCGTGCACATGCGCATCGAGATTGCGCGCCTGCACCGCGAGCTGGGCAGCACCATCATTTATGTGACGCACGACCAGGTGGAGGCCATGACC
>RFQA01000002.1 GCA_009925925.1 Betaproteobacteria bacterium
GATCAACGCTGACTACCGGTCTTGACGGGGCGCGCCATGAACGATGCCTTGGAGCGATTTTTCGCGCGTGCCGAACTCTTTATGGATCGTGTGGAGGCGTCTCTACCCCACACATTGACCGCACCAGATTGGACTGCATCTATAGCTTTTAGATACCGTCGTCGCAGCTCAGGCCAAGGTGTCATCGGTCCGGTTGCTCACGTGGGTGCCATGAACCTTGAGTCGCTTCGTGAGATCGACGATCAGAAGGAAAAGATTTATCGCAACACCGCTCAGTTTGTCCGAGGGGGCACAGCGAATAATGTGTTACTTACAGGCGCACGTGGGACAGGAAAATCCTCGTTGATACGTGCTTGCTTGCATACGTTTGCACCAAAAGGCTTGCGACTGATTGAAGTCGACAAAGCAGATTTGATCGACTTGCAGGACATCATTGAGCTCATCGCTTCGCGCCCCGAAAAGTTCATCATTTTTTGCGATGACCTCAGCTTTGACGATGGCGAGCCCGGCTACAAGGCGCTGAAGTCTGTACTAGATGGATCGGTCGCTGCTTCTACGCCCAATGTGCTGATATACGCGACCAGCAACCGCCGCCACCTGTTGCCTGAGTACATGTCCGAGAACAACACCTACAAACACACCGAGGATGGCGAGGTCCATCCCGGTGAAGGTGTCGAGGAGAAGATCTCCCTATCGGAGCGATTCGGTTTGTGGATCAGCTTCTACCCCTTCAGCCAGGACGAGTATTTGTCTATCGTCGACCAATGGCTGAGTAGTCTGGGATTCGGTGCAGAACAGATTGCCGCTGCAAGGTCTGAAGCATTGCTGTGGGCCCTGGAGCGCGGTGCCCGCAGTGGTCGCGTTGCCTACCAGTTTGCCCGCGACTTTGCGGGCAGAACCGCCCTGCCATGATCCAGCCTATGGTGGCTGACCCGTTGATAGCACGTGAAGGCGGGGTGAATCGCAAGGTGGTGGAGGTGGCAGTGGGAGTTCTGATACTTCCTGATGGTGCTTTCCTTTTGACGTCTCGTCCTGAGGGCAAGGCCTATGCAGGTTACTGGGAGTTCCCCGGTGGCAAAGTCGAGCAGGGTGAATCGATTGAGCAGGCCTTGCGCCGGGAGCTTCTAGAGGAGATAGGGGTCACCATCGCAAATGCAACTCCTTGGCGCGTGGAGCTGGTGGACTATCCACATGCCTTGGTGAGACTTCACTTTTGCAAAGTGCTTGAGTGGAGCGGCGAGCTGGAAATGCGTGAGGGCCAGGCTTACTCGTGGCAACAATTACCAGTGCGGGCGTATCCAGTGTTACCTGGGACCATTCCTGTGTTGGACTGGTTTGCACAAGAGCGCAACTTTGTTGGTGCTACTATTTTTGTAGCTGCTGGCGCAGATTCATCGGGCGCTACAGCCTGATTTATTGCATTTTTGGATCGCCGAACGGTACGTCTTCCGGGGGGGCTTCCGTCGGTACGCGAAATGCTTCACTCGCCCAAGCGCCTAGATCGTGATTTTTACAGCGTTCGCTGCAAAAGGGGCGGTAGAGGTTGGACGGGCCAAAAACACTATCTCCGCCACATCCGGGGCACCGGACGATTTTTTCAGTCTCTGCCATCTTCTGTTTTGGTTAAGGCGAGCTCAGCCCTTACGAGCACAGTGTGAGCTCGAAGGCAGTGTCTTGGCCGCATGCGTGCAAGCGGTCATCCGCGTCGTGTCGCATCAGGCGAATAGACACCATGAGCCGGTTGCCGCTGATTTCAGGAATGACTTGCAGTTCAGGATCGAGTGCTAAACGCAGTAACTGAAACGTACGGCCCTGTGGCAAATTCTGCTGAAACTGTCCGCCCACCGCCATCACTTTCTGGGGTGCACCGGAATCTCTCAACATCTTGAGCAGAAGGTGAATGGATTCAGCTAACGGAGCCAAGGTGGCTGCCCAGCGCTGGAGATCCTGCTGACGGTCTTTAAGGACATCAGACTTCAAATCCGCGCGTGCCCCCACATCCATCACTTCAAAAATGGTGGTCAGTGCGTAATGGTGGTCCAACGGAGAAGCTCGGCCCATCAACTCAGCCAAACGGAGAAACAAATGCTCCAAACGCAAATAGGTGCGAATGCGTTCGTTGAAGGGGTATTCGTAGAGGATCACGCTGTTTTTTCCGGACGTCGGATCATAGCCCGAACTGCACACTTATTTGCTTCGTCAGAGTCTCAAGTTGACTCAAAGTGATCCCATCATTGAAGATCACAAAGTCTGCACCTTTGAGGCGCTTCATCCGCATTGCTTGGGCCGCCAACACGGCGCGAACCTCGGCTTCTGCTAGTCCACTGCGCCGGCTCACGCGTTCAATTTGCGTATCTTCGGTGCAGTCCACCACAACAATCGTGTCCAGGCTTTTGCGCCAATGGCTTGATTCCACGAGAAGCGGAATGTCGTACAGCAAGCAAGGTGCCGAGATTGCATCTGCTCTCCGTGTTTCAAGCTCAATCAATGCCTTGACTAGCGGGTGAACGATGGCTTCCAGGCGTTTTCTTGCATTCGTGTCTTTGAATGCAATTTCTCGCATTTTCGCCCGATCCAAAGCACCATCGTGACCGATAACCTTAGGGCCAAAGGCTTGAATCAATTCGGATATCGCAGCCCCTCCCGTTGAGGTGGTACTGCGTGAGATGGCATCTGCGTCGATGAGGTAAGCACCGCGTTGGGTCAAAAAGCGAGCGACGGTACTTTTTCCGCTGCCCATGCCACCTGTCAGTCCGACGCGTATGCCCTTTGACATGACGCTAGAGATTTACCAAGCTACGTAGGGTCTGGGGACCCAATATCAACGCGGTGAACCCTGCGCCAGCAAGGAACGGTCCGAAGGGGACGTAACCACCTTCCCGTAGTCCGGAGGTGAACTTCATGGCGATACCCACTATGGCACCGATGACAGAGGCCATCAAGATCATGGGGATCAGCACCGGCCACCCAAACCAAGCGCCTAGAGCGGCGAAGAGTTTGAAGTCTCCATAGCCCATACCTTCTTTACCAGTGACCAATTTAAACAGCCAATAGATAGACCACAAGGAGAGATAGCCTGCAACTGCACCCCAAAAGGCTGTGCTCAGACCTACTGGAGTCCACTGTAATGCTGCCGCCACAAGGCCGAGCCACAACAACGGCAAAGTAATGTCGTCGGGCAGCAGCGTGGTGTCCCAATCAATCAATGCCAAGGTCACCAGGCACGCGCTGAAAACGCACCAAGCAATCCCCGCGGGGCTGGCGCCCCATTGCCACGTACAAAAGAAAAAAAGTCCGCCTGTCGCTATCTCTACCAATGGATAGCGGACGCTGATCGGTTTTCTGCATTTGGAACAGCTGCCCCTCAGTGCGAAGTAACTGATGACAGGAACGTTTTCGTACCATGCAATCACAGCCCCGCAGTGAGGGCAGCGTGACCGCGGAATCATCAGATTGAATTTTTCGACCTGCGGAGCCTCTTTCCCGGAAAGCTCTGCGCACTCTGCAGCCCACTGGCGCTCCATCATCTTCGGCAAACGATGGATCACCACATTCAAAAAGCTACCAATCAAAAGCCCCAAAACGCCGATAAGGCTTGCGTCTAGCCACTGCATTCCGGACAACATCAAACCACTTGGCCCAGTTTGAAAATTGGAAGGTACATCGAGACCACGATGCCGCCGATGACCGTGCCCAAAACCACGATGATGATGGGTTCCATGAGGCTGGAAATACCTGCAACCATGTCGTCTACTTCCGCTTCAAAAAAGTCAGCAGCCTTGCCCAGCATGTGATCGATGGAGCCGGACTCTTCGCCGATAGCGCACATTTGAAGGACCATCGAGGGAAACAAATTGGCATTAGACATTGCTGCGGTGAGTGAGGTACCAGTGGAAACTTCCTGTTGAATTTTTTGGGTCGCACTTTGATAAACAATATTCCCGGAGGCTCCGCCCACCGAGTCCAAAGCTTCGACAAGAGGTACACCTGCTGCAAACATCGTTGATAAGGTTCTCGTCCAACGTGCGACGCAACTCTTGTCTACCATCACTCCGAATATGGGCAGTTTCAACATCAGACGGTCCATAAAGGCTTGTACTTTCTCGTTACGCCGCCAAGCCTGCATGAAGAAATAAATGCCGCCACCGATACCACCGAAGATGAGCCACCAGTAATCAATAAAGAACTCGCTCATTGCAATGACAAATAGTGTGGGCGCGGGTAACTCCCCACCAAACGAGGCGAACACTTGTTTGAAAGACGGAATCACAAAAATCATGATCACCGAAACCACAACAAAAGCCACCACCAACACGGCGATCGGATACATCAATGCCGATTTGATTTTGGATTTAATGGCTTCAGTCTTCTCCATGTAGACGGCCAAACGGTCTAGCAATTGATCCAGGATACCGGCTGATTCACCGGCTTCCACCAGGTTGCAATACAGATTGTCAAAGTACAAGGGGTATTTCCGGAAAGCTGAGCTCAAGGAGGTTCCGGTTTCCACGTCGGAGCGAATGTCACTCAGTAACTTGGTAACACTCGGGTTGGGGTTGCCTCGCCCCACGATGTCGAATGCCTGTAACAAGGGAACTCCGGCCTTCATCATGGTCGCCAACTGGCGGGTAAATATAGCCATATCCTTAGGCTTGATCGACTTGCCGGAGCGCATTCGGCGCTTCTTGATTTTCGTGGGTGTCACGCCTTGGCGGCGCAGCATGGACTTGACCTGATTTTCACCAACGGCACGAGTTTCTCCCCGCACCTGCTTGCCGTTCCGGTCTTTACCTTCCCATTCAAACACTGCGTCTTTCGATTCCGCAGACTTTGCTGTTGCCATAGTTCCCCCGGGTTTTCTTTATTCGTTGGTCACAGCAAGCACTTCTTCCAACGAAGTCAGCCCTTGTTTCACTTTATGGAGGCCGGACTGCCTCAGGGATCGCACACCCTCCAACTCAGACTGGGCTGCAATATCCATCGCACTACCGTCGCGCAAGATAATCCGTTGTATCTCTTCGCTAATGGGCATCACTTGATAGATGCCTACGCGGCCTTTGTAGCCATTGTTGCAAGCTGAGCATCCAACCGCACGATAGGGCTTCCAGCTTCCGTCCAATTCATCTGCCTTGAAACCTGCATCCAGTAGTGCTTTCTCAGGCACATCTGCAGGTTGTTTGCAGTTGAGGCATAAGCGTCGCGCCAGACGCTGCGCCGTAATCAGAATGACACTGGAAGCGATGTTGAAGGGCTGGATGCCCATATTTCGCATCCGAGTCAGCGTTGTCGGCGCATCGTTCGTATGCAGGGTTGACAACACCAAGTGTCCGGTTTGCGCCGCCTTGATGGAAATATCTGCGGTTTCCAGATCCCGGATTTCCCCGACCATGATGATGTCCGGGTCCTGTCGCAGAAAAGACTTCAGAGCAGCAGCAAAGGTCAGTCCCGCCTTCTCGTTGACGTTGACCTGATTCACGCCCGGTAAATTGATTTCTGAAGGGTCTTCTGCCGTGGCGATGTTAACGCCGGGCTGATTGAGCATATTCAGGCAGGTGTACAGCGACACGGTTTTGCCAGAGCCCGTAGGCCCTGTCACCAAAATCATGCCGTAAGGCCGCCCGATTGCCTTGATCAAGCGTTCTTTTTCTTCAATTTCATAACCAAGGGCATCAATGCCCAACTTGGCGCTGCTCGGGTCCAGGATACGGATCACAATCTTTTCGCCGAACAGGGTGGGTAGAGTGCTAACCCGGAAGTCGATCACCCGGTCCGCGCCTACCTTAAGTTTCATGCGGCCGTCCTGGGGGACCCTTTTTTCAGAGATATCCATACGGGATATCACCTTGATGCGGGACGCCAGTTTGTCTTTGATGGCTATCGGAGGGCTGGCAATTTCGCGCAACTCTCCGTCAATCCGGAAGCGAACGCGGTACTGGTGTTCATAGGGCTCAAAGTGCAAGTCCGAGGCACGCATACTGAATGCATCCATGAGCATTTTGTGCAGGAAGCGGACGACCGGGGCGTCTTCGACCTCGGCAGTTGCCGTCTGGGTGGTGTCAGTCGCCGCTTCGGCGGCGGACTCATCAAACTCGAAATCCCCCCCGATGATCTCTTCCATCGCCTCACTGGCGGTTACGGTGTTCGCATCAACAATCTTGGACAGCTTGTCGTACTCTGCGATCACCCAGTCGAAGCCCATCTGGGTTGAGAACTTAATGCGTTCCGCCGCTTGCTGATCAGAAGGGTCTGCGGTTGCAATGATCAGGCGGTTCCCCCGCTTGCTTAGCACCAGCACCCTGAATTCTGTGCAAATCTTTGAGTCCAGCAGCCCCTTGGGTAGTCTTTGTACGTCGACCGCATCCAAGTCAATCAGGGGCGCGGCAAAGGCATTTGACAAAGTCTGGGCGAGATCAGCAGGCGACACCGCGCCTGAGCCCACCATTTCGGCCATGAAACTATTTTTCCCGGAGACCGCTTTGCGGTAGATGTCTTCCGCCGTCTTTTGGGGAATTTTGCCGGCGGCTACCAGTGCCCGGCCGATGCCCGGCAGGGCGACTGTACTGGGGTCGCGGGTCGTGGTGTCTGCGGATGCCATAAGCCTTCTAGGATAGCCGAAGCCATGGTCCTTCAGGGCTCCAGAATCAAGCAGTTACCAATTTTCACCGACAGAACGTGGTGATTTCCACACCACAGGCACGCCACTAAGGTTTTTCCAGCACGTCTGCAAATGCGGCGCCGGCAGAGTCCTTGACTGAAAGTTGGGGCGCAATGGTCATCGCAGGCCACCTAATAGCCAGCTTAGTGTCATTCCAGGCAATGCATCGCTCATGTTCCGGAGCGTAGTAGTCCGTGGTTTTGTACAAAAACTCTGCTGTTTCAGACAGCACCACAAAGCCGTGCGCAAGGCCCGGCGGCACCCAGAGCTGCCGCTTGTTGGAGGCAGAAAGAACTTCCCCCACCCACGTTCCGAAGGTGGGGGACTCAGGGCGGATATCCACCGCGACGTCAAACACCTCGCCCGCCACCACCCGCACCAGCTTGCCTTGGGGCTGCTGCACCTGGTAGTGCAAACCACGCAAAACACCATAGCCGGACTTGGAGTGGTTTGCATCATCAATCCAGCCGCTGCGCCAGGCGATCTCCTCCGGGCAGGCTACTTTCAGCCCCTGCCGGTTCTCGATGGTGTGAATGAACTGGCTTGCCTCCAGCATGGATTCATGGGTGCCCGTATCCAGCCACGCGTAGCCGCGGCCCATCGTTTGAACATCCAGCGCACCTCGCTCCAGATACATCCGGTTCAGGTCGGTGATTTCCAGTTCGCCTCGGGCGGAGGGTCTTACTTGTTTGGCCATTTCCACCACATGGGCGTCATAGAAATACAAGCCTGTCACAGCGTAGCGCGACTTGGGTGTTTTGGGCTTCTCTTCCAGGCTGATCGCTTTGCCTTGCGCATCAAACTCCACCACGCCGTAACGTTCCGGGTCGTTGACTGCATAGGCAAACACGGTGGCTCCTGTGGCAGTCTCTGTGGCACTTTTCAGGAGACCTGCGAAGTCGTGTCCGTAAAAGATGTTGTCACCCAAAATCAGCGCACTGGGGGCACCGTCCAGAAAGGACTCGCCAATCAGAAAGGCCTGTGCCAAACCATCCGGCGAGGGCTGCACTGCGTACTCAATGCGAATGCCCCACTGGCTGCCGTCCCCCAGCAGTTGCTTAAAGCGCGGGGTGTCCTGCGGGGTACTGATGACAAGAATTTCCTTGATGCCTGCCAGCAGCAGCACGCTCAAAGGGTAATAAATCATGGGCTTGTCGTAGATGGGCAGCAATTGCTTGCTGACCGCCTGAGTGGCCGGGTACAGCCGGGTACCTGAGCCGCCGGCCAGGATGATGCCTTTACGTGCTTTTGAGTTTGTCGTCGTCATGTTTACTTCCCTGCAATTTCGATCAGCATGCGCTTCACGCCATCCTGCCAATGGGGCAGCTTCAGTCCGAATGCAGCTTGCAGTTTGGTCGTGTCCAGGCGCGAGTTCAGCGGCCGCTTGGCCGGTGTGGGGTAGCTGCTGGTGCGCGTGGGGCTAACTTTGTCAGCAGTGGCTTTGAGCGGCAATCCCAAGGCCGCAGCCTGCCCCAGTACAAATTGCGCATATCCGTGCCAAGTGGTCTCGCCCGCTGCAATGCAGTGGTAAAGCCCGGCTAGTTCCGGCTGTGCTTGCAGGCTGCGGATGGCGTGAGCCGTCACATCGGCCAGCAGTTCGGCGGACGTGGGCGCGCCGAATTGGTCGTTGATGACGGTGAGCGCATCCCGCTCACTTGCCAGGCGCAGCATGGTCTTGGCAAAGTTACCGCCCCGGGTGGCATACACCCAGCTGGTGCGCAAGATCAGGTGTTTGGGGCAGGTAGCCACCGCCTGTTCACCCTCTAGTTTGGTCTGGCCGTACACACTCAAAGGACCGGTCGCGTGGGTTTCTTTCCAAGGTGCGCTGCCACTACCGTCAAACACATAGTCTGTGCTGTAGTGGATCAGCCATGCTCCTGTTTTGATAGCGGTTCGCGCAAGTACGGCGGGGGCTAGGGAGTTAATAGTGCGTGCAAGCTCAGGCTCGATCTCGGCTTTGTCTACCGCAGTGTGAGCCGCCGCGTTGACGATCACATCCGCTTGCACCACTTCGACGGTGCGCTCCAGCCCTGCCAAGTCGGTCAAGTCGCCGCACAGGCCTTGCGGGTTCTGGCTGGCATCAAAGTCCAGCGCTACCACCTCGCCCAGCACGCCTAAAGAGCGTTGCAGCTCCCAGCCCACCTGGCCGCCGCGGCCCAACAGCATGATCTTCATGTTGCAGCCTTGTTAAGCGTCTTGCTGTCGCCGTATTGCTTGCTCACCCAGTCGCGGTAGCCGCCACTCAACACGTTGTCTACCCATTGCGGGTTGTCCAGGTACCACTGCACGGTTTTACGGATGCCGGTCTCAAACGTCTCGGCCGGCTTCCAGCCCAGTTGCTGCTCGATCTTGCGTGCGTCTATCGCGTAACGCCGGTCGTGGCCGGGCCGGTCGGTGACATAAGTGATCTGCTCTTTGTACGGTTTGCCATCTGCACGGGGCTTGAGTTCGTCCAAGAGCGCGCACACGGTGTTTACGATGTCCAGGTTGGGTTTTTCGTTCCAGCCACCCACGTTGTAGGTTTCGCCCAAGACGCCGGCTTCCAGCACGCGCCGGATGGCGCTGCAGTGGTCTTTCACATACAGCCAGTCGCGGATCTGCTGGCCGTCGCCGTACACCGGCAGGGGCTTGCCGGCTTGTGCGTTGACGATCATCAGCGGGATGAGCTTCTCGGGGAAGTGGAATGGCCCGTAGTTGTTGCTGCAGTTGGTGGTGAGTACCGGCAGGCCATAGGTGTGGTGGTAAGCGCGCACCAGGTGGTCGCTGGCCGCTTTGCTTGCCGAATACGGGCTGTTGGGCTCATAGCGATTGGTTTCCGAAAAGGCAGGGTCGGTCTTGGCCAGAGACCCGTACACCTCGTCGGTGGAAATGTGCAGAAAGCGGAACGCCATCTTGGCTTCAGCGGGCAACGCGGCCCAATAGGCGCGCACGCTTTCCAGTAAATGGAAGGTACCCACAATGTTGGTTTGGATGAATTCTCCAGGTCCGTGGATAGAGCGGTCCACATGACTTTCGGCCGCAAAATTCAGCACGGCCCGAGGCCGATGTTCATTCAACAAGCGGTTGATCAACTCCGCATCACCAATATCGCCTTGCACAAATACATGGGCCGGGTTGTTGGCCAAAGAAGCCAGGTTTTGCAGGTTGCCCGCGTAGGTCAACTTGTCCAAATTAACTACGGTTTCTAACGAGTCAGCCAGCCAGTCCAGCACGAAGTTACTGCCGATGAAGCCGGCGCCGCCGGTTACCAGAATTGTCATGGTGCGTTGTAAGTCCACTTGGATAAGTCTCGGATTATCTGCGGGCTTACCCCCTGACGCCGTAAAAATGACAGTTCGCTTATTTGCATCAGTCATCCAGACTGCTGCTACACAGGCCTTGGCAGGAGCCATCACTAGTGGGTCTGTCATCAAACAGTTCGTTTGCCAGCGCGACACTGACGGGCGTACTTTGAATAAGGGAGACAGGAAAATGAAAAACGCAATTCAACAGACTGTTTGCACTGCATTGGTCGCGCTGGGCTGCTCATTCAGCGCGCAGGCATTGACGCTAACCTTTGACGACATGAGCAGCACTGCCGACGCCGGCAACTATGGTGTTGTCTTGCAGCACAGCTCCGATACCCATTTTGTGGTCAATACAAGCAGTTTCATACCCGCCGCCGGAAGCGGTAAGCTGCTTGCCTACTATGGTTTGGCCGCTGAAAAAGAAACGCTCTCCTTGTTACCCAGTCTGAATTCCGTTTTCTCGCTGACTGGCTTGTCCCTTGCAGGCCTGTTGGGCGATGGAGGCGGGCAAGCTGCCGACAACTTTTCCATCCGCACAAGTGGCACCCGTATTGACGGGACGAGCGTGGGCGGCCAGGAAGACTTTCATTTGAGCCCCGGTGCCTTTACCCAATATGGCGGTACTAGCTTCAGTGGGTTTACCGGTCTCAAGTCTATAACTTTCAGCGGTATCGGGGCCAATGCGGCCCGGTAAGTGGGTGTAGATAACGTGTTCCTGACTATCACTTCTGTCCCCGAGCCTGAGACCTATGCGCTCCTGCTGGCAGGTTTGGGGCTCATTGCGGCAGTGGGCCGCCGGCGGAAAGCCATTTGATTTGAAACCTCAAGGCCAAGCTAAAAGACATAAAAAAGGACTGCAAGTGCAGTCCTTTTTTGTTGGCGCAAGAGAGCTTGTTGCTCAGGCAGCAGTCTTGCTGCGGCGGCGTGCAATCGCGCCCATCACCCCCAAGCCAGCCAACAACATGGCATATGACTCTGGCTCAGGCACCGCTGACACTTCGTATTGGGCCAAAGCGCCACCCACACCGCCGCCTGCCACAGAACCAGACACCTTCAGTGTGTAAGTACCACTGGCCAAACTGCCAAAGTTGAACGAATCGCCATTAGAGAAGCTGGTCAAAGCGTTGCCGGAGAACAGCGACACTTTGGTGAAAGTGATGGCTGGAGCATTGATGTCAAAGGTCTGCCCGTTGAACGAGCCGGTGAACTTGGACACATAGCCTGCCAAACCAGTCACGTTCGAGGTGCTTACAAACGTGATGTCGCTTAAGGCAACGTCATTGAATGAGCCCGACACCAACGCCACGCTGGTGACAGTAGCGCTGGCGGCGCTACCCAAAAGTGCCAAAGTGGCTGCGGCAATCACAGATTTAATTTTCATGTACATCCCTTTTATTCAAATCCAGCTGAAACCACTTCAGCTCATTTGATATTAGGGTTACTACCTGTTACTGTACATAGTCCATTCAGGCCAAAACCTAAGCAGTCGCCGCGCTTTTCAGGATTCTTAAGAGGCACTCATCACACAGGCGGTGTGCGCTGCGCACACTGGTGCTCTCGGCATAGCAGCGCAGCTCAGGTGCGTTCCCGCTGGGGCGTAAATGCACAATATCTCCCGACGCAAAGTGAACCCGCAGTCCATCGGTTTCGTCAATGGCCTCTACCGGGCCAGCCTGAGGCGCCATCACGTTGCGCAATAACACATGGTCATTACGCAGGCTGGCAATCAGCTCCCGGCTGCTCGCGGTGGCAAAGTTCTGAATACGGTCGCTGGCTGTGTAGCGCTTAGGCAAGCGGTAGCCCACTTCAGACATCTTGAGCGCTTGTGCTTTCGCGCCGCACAGCAGCGCCAGCATGGGCAACAAGGCATCCCGGGTGGGCAGGGGGCCCAGCCGCTGTCCGTTGCGCAGCACCTGGCTGCCGAGCAAAAAGCCGCCATTGGCCTCGTAGCCCACCACCAGTTCGGCCCCTTCGTGCGCGGCCTCTTGCATACCCTCTATCACGTAGGGCGAGCCAATGCGCGTGCGCACTACCTGCGCAAAGCTCTGGGTGCGCTCCAGGGCGCTGTTGCTGCTCACCGGCGTCACCACCGCGGTG
The DNA here is from genome assembly GCA_009925925.1 of Betaproteobacteria bacterium. Taxonomy (GTDB): domain Bacteria; phylum Pseudomonadota; class Gammaproteobacteria; order Burkholderiales; family Burkholderiaceae_C; genus Allorhodoferax. The sequence continues at coordinate 12,040 of RFQA01000002.1, forward strand.
GCATGCAAGTACTGGGCAGTCAGAATACCCACCACATCCCCACGCATCCATTCGCCCTTTTCGTCACCAATCAGGGGGCGGTCCGCATCGCCGTCGGTCGAAACAATCGCGTCAAAGTCATACAGCTCCGCCCACTCGCGGGCCTGCTCAATGTCTTCATGGCGCACGGCCTCGGTGTCTATGGGCACAAACACATCGGTGCGCCCCAGAGATATCACCTCGGCGCCCAGCGCCTCCAAAATGGTGCGCAGCACATCCCGCGCTACGCTGCTGTGCTCATAGACTGCAATCGTCTCGCCTTGCAGGGCGTTGGCGCCAAAGAACCGGATGTATCGATCCAGATATGCCTGCTCCACCCGCGGGTCCGGGGCCGGCAGCTTGGGCAACTTGAGCTGCTTGGGCAGACCCACCAGAAAGTCGAGCATGGCGCGCTCATCCGCCTTGGTGATCTCTCCGTCTTCCTTGTAAAACTTGATGCCGTTGCGGTCAAACGGAATATGGCTACCGGTCACCACGATGGCGGGAGAGCCATTTTGTGCTGCGTAAAGCGCAAGTGCGGGGGTGGGCAGGGCGCCACCATAAATGACGGACATTCCCAGGCTTTCTATGGCTGCAGCACAAGCAGCGGCGATTTCCGGGCTGCTGGGCCTGAGGTCATGGCCAAGCACTATCGAGCTAGCTTTAGGTACGACTGCATTAATGAACGCGGTGGCATAGGCGTGGCAGAGGTCAGGCGTCATGTCAGCCACTTTGCCGCGTGCACCACTTGTGCCGAAGGCTACGCCTGACTGCGTAGCCATGTCTTGGAGAGTCAGTACAGTCATTTTCAATGGCAACTAAACTAAGTTTGGCAAAGGCGTTCGACAATACGCTCTACAGCCTCAGCGTCAACTGTGAATCCGTTCGCTGCCAAATCGCCCACTACAAAACCGTACCTTGCGCCGATTGCATCGCAGGCGTCTTTGTAGATATTGTTGAATCTGAATGGTGGTTGCAAAACCAACATACTGGCGTCTTCTTTCATGCAGAAGAAACCGTTGGCTAATTGGCTGCCTTCAACCCCTACTACAATGTCAGCGGCAGCAGCTTCAGACAAAAACTTTTCTACATCCATCGTGCCCGGATTAACAATGTAGAAGCCCAAGCGCTCTAGTCGCTCTGCAATTTCTAATTCATTTAAGAGTACGCGAGATTCCCCACTGAAGCCTCTGAGTAACATAACGCCATTGAATTTTTTTCCAATAGCGCGCGAGGCTATAGCGTCACGCATCGTCTTCCAGCGCGCTACTTTCCCTTGGTTGTAATGAGAGTCAGTCAGTACGGTAATTTTTGACAGATGGGCTACGTGAGGCAAAGTACTGAACTCTACTCCGAGGATCTCCGCATAAGCCAATTGTTGCGGTGTGAGCGGTCTGTGAATCCCCGTGGGATTACCAATTTGTTTTGCCAACCAGGCAAGAGGGATGTCATCTCGAACCCAATGGCCAAAGTACCTTGACCCTAGCCAGGATTGAGCAAGTGTGCCGCCATCTTCAACCACTTCAACCTGTCCTGTGTGCGAAGTGAGCTGCTTCCTGTAAGAGATGCCGTGCTTAAACCTAAACTTGTAAAGTGCGCCGTCCATCAGCGTGACATCGTGGAGCTCGTAAGCGTAGGTGCCTTTGTGTGGCGAAACACCCGCTTGAATTCGTTGCAACTCAAACTCCAATGTTGTGCCCATACCAACATCTGTCACTTTGGAAATATCTCCCGGGTCGAAGCAAGCATTTGTGCGGGTGACCTCACTAGGCGGAGAGATCTCTTCAACTTTGGTCGCGATCTCTTGCAATGACCTTTCCCCAAGCAAATTTCTAAAGGCCTTGTTGCTCAAGTCCGAGGTGAACACGTGTCTCTTCATTGCTCACAGGCCTTTGTCGCAAATGCAAGTGCTTCTGTAAAGCTTGTGAACTGTGCGGGACGTGATTGGGCCTCAAGTGCACCCAGCTTGAGCTTCTTTGCAATATCTGGGTCGTTAGCCAACTGCGTCATGCAAGAAGCTAGCGAACTCACTTGGTCTGGTTCGTACAGTAATCCGCTTACACCGTGTTTAACCGCGTAGGGAAATGGACCAAAGTTCGGGGCAATGACAGGCGTTCCAAGTGCGAGCGATTCAAGCGCGGTCATGCAGCGCCCTTCGGGAAAAACGCTGCGAGTGGGTGTTACGCTGGCAGTAGCGCTTGCGACTGCGAAAAAAACTACGTTTTGGGATGCCTTGCCCATTACCTCAATGTCTTTAGCGTGGGGGCTTGAATTTGCTCGTTGCTTAAGTTCGTCAACCGCTGTGCCATCACCAAAATAAATCAACTTGCCAAAATGATCTTTTCGGAACGTGTTAAACGCTTCCAAAAGATCAAAGACACCTTTCTCTGCTTCGATTCGCCCAGCAAATACAAAACTCAGGGTTGAGTCTCTGAGGCAATCTTCCTCAAATTCAGGCAAATCTGTACCTGTATCAAACTCGATGATCTGCCCGCTTCGAACTCCCATTCCTAACGCACATGCACGAAGGTATGGTCCATGAACAATAACGGCGTCTGCCCTTCGTGCGACGAAGCGGTTGCACAGCCGCGTAATCTTTGAAAGAGATGCTTGATCTGGCGCCACATGCACCAGCATCACAAATGGGCAACGTAATAACGCCGCCGCCAAAAAATAGACAAGAGCAAATGGGCCTTCCACTCCTGCAAAAATGTAGTCTGGTTTGAAAGCTAGAGTGTCTTTCAACATGCGAAGAAGGGCACCGCCATAAGCAAATCGACGCATTAACGTGCTCCCCAGCAAAGGCCTTGCTCCGTACTCTTTCGCCCACCCTTGCCGATGAGTGCTTGTTTGGTTTTCACTTCCTACGCTGGTAAGCATCAACGTGCCGGTTTGGCCAACCTGTTGGCTCATTGCCAACAAGAACAAATCAGGGCCTCCCTGAGGCAGACTTCCATTCCGCATGTCCCCAAGCAATCGTCGCGACTCCTGGACTACTGCGCCGCCCTTTGCATAAAGAAACTTGCGCTCGGCATCTTGGCGCTCTTTGGTCTTAGTCATAAATAAATTCGAAGTGACCGGGCATTTCAATGGATGTCCATCCGCCGTGTCGTCCGCCATCTTTGGAAGGCTCTGACAGCACCTTTGGGTACCAAGTAAACCAAAAACAAGGACATCCACCAGCGCGGTGCTCCAAACATGACATCAGAAGAGTTGAAGAAAGCGATTGCTGCCTTCCTATCCCCCTGCCCGCAGGACTGGCGCGCCAGCGTTAGTAGCTGCTGGTTGACGAAAACCAAGCTAGCATTCTGCAGTTCTTTGGGGGTTGCCCCATCACTTACGCGTGCCTTCATTCGTGCCAAAAATGGTGGGGCTGTAATTTTTGATTGCAATGCAGTAAGGCTGTCTGCTACTAATGTCCGCCCCACTGTCGCAGTAGGGTCATAAACAATGTGGGTCTGTTCCGCCGCTCTAAACCACAGATCCAAGTCCTCGCCGTGAGACTCACCAATCTCAAAGCATGGCATTAATCTCTTGGTCAGATCGCGACTGAGTGCGATGCTGCTCGTGAAAAACGGAGCACTATGCAACCACCTTGTCGGCAGGTCCGAAATGCGTTCCCTGGAGCTTGAACGGACTAGGTCCCACCCGGAAAAATCAACGAGCTTCGCTTCATCGATAGTGCGGTAACCGCTGGCTACCATGTGCGCCTCTGAATCTGCAGAAATACATTCAAAGAGAACCGAAAGGTGCTCAGGATGAAACCAATCATCTGCATCCAAAAACGCGATCCACTCGCCTCGGGCATGCGCTATTCCCGTGTTTCGTGCAACAGAAACCCCCCCGTTCTTCTGAGAAATCAGCCGAATGCGAATATCGTCCATTGTGCTGACAAGGTTCGCTCCCCCGTCTTTTGAGCCATCGTCGACGACGACAATCTCAAAGTTCGCAAAAGATTGAGTCAGTACCGAATGCAGAGTTCGCGCAATATGCGGCTCTTTGTTGTAGAGCGGGATCACGACTGAGAAGAAGGGAACAGGGAGTTCTTTCTGCATTTTGTTTTGGTGAAGTGCTGTGCCCTGATTGGAACGGATGATTGAGCAGTGAAGGTTCTGAATGATGGTGTCGATAAATTGGCGATATCGCCACTTAACGGTTGTTAAGTATGCGCAGAAAGCTATAAATTTTGTAGCAAATAGCTGTCTGCGATTAGGAGTTACCTGCCGATCGCTTGATACTCAATCCCCATGCTTCTGATCATTTTGGGGTCGTAAAGGTTGCGCCCATCAAAAATCACCGGCTGTTTAAGCTTGGTCTTGATGGTGTCAAAGTCAGGGCTGCGGAACTCGCGCCATTCCGTCACGATGATCAGCGCATCCGCCCCTTCCAGCGCCGCAGTCTGGTTGTCGGCGTAGGTGAGGCGAGCCTCATTAGGGAAGCAGTGTTGCGCCTCTTTCATAGCCACCGGGTCATAGGCCGTCACGGTGGCGCCCGCATCCAGCAGATCCTGAATCACATCACGGCTGGTGGCCTTTCGCATGTCGTCAGTGTTAGCTTTGAATGCCAAACCCCATAGAGCAAAATGTTTGCCTTTCAGGTCTGCACCAAAGCGCTTCAGCACTTTGCTGCCTAGTACCCGCTTCTGCGCGTCGTTCGCTTCTTCCACTGCGTTGAGAACCTTCAGGTCGATACCAGCATCAGCTTGCGCAGTTTTGATGAGTGCTTGCACATCCTTTGGAAAGCACGAGCCACCATAGCCCGCGCCAGCGTACAAAAAGTCGTACCCAATGCGCGGGTCCGAGCCAATGCCCTTGCGCACGTTTTCAATGTCTGCACCCAGCTTTTCAGCAAGGTTTGCCAGCTCATTCATAAAGCTGATGCGCGTCGCCAACATGGCATTGGCGGCGTACTTAGTCAGTTCAGCACTGCGCACATCCATCACGATCATCCGGTCATGGTTCCGCTGGATGGCCGAGTAAATCGCACGCATATAGGCAGCACCTTGGTCGTCGTCGCAACCCACCACGATGCGGTCCGGGCGCATAAAGTCGTCAATGGCGGCGCCTTCCTTCAGAAACTCAGGGTTACTCACCACGCTGAACGGTGTTGTCACACCACGTTTGGCTAGCTCTTCGGCGATAGCCGCTTTCACGCGGTCCGCGGTACCCACCGGCACGGTGCTCTTGTCCACGACCACCTTGTAATCGGTCATGTACTTGCCGATGTTGCGCGCCGCTGCAATAACGTACTTCATGTCGGCCGAGCCATCTTCATCTGGCGGAGTACCCACCGCAATGAATTGCACGGTACCGAAGTGCGCCGCTTTTTCCACGTCGGTGGTGAAGTGCAGGCGGCCTGCGGCCACGTTGCGCTTGACCATGTCTTGCAAACCCGGCTCATAAATTGGAATGCCACCGTCTTCCAAGATCTTGATCTTGGCTGGATCCACATCCAGGCACAGCACGTCGTTGCCGACATCTGCGAAGCATGCGCCTGATACCAAGCCTACGTAGCCGGTTCCGATAACTGTAATCTTCATTTTGATCAAATAAGTTAAATTGTGAGTCAGTCCAGCAGCGCACCGCGCAGTGGTTCAATCCACTTCAATTGAATTCTGTCGTAGGCACCAAAACCTGCGCCAAATTCCCAGTAAGTCCAGCCAATTCCATGTTTCTCTAAGATATCGCGCGCCATTCTTGTGTAAGCAACTCGGGATGCCATATCTGCACTGTCGAGTGAGCCAAACTCTCCGAGGTGCAGCGGGTAGCCTTTGGCCTTGTTCCATTTCACGGCCGTCTCGATACCGCTTGTCAACGTCTGCTTTTGCTTTGCGCTGCAACACACCACTCCCTTGGGAAACTGTGGCGTCCAGCTTGCACCTTGGTGGGTGAACTCAAATGGGTCGTAGCTGTGAATGGAAACGATCAAATTCGGATCCGCCGGCAATTGCAATTTGTACAAGTCTTTGGGGTGGTTCCACTCGGTGGGGCCAACCATAAGGGTCCTTGTGGTGTCTACCTCCCGGACTGCAGAGATCACCTTTGACAGAAGGCTGTTCCAAGCATCGCTGGTCAAAGTGCCATGTGGCTCATTGAGCAATTCAAACACCAAGTTCTTTGAGCGACCTTTGTAGCGCTGAGCTAGTTGTCGCCAAATGTTAACTAGTCGCACCTCCAGTACAGCTGGGTCCACCGCGAACTCATTGGGGTGCAGTTTGTCGCCAAATAGTTGGCTGTAGTGGTGCGTGTTCAAAATAACGTACATGTTTTTTGCTAACAAGGCATCCAGCGCCTTGTCCACGCGGTTGGCAAAAAACTCGTCTATCTTGGCGTCAGCTGTGGGGGCTGCGTGGTTGGTCCATCGAACTGGTACGCGTGCTGTTGTGAATTTCTCTGCGACCACGTGGATGTACGCAGGGTCCAAGCGGATGCCCCAATCCCCCTCACGGGGAGCCTCCAGCATATTGCCGAAGTTGATGCCACGCCCCAAGTTGTGTGCCAGTGTGCACGTCTCTGCGCTCACCGCGTGGCAAGCCTGGCGGACGCCTACCACTGGCTTTTCAATTGTTGAATTTGCATTTGCTGGCGCAGCACAAAGCCCGCCCAAGCAAGCGAGCAAAAATGCACATAAGTATTTGATTTTTATTGGCTTTTTAGGATTTTTTGATGCCAATTAAACGCTCCGGATGTATCATCCAATTATGTTGCATTGCAACTAAAACAAGAATAGTCCAATCGGGCTCGGTTCAGGAAGGCCGGCTCGAGCCTCTTTGTAAGAGTTTCAACAATGCTGTCACACAAATATTGTGTTTGCGTTACAAGCCTGTGGCTTGCAATCGCCGGGTTTCTGCATGAGTAGCCTGGCCAAAGAGGGCGTGCGCGCAGTCAAGTGGAGCGCGGTTTCAACGGTTGCCAGGTTTGTGTTGCAGCTGGTCGCCCAAGTGGTGCTGGCCCGGATTCTGGGCCCCGAGAACTATGGAGTTTTCGGTATTGGTATGGTCGTATTGACCCTTAGCAATTTTTTGTCCAGCTTTGGTTTCGGTTGGAACTTGTTGCATAAGAAAGACCTTACCACCGAAGACATACGATTTGCCTTTACTTGGCAAGTAGTAGCCGGCTCTACAGCCATGGTAACGCTGTATCTCTCAGCGCCTACTTTGGCGGACTATTTCCGAGAGCCTCGAGTGCTCGGCGTCATTCAGTGGCTGTCACTGGCTTGCTTGTTGAGTGCAGCCATGGCGCCCTCGAGCAACCTTCTGCAGCGCGATCTCAACTTCAAGGCAGTGGGTCTTATCCAAGTGGGGAGCTATGCCGCCGGCTATTTGGTAGTCGGTATACCTATGGCGCTTGCGGGTCTGGGTGTGCATTCCTTGGTCGCGGCTTGGCTGGTGCAAACCGGTGTGGCATTAGTAGCCAGCTATACCCTACGGCCCCATTCATTGATTCCGCTTTTCCACTTCAGTGGTACTGGTAAAGCCATGGGCACCAGTGGGCAAGTATTTATGACCAACGTGGTCAATTGGTGCCTTAACAATGTAGACCGGGTGTTGATTGGTCGCATGCTCAATGTGCATTCAGTCGGGGTGTACACCGCGGGCTACAACCTAGCGACCATGCCCAACAACTTGCTATTGAGTGCGCTTCAGCCTGCATTCATGTCTGCTGCAGCCCGAATGCAAGACGAGCCCAAGCGTTTGGCGCGTGTTTATATGGAAATGCTGGCAACAGTCTGGGTGCTAGTACTGCCGTTTTTTGTGTTTTTAGCCGCCGTGGCGTCTGACGTCGTCCACCTGCTATATGGCGCGAAATGGGCGGAAACGGCTGGTGTTTTGGCTATTTTGTTTCTTGGGATGCCCGCCTATGTAACCTGGGGAATCACCACGCCAGTTCTTTGGAACACAGGGCGCAAGCACCATGAGGCCTTGCTGCAACTGCCGGTATTGTTAATAGGTGCCTTGTCTCTCTATTTCGCAACCGACTGGGGCGTACTTGCAGCTGCTGCCGTAGCTTCTGGAATTCTTGTCTTGAGAATGATTGTTGTGATGGGCTCTGCTTTCGTGGCTTTACGTCTGGACTTTTATGACGTTCTTCCAAATGTATTCAGAGGTCTATTGCTTAGTGTTATTCCGCTCTTGATTTCAACTTTATTTGATTTTCTTTTTGTAAGTGTCGACTGGATAATTCTAAGATTGATGGCGACAAGCTTGTTGACCCTTGTAGTTATATTGTCGCTTGTATATAAGTGGCCGAAGCTATTGGGAGATGCAGTGTTGCTTATGCTGACTCGTTTTTTTCCCAAGCTTGAAAGATATCTTTCTAATGGAAAGGCAGAATAAATGGGAGAATTCCTTGTCGCTGGCAGCTTTATTTCCGTCATGGGCTTTGCAATATTGCTGTGTTTTGCAATCGCTTTTTCGCTCCATCTGGTCAGACGATTGGACTTGGGAATTATTCAATACTATCCCCATGTAATCCTGATTTCAAATGGTTTGGCCATATTTTTATCGGCAAGAAACTACGTAACTACAGGTGAGTTTATTTCGGATGCTGTATCTGCTAATCCGGTGACAGCTCTAGTAATCAAGTTTTCTTCGGCCTTTGCCATGCTGGCTGCTGTAGATCAGATCGTCAGGTATTGCAAAGTCGAACGAAAAGTTTCTTGGGACCGCGCCTTGCTTGGAATCACATTTATCTTTTTCTGGATTTCGAATGTTCTTCTTCCAGCTTACCTTTCTCTGCATACTGTGGCAGTTGAACTTAGCTGGTTTTATTCGCTAGTTTTGGGCCTTGGCGTGATTTTAATTAATCCACTGAAGCCGGAGGTCCTAATCAAACAGTTTAGAGAGGCTTTGTTGGTATTCTGCTTAATTGGTCTCTTGTTGTCTTTTTGGAAACCGGAACTGGTTTTGCAGACGAATTATACGCAAGGGTATATCCCCGGGTTACCTAGATTTGCCGGTCTAGCACCGCACGCAATCCTAATGGGAGTTTTGGCTTCGTTAGCTCTGTTTTGCCTGTACGTATCTCCTTTCAGTACCAAATGGTTGAACAGTGCAAGTTACTTCGTCGCATTTGTTGCGCTGGTTATGTCTCAGTCAAAAAACGTGTGGGTCGCCTTCGTTCTTTTGACGCCATTTCTATATTTATATAAAGATGGTGAATCAAGCATTGGGCAAAAAAGATCTACCCTCCGGTTCAATCCATATATGTTGCTGGCCTTTCTTTGGATCATCCCAATTTCCATAATTCTTGCGTTTGCTGGGCTGGGTATGGGTGAAATGGTTTTGAAAGTTTTTGACGAGAAACAGGCCAATCAACTATTTTCACTTACAGGAAGAGATCAGATATGGAGAGTGGCAATTGAAGAATGGAGGCAAGCCCCTTGGTTCGGATATGGGTTGCCATTATTTGGTGATGAGCATAGAAATCAGATAAATATGTATTACGCAACCTCCGGTCACAATCAAATTTATGATAACTTGGCCAGGGTTGGATTGGTTGGTCTATTTTTAGGTTTATTACATTTTGCAGCGCTGATTTACTTAGGTTTCAAGTTCAGAGGTAAAACTCGAGGTTTGAGTCTTGTCTTGGCTTTGTCGATTGTTATTCGAATGGTGTCTGAGGTGCCTATAACACTACTTACTATCGGTTTAGATACTTTTCCTTATTACTTGTTGATGGCCTTGCTTGGGAAGCAAATGGTTTATGAAAAAAGTAAGGTGCTACGTGAATGAGACCTGAGAATAGATTAATTGGTCTTGACGGCCTTAGGGGTTGCTTGGCAATAGCTGTCGTCCTTCATCATTTCGGTCAAATCTCTGGAATCGCGCTGATGGGGGCTGCTTGGCTATCGGTCGATGCCTTTTTTATTCTCTCCGGCATTGTCGTTGGAAACAGCTACGAGAAGAGGGTTTTGGCTGGGATGTGCTTCCGAGAATTCCTGATTATCAGATTTTCGCGCCTGTATCCGATGTACTTCATTGGCCTTATGTTAGGTTTGTTGCATCTGCTAGTTGAAAGCTTTCGAGGGGGGATCAATTGGGCTGACTATCTGTTTAGGCTGCCTTTAGCATTGATGGTTATACCTTATCCTTTTGATATGAAGGCGTTTATACCAGGAAATACACCCGTGTTCCCTATAAATGATCCAGCATGGTCTCTTTTCTTTGAACTATTTGTAAGTGTATTTTTTTTCTTAATTGTCGTATTTTTTCGAGGTGTTTCGCGTATTTACTTTCTATTTGCTTCGTTTGTGACGTTGCTAGTAGCAATTCATCTATTTGGCATAAGTAATGGTTATTCGAGCTCTAATTTTTTGGGTGGGTTTCCGCGAGTTGTATTTTTCTTTCTTTTAGGATACTTTTTTTATCCGAAAGTGAGGTTATTGCCCAGACTGAATGTTTTGATTGCTATGCCTTGCTTAGTGTTTGTTGCATTGCTATTTAGTTTCCGAAATAACATATTGATGTTCTTAGGAATGTTCCTTTTTATGCCCCTTGTCGTGGGTGTTTTTTGTGCAGTTAATGTTCCCGGGTCTAGTATTGTGGAATACGTGTTTAGATTTCTTGGAAACATCTCGTTCCCTCTGTACATAACTCATTTCCCTGTATTCAAATTGCTATTGATCTTCGATCCTTTTGTTCGTTGTTCGTCAATTGAGCGGGTGATCTTTGGCCTTCTGATTTCGGTGGGGGTCGCGTATTTTTTGTCTATTTACGAATCGGGCATGAGAAACTACTTGTCCAAAATGCTCATGAGGTTTCATGCATAGCTTTCCTGACGAGTTTTTGTTGACGTCAAACGCTGAGGATGAATGGTCTTTGAAGAATAGAGCGTTTGAATTTTTTGAAGCAAAATTTTCTTTATTTTGGGCTTCCGATTTTTGATGTGCTTAATATGTCGTAATAAATTGTTGAGCTGATTTGAGGGTATTGATGTATTTATTTTTTGAAGATTTACGCTCTGCACGTGAAGGTGTTTTATCCCTTGGTTTTTGGGCGCTGCAGGTTTATCGGCTGGGACACTTGCGTTATCGCTTTCAGTCCAAGCTTGTGCGATATCCATTGGCTGCTATTCACATAGTCCTTAGTAAACTGGCAGAGATATTTTGTGGCGTAACGATCGGTGTGTCCGCGAAAATTGGACGGCGGCTTGTAATTGAACACTCAGGTGCCATCGTGATACATGGCGAAGCCGTACTCGGCGATGACTGTGTCATCAGACAAGGGGTAACCATTGGTAATCGTTATTTGAATAAACCGATGGATGCCCCCGTTATTGGTAACCGGGTCAATATCGGTGCTGGTGCCAAGATCCTGGGCGCGGTGAACATTGGGGACGACGCCGAAGTCGGTGCCAATGCGGTTGTACTTAAAGATGTGCCTGCCGGTGCTGCAGCGGTGGGTGTGCCTGCCCGGATTATTTTGCGGAAAACTGAATCATGAGCATTTCCTTCGCTGGGTGTCGGGTTAGCGTCGTCATCAAAGCTTTAAATGAAGAGAAACGTATTGCTACCGCTGTGGAGTCGGCACTTGCCGCTGTGCAGCCTTTTGGTGGCGAGGTTGTGTTGGCAGACTCATGTTCCACAGACAGGACGGTAGAAATCGCGTCTGCATTCCCCATCCAAATTGCACAACTCGCGAATCCTCAAGAGCGTTGCTGTGGCATCGGGCCCCAACTGGGTTACCAGCACACCCGTGGAGAGTATGTCTATATCTTGGATGGTGACATGGAGATGTTGCCAGGCTTCCTACCACAAGCCATCGCTCTGATGGAAGCACATCCCGAAGTGGCTGGCGTTGGCGGGCTCGTAGTCGAAATGAACACGACCAGTCTCGAGTATCTCGCCCGAGTTGAACGCGGCACTGCCCATATGCAAGCGGGTGAAGTGGATCGACTAGATATGGGCGGGCTCTACAGGCGTGCTGCAGTGGACCAAGCCGGTTATTTTTCAGATCGCAATCTACACAGCTATGAGGAATTCGATTTGGCAATTCGGCTTCGGGCCAAAGGTTGGAAGCTGCAACGCATCAGTGAAGCAGCAGTGCGTCACCATGGGCACGATGCGCCACCTTACCAACTATTGATGCGCCGCTGGCGCAGCCGTTACATCGATGGTTTGGGTGAGCTGTTGCGCGGAGCATGGGGGCAGCGACATTTTGCAATGGCTTTGCAGGGCTTGAGAGAGTTGAGAATTTACGCCGCCGTAATAGTTTGGTGGCTCGTTTTGCTATCAATTTCATTGCTGTCAGCGCCCTATCCACGGGCGATGTGGGCCTTTTTAATACTCTTTGTTGCGCCAGTCGGTTTGATGACCGTGCGCAGGCTATGCGACTCTGTGGGTTGAGAGTAAATGAAAAAAATTTTGCACATCATTAATGGCGAGTTCTTCGCCGGAGCGGAGAGAGTTCAGGATTTGCTGGCAATGCGGTTGCCGAACTATGGATATCAATGTGGATTTGTGTGCCTTAAGGATGGAGTCTTCGAGAAAAGTCGTAAGTCCAGCGTTCCGGTGCATGTAGTGCCCATGCGGTCGCGGTTCGATATCTTGATCGTGCGGCGCATAGCAGCTATCGTTCGAGAGGGGGGGTATGTGGCTATACATACCCATACTCCACGCAGCGCATTGATTGGTCGGTTCGTTGCGCTATCGATCGGGCTGCCGTTTATTCACCATGTTCACAGCCCAGCCGCCAGGGACACCGAGAGCCCGGTTCGGAATTTTCTAGGTTCTGCTCTTGAAAAATTCTTCATCTTTGCTTCGAGCCAGCGTTTGATTCCGGTTTCGCACAGTCTTAAGGCATATCTTCTTGAAAGAGGTGTAAACGAAGAGCGGATCAGTGTTGTGCCCAATGGAGTGCCTGTAGTGCGCTCTGCTCCTGTATGGCAAATGCCCTCGGGTAAATGGAAGATTGGCACCGTTGCATTGTTCCGGCCTAGAAAAGGTTTGGAGGTATTGCTCCAAGCCCTACGGAAGCTGAAGGATGCCGGTTTCAATGTGGAGTTGCATGCAGTAGGCGCATTCGAGACGCTTGAATATGAGTCGCAAATCAAGCGTCTTGCATCAGATTTACAAATCGAAGACCTCATTACCTGGGCGGGCTTCAAACGGAACGTGCATGCAGAGATGGAAAAAATGCACATCTTCGTTTTGCCTAGTTTGTATGGAGAAGGCTTGCCCATGGTGGTGATAGAGGCGATGTCGGTTGGAGTTCCAGTAGTTGCGTCTGATGTGGAGGGTATCCCTGAAGTGCTCATTTCAAAGGAGATTGGCGAAATCACCGAACCAAACAACCCGGAAGCGCTAGCAAACGCTCTGTCTGGGTTGATAAAAGAGAAGCACCGTATTCCTGAGATGGTCATTGCAGCCCACAGTCGTCAGCGGGATGTCTTCTCGGATTCAGCTATGGCACGCGGCGTTTCCGGTGTATACGATTCCGTGATTACAGTTCGCTAGGTAACCATAGTGCTTACCAATATTCAGTGTCTGCGGGCAGTGGCTGCATTAATGGTGGTGTGGCTTCACGCCAAAGAGCTGACTCCCGGGATGAATGAGTACTTCCGCAGCGGCTTTGGTGCGGCAGGTGTTGATTTGTTTTTTGTGATCAGTGGCTTGATCATGATGGTTTCGACAGCGAACAAAGAAATTACGCCATGGGAATTTTTTGTGCGTCGAATCCAACGTATTGCCCCCTTGTATTGGTTGGCGATGACATTGCTAGTGCTGGTCGCGCTGGTGGCGCCGCAACTGCAACGAAGTACCACGTTGGGCTGGTCGCACGTAGTGGCCAGCTATTTCTTTATTCCGATGGACTCCCCCTCATTTCCCGGGCATATGTGGCCTGTGTTGGTGCCCGGTTGGACGTTGAATTACGAGATGGCGTTTTATGCCATTTTTGCGATATCGCTTTTCTTTGGTCACGCATGGCGCATCCCATTCGTGGCTTTGGTAATTGCGGCTTCGGTTGCAATTGGCCAGTGGTTAAATTTGCAAGGTGTGCTTGGTTTTTATACCAATGAGGTCATGCTCACTTTTGTATTGGGAGCACTTGTTGGGAGACTAGTTGTTAGCCCGCGCTTCACACCAAGTGCCTACAAGGGCACGCTTTTCTTGCTGATGGCAGTAGTCTCATGGTTTGCACTTGAGGCATTGGCTATACCCAGTCGATTCTTGAATGCGGGAGTGCCAGCAGCCTTGGTGGTAGTCGGGTGTAGTTACTTGCCGGTATTCAGATCGCGGGCTACCAGATACCTAGCATTACTTGGCGATGCCTCGTACTCCATTTACCTTACGCATATCTTCACGCTGGCGGCATTACGGATTGTGGTCAAGATTGTCGAGATCCCATCTATCAGCGTGACTCATTGCTGGCTGCTTATGGGTTGCAGCTTACTAGCCTGCTCCATCGTAGGTTATCTTTCTTATCGTTTTATTGAACAGCCAATATCAAGAAAGTTTAAGCGCTAAGCGATTTAATGCCTTATTTCTTTACTAATTCTTTAAGTAGGATGACTGGGAAAACTAAAGCATCATTCAGATAACGCTTTGCAAGCCTGCGAGGTTCTTGGTAAATCCGGTACAGCCATTCCAGTTTGCTTTTCTGTACCCACAAAGGTGCACGTTTTTTCTCACCTGCAATGAAATCGATAGTCGCGCCAACACATAGCGCAACTTTGACCTTCAGCTGTGATTGAAGCTTATACACCCATACCTCTTGTTTAGGAGCACCAAGTCCAATTACCAATATATCTGGCTGCGCATTGGAAATAACAGCGGCGTACTTGGAAGATGCCTTGGCATCTTTGTCAAAACCGAACTCCGGAGACACTGCGCCGACAATCTCAATGTTCTCGCCCCAAGTCTTTTCTATGACTGCACCGGCCCGCACGGCAACGCCTTCCCCGGCTCCGAACAAAAATACTTTGTATTTTTTGTTGTGATTTTTGGTTCGATCCAAATTTGCAAGTAAAGCCGGAAGCAAGTCGCTTCCAGGTATCGTGCAAGGCAAAGGTTTTCTTAGCAATCTTGAGGCTGCTACAACCGGCCATCCGTCAGCGACACACATAAATGAATGCTTATATGACTCCTGCAGCACAGTATTGGACTGCAGCATAACGATATGATCGGTATTGGGAGTTACCAAATACTGGCAGTCGAACGTATCGTTATTTAATGCTGTTTGCAGGCGAGATACAGCTCCCTGCATTTTCAATACATCGATATCTATACCAAAGATGCTAATTTGTTTTGCCATCTGTAGATGCTTGGGGTAGGCCCGCAAAACGTGCACGGCTAGTGGGATTAATGGAATCAATGATGTCGCGGGCAAAGCGCTCTTGGTGGGCGTAGGCGCGTTGTGTGTTTTCATCGATTGATGAGACCCTGAACAACATCCCGTCTGGGATGTAGCCTTTCATGGCGTACTGCATTTCTGTCATCTTTTTGTTGATGCCACCGCGAAACACGCTTTCACCCACTACGGTCCAGTAAGTTACTGGCTCGTGCCGGTTACCCAATCGGGTTGCGATTCGCGTACTGCCAATGATGTTGTCAGTCAATTGAAGGTCTATACGTTCCTTACTCAACAACTGAAAGCCCTGGGCTGGGTAACACACTTCTGGCTGGTGCAGTTGCAGACTATCGCGCTGATCACGACCGTACGCGATGGACAGCATGATGCGGTAGCCCTCGCTGTTGATGTAAGTGCGGCTTAGCGTGTCGGTGTAGATCGCGTCAATCAGAGTTTGGCTGGAGGGGTCTACGATTTGTGCTGGTCCGGTGGTTAGTTCACGCCAATCTCCGAATTTATTGGGTACAACTTCCTTGAGTTTGAGAGGAGGGAGTTTGTCTGCCAAAAAATGGGTGGGTGTGAAAATCCATGCCAAGCTTGCAGCCATGACCATGAGCGCAAGCAGCAAGCCGTTAACCGCGGGGCTAGGGCGCTTCATGCTTTGCCGCCTCTGGCAGTGCGGTTGCGCCAGTTTTCAATTGCCTGAATCAAAGTGTCGACCCCGATGATAAGAAGAAGCGCACTCAAGAACAGCACCATGCCCGCAAAGCCATGCAAAAAGCCTTGGCCTGCTTCGTCGCCAAAGTGGTAAGTGATGAGGCTTAGCGTCATAACCCTAATCACGTTGGCTGTAAATGAAATGGGTACGATAAGGATGGCCAGGCCAATGTTGCGGAACGCGGAATCGCGTTGCACAAGGTTGAGGTAAAGCAGGCCGAGGGCTTCCAGAGTAAGCAGGGTATGCAATCCGGCGCACGCGTCCGCCACCAGTAGCTTGTATTGCCCGATTTGCAGCATGACGCCGTTCCGCCCGATGGGGTAGCCCACAGCGTAGAGAACGTTTTCAGCGGCATATGAAACGGCCATCTTCATGGGCATGGTGACTGCATCCACCACTGCAGATGGCAGTGGCACCATGAACAGCATGAAAAAAAGCGCGAACCACTGGGCTTTAAGGGCCTTGGTGCCGCGCTGAAGCAAGATGAGTGCGGCAATTAACCAGATGACCGAACCAATCTCGAACAGCAGAATGCCTTGGGACCGACCGATCACATACAGCACAAGGCCGATGGCGAATAGTGGCCAACCCCAGGCACTGCTGCGCAGTCCGAGGGCGGCGTTTTCCATGGCTGGCCAGTTTCTGTAAAGAAGCCAGATCGATATACCTAGCACGATAGGGCCATGCATTTGCTCGTCTTTGCTCCAGATGCCGGTCAAAAGACCAAGCAAGCTCGGGCCGTAGAGCACGAATAGACCCAAAGCCAAAGGAGCCCAAGTCTTCACAGCCTCTACGCTGAGAGGTGGAATTACGGGCTTAGCTTTCATTGAGCACCGAACCGACAAGTGCCACGCCACCGTCTTGCAGCCGTCGTGCAAACTCCGCAGTTTGGGGTAACTTGGTTTGGTTTTGCCTTGCAACCAGGACTGCGGCGCCGGCACGCGCTGCGACGATTTCCGCGTCCGCGAAGTCAGCGCCAGCAGGGGTGTCGATGATGATTACATCGAAGCGTTCGCTGGCGATACGCAGCAATGCGCCAAATGCAGGGCGCCCTAGCAGTTCTTGGGGGTTTGGAGGGACCGCGCCTGCCGGCAATACCGCAAGACCTGGCAGGCCGGGCACGAGTTGGGCTACTTCCAATCCGGCGCGGCCGGCCAGGACGCCCGAAAGACCAACGCTTTTGCCTAGGCGAAAAAGCTTTTGCTGCCCCCCGCCCGCCGCGGAGCGAAGGTCTGCGTCAATCAGCAGCGTGCGCTCGCCTTGTTGGGCAAACACAACCGCCAGGTTGCCTGCCAAGAAGCTGCGGCCTTCTTTCTTGCCGGGGCTAACTACAGCCAGAACCTTGCGGTCAGGGTCAGTGTTGAACCAGCGCAGCATGAGTTGGCTGCGCACGGCTCTCAGGTTCTCGCCAACTCTGCTGAAGGGTTTGTATGCTGCAACCAGCTCGGGGCTTAGCGTGTTGTCACTATCGCTGAGGTATGAGTAGTCGAATTGCTTGGAGAGCGCAAAGTCAATGTCTTCTTTGGTGAGCACGCGCAGAGCGATAGCGGCTTCACCGAAGGGCACACGGTCTTTTTGCTGGCGTTCAAGCACGCGCGCCGCGTCTTCCTGACTGAGGCGCCCGGTAGCCACAAGAATGGAACCGATCGAGTTGCTGGAACTCGTCGGAGCCGTAGAAGGAGTGGAGTCGTTCATGCCAGGAGTCCAGCGGAGTTGTGTTTGAGTTTGAGCATGCCAGTGGCAGAGCTGATGGTGCCCAGGACAGGTAGTTCAAGGACGTCAACGAGGTCTTCCGTAGAGCGGATCTTGCGGTTGGCGAGTTCCAGAATCAACGCGAATCCGATACCCAGGAAAGTGCCCAGGAAGACGGACACCAGAATGTTCACCATGACCCTGGGTTTGCTTGCGCTATTGGGGGCAACAGCTGGGTTGAGTACAGCGATGTTAGTTTGGGTGGTCTGGCTCTCAATGTTGGTCTGGGATGCTCGCTGACTGACCAGTTCGAAAGCTCGCTGTGCTGACTCGATGTCACGACGAAGTACATTGAGTTCATCGCGCTGCTTGTTCAAAACCAGAACGCGCGCCTTTTGGGCAGCCAAGGCGCCTTGAAGTTGGGCTTCGCGTTGTTTGCCGACTTGGTAGCTTGTCTCAATGGAGCTGGTGATCTTGCGCGTTTCTGCGTCCAGTTGGGAACGCAGGGTTGCCAACTCGGACTCGGACCGCAAGATCTGTGGGTGATTGGCGCCGAGGTTTCCGCGGCTTTCGTTCAGTTTCGCTTCCAATCTTGCAATATCGGCTTTCAGCCCGTTGATGAGCGGGCTTTGCATCACTTCGGCAATGGTGTCAGCCTTGGTGGTCTGACGCTTGCTCTGGCTGTCAGTGGTTTGACCTTGCACATTGGTCAGCTGGCTGCTGGTCTCGTTGAGCTTGGCGGTCTCGAAGTCGAGACGTTCATCGGTGCTGGTGATGCCGTTTTTTTGCTGGTAGTCCGACAATGCCTGCTGTGCTTTTTCCAGCTTTTCCCGGGCTGCTTTGGTCTGTTCTTCAAAGAAGCTGGCGTATTGCCGCGCAGGGGCGACGCGAAGGTCAAGGTTGACCTCTACGTAGGCTTGGGCAAATGCATTAGCTACTGCTGCCGCGAAGTCAGGATCGGTACCGGTGTATCCGATGTTGATAACGTTGCTCTCGCGTGACGGCTTCACATCGAGGCCTCGCTGGAGGAGCCCTGCCAACCAGTCCGACATTTGGCCTTTGCCTTGTGTGGCTTCGCGCCACTGGTTTTGAATGACGGGGCTGCTTTCCATTTTCAGGATTTTCACGGCTGCTTTGGCCACGCGATCGCTGTTGATGATGTCAACTTGGGTTGCCATGTAACCCGGCGCCATCATTCCTTGCATCATCAAGCCGCTAACAAGATCGGGAGATTTCACATCGACTACAACCGCGGAACTGGCGGCATACTGTTTGGGCAGATAGAGGCTGACAGCGGTCGTCGCTGCCACTGTGAGCAACAGGATGAGAAGAGCAACCTTGTAGCGGGCACGGAGAATGAGAAAAAGTTGTTGTACCGTCATGATTAAAAGATGCTTTCTTTGACGTAAAGCACATCGTTCGCTTGGACCGGGTCTGTCAATTGCGGTTCAATTTGTTGAACTGTGCCGTTAGCGAGCTTGCGGTGCAGGCGCAGACGTTTCTCAGAGCCACGGGCGTTGGGGCCGCCGCCTTGCGCTAGTGCTTGCATGATGGTCATGTCACGCTCAATGCGGAAGGAGCCAGGGCGCTGTACCTCGCCATAGATGAAAAACATGGGCGCACGGTGCACGTAGATGGTGTCTCCACCCTGAAGCAACAAGTTGTCTTGCGCCTTGTTATCCAGAAAGATGGATGGGATGTCGATTTCTTTGCGGAACGGTTTGCCTTCGCGGATGCCAGTGACGACAACGATGTCATCTCCACTTGTAGTGGCGCCGCCTGCATTGGCAAGCATGTCGCTCAAACGGGTATTGACTGTCTCAAGCGGGAAGCGGCCGGGCCGAGCCACTTGGCCCAACACGGACACTTGGTTGCCGCGGATTTGAATCAACGAGATGTTGACTTGTGGCTTTTGAATAAAGCCGCCGGTCTGCAGTGCATCTGCAATCTTCTTTTCAGCCGCTGCGACCGATAGACCGCCGAGCGGTACAGCCCCAATCAGCGGGTAGGTGATGACACCGCTCTCTGAAACGCGTGTTTCGATAGTGAGGTCAGGGTTTTGGAATACCTGCACGCGGATGGTGTCGCCTGCGCCAAGTGGGTAGTCAGCTTTGCTGTCTTGTGCCTGAGCCACTATGCTGCTCAAGGCGATAAGGCCGGTAGCAATCAAATTGATAATTTTTTTCATGATGGCGTTTTGAAGTGTGTGGATTTGGGCTGGGGATGTGGCGACTCACTTCAAGCCGGAAACGCCTTTTTCGATTGCAGACTTGGTTTTTTCTTCCGTGCTTGCGGCGTCAGAACCAGGCGCGCCGGGCGCGGAAGTTGCAGCCGCGCCTTTCTCAAATTCACCCATGTAAGTGATCTTGGTGGTACTGCGTAGCTGTTTGATGTTCGCAGCTACTGCTTCACCGGCACGTTGATTGGTCAGGAATTGTTCAATGCGTGGCAGTGCCGCAGCTTCGGCCACCGGTGATGCCTGTGAGGACACCACACGAACCACAGTGATGGCCTGCGGTGCTTCGATCACAGTGGACTGCCCGTCTTTGAGTGCGTGGATCTTGGGGAGGACGTCCAGCGGAATTTGCTCAGCAGCGCGCGTAGCGCTGCCTCCATTGAACTGCACGTTCTTGGCCTTTAAGGCCGCAGCAATATCGTCCAGACTTTTGCCTCCGGATGTGTAGCTTTTCAACAGGTCTGCAACGCCGGGTGCGTTAGCTGCGACGATCTCTTGCACATTGAAGATACGGCGTTCGCTAAACAACTGTGGATGGTCTGCAAAGTATTTTTTTGTGTCGTCTGAAGTGGGTTTGGCAATACCTGCGCTGATTTGCTGGATGTACGCGCGGGCCAAAATATCGCGGCGGGCTGCCTCGATTTGGGCCACGACTTCGGGCGAACGGTGTAACTTGTTTTCTGTGGCTTGATCGACGGCCAATTGCTGGTCGATGAGTTTTTCCAGCACTTCTTTGCCCATGGTTTGTAACGCCTCAGGGCTCGCGCCGTTGGTGTTGGAGCGACTGAGCAATTGGTTGATCTGGTGTACCGAAATTTCTTCGCTCCCCACCTTGGCAGCGACTTGGGTAGCGACTTTTTTCGCCTCTTTGTCGCCACAAGCGACCAGGGTGAGGGCAACGGATGCAGCTAACAGGGTGGCAGTGAAGCGTGAGTTTTTCATGGCGTAATTCGCTTAATAAGTAAGTTGTGCGGTGAGAAGCAGCATGGTGCTGTCATAGTCGAGCCCGGCTTGGTTGACGCCGCGGCTTGCGTTTTGTAGTGATGCGCTGAAAGCGAGTTTTTCGTGCGCTTGCCAGTTCACCGAGAGTGTGGTGTCTCGGGTGATGTCTTGGCGGTTGCTGTTGACGCTGCTGGTAGGGCTGCCCAAGTATTTGCGCTGAGCCCACTCATGCTTCAGCCGCAGTCCGACTTTGGGGCTGATTTGCCAAACCGGACCGATGCTGATTCGATCAGTACTGCTGTAGTTGCTGTCGGTGGCTGCATAGGCCTCAAGCACATGGCTGAATGCCAAACTGACGCTGGTTTTGCCGCTTATGGCCCAATCCAATCCGGCGCCGGAATTGAAGCCGTTGTAGTCTCGCTGACCGTATCGTGGATGGGTGCGGTTGATGTGGGTCAGGTTGGCGTTGGCTGCGGTGCCTCCACCAAGATCCCAGCGCAGGCGCAGGTCGTTGTCGATCTGAGTGTATTGGTCGTCCAGTGCATTGGTGTTGGGCACCACGCGGTTGAGGTAGCTGCCTTTGCCAACCCGCATCTGGTAGCTCAGGGCACTCCCGGAGCCGAATTGGTAGCGAACACCTGCATCGACGGCGTTGGTGGTGTAGTCACTACCCGTCACCTGTGCCAACTGGTTTTCCTGGCGGGTGGTGCTGGTGCCGGCGATCAAACGCCATGGCCCATCGAGCTCGTAGGTCGCATCAAAGCGCGTGGTGGTATCCATCCGTTGGTTGCGCTGGCGATAGCCAGTGAAGTCCGCAAAGCTGTTTAGTGTTTCTTTGCGGTCAGTGCTCAGTGTGCCCGTTACCCGTGGCGTGATGGCCCATTGCCAGTTGAGGTTGTAGTTGTTGGCAGTGAAGCTGAGGTAATTGAACTTTTGGTACTGGTAGTCCACAAGATTCAGATTGACGGAGAGGGTTTGCAAGCTTTGCCGTGTGTTGAACCCCAGCCCGATCGTCGTCACTCCGATAGTCTCTGCTCCACTGCTCTGGCCGGTCCTTGCAAGAACGTCGGCGTTCGATGGCAGTCGGAACAGGTTGCTGTCGCTCTGCACTGTGTAGCCCGCGCTCAATGTCAGAGGGTCTTGCTGAGCTTGTGCCATGGAAGCGGCAAGGGTGCTCAGCGCCAACGTGAATAGTGTGGTGGGTGTGCGCATGCTTCAGTAAGCCTGTTGATCTTTGGCCACCAAGCGCACAGTGCGCAGGATGATGTGAATGTCCAAGCGCAAGGACCAATTGCGAAGGTAGTCCAGGTCGTAGTCGATACGGCCCTGCATTTTGTCCAGGGTGTCGGTTTCACCGCGATAGCCATTGACCTGCGCCCATCCGGTAATGCCGGGTTTGACCTTGTGGCGAACCATGTATCCCTTGATGAGTTTGCGATAGAGCTCGTTGTGTGCGACGGCGTGGGGGCGGGGGCCGACGATGCTCATCCGCCCCTGCAGCACGTTGATGAACTGTGGAAGTTCGTCTAACGAGGTTTTGCGCAAAAAGGCACCAAGCGGCGTGATGCGGCTGTCGTTCTTTTGGGCCTGGGTAACCACGCCGCCGTCTTCGGTGACGCTCATGGAGCGGAACTTATAGACCAGAATTTCTTCACCATCGAGCCCGTAGCGACGCTGCTTAAAGATGACGGGGCCAGGGGATGTGAACTTCACAGCCAAGGCAATGCCCAGCAGAATCGGTGCAATGAGCGTAAGGATGCCAATGGAAAAAACAATATCGCTCAAGCGCTTGACCATGCCATTAGCACCGCGGAAAGGCGTCTCGCAGACCGAAATCACGGGCATGCCGCATACCGCGCTGGGGTGGCCTTGGATCAGGTCGGTGACGAACATGTCGGGCACAAAATAGATGGAAGCTGTCGTGTCTTTGAGCTCGTCGAGGATCTGCAAAATCCGGGGTTGGGATGCCATCGGGAGAGACAGGTAGATCACTTGGATGCGGTCATTCTTGGCGATCGCTGCTAGCTGGTCGAGCTTGCCCAGCAGAGGGTAGGTGTCCCCAGCAGTCAAACGCTCGGTGCTGCGACTGTCTACAAAACCTGCGAGTTCGACCCTTGAGTAGGGAGAGCTTTTGAGTTTGGTGGCGAGGGCCAGGCCTTGCTCGTTCATGCCGACGATCAGGGCGCGTTGCCGGGGACCTTGCAGGTTGATGATGGCGGGTGCAGCCAAGCGAAGGCCCAGGGTCAGGGCCGCTTCAGTGGCTGGCGCAACCCAAAGCCAAGTGACGAGAGCCTGGTGATCGAACTGGCGGATGTATCCGGTAGCGTAACCTGTAAGACCCAAGAGCCCAGCAATCCACACCCAATTGAAGCCGATGTCTAACAGGCTGCCGGCTTTGGAGGCTTGCAAGCGGGGCTCTCCTGGGAATGTGAGGGCAAAGGTGAGTACGGCCAAAAGCAGGTATGCGGGGGGGATGTCCCCTTCGTACAAGAAAGCCAGTACCCAGAGGGAGCCAACCAGTGCGGCCGGGCAGATGCAAGACTCTAGGATACCCAGAAGGTTGTCGCGCCCCAAGGAGGCATGTTCATACCCACGGTTGAACTCGGCGGCGGAGAGGGTGATGTGGGCCTTAGACATGGTTGACCCAGGCGCGGAATTTGCCAACGGCTTGGGCGCGGTTGGATACGTCCAGTTTTTTGAAGACGCGCTGCATGTGGTTTTTGACGGTGAAAGCACTGATTTCCAGAATGCTGCCGATTTCGGGATTGGTTTTGCCCAGGGCCACCCATTTCAGGATTTCGGCCTCCCGTTCGGTGAGGACGTCTGCCTCGGTGGGCAAGTGGCTGTTGGTATAGGTTGTGGGGGCGTTAGCTTGCACGGTTGCCTGGTGCGGCAGGTGTTCTACCTGGCGCAAGGCAGTGTCGATATAGGGCAGGACCATCGCCATGGCGCTGCGTTCTTTTTCGGTGAAATGTTCCCGGGTGCTGAAAACCACGTAGAGGCAGTCGTGGCTGCCTCGCTCATCGGTGATGCCATGCACCGTAGCTGAGCGCATTTTGAGCAGCGCGCCACCTAGAGCACTTTTCAGGCCGGCATCGTCCATGGAGAAGCCGGATTGGCCGGCATTCAAGCTGAAAGGCTTTTTGCCAAACTCTGCCCACCGGGCGAAAAGGCGAGTCAACAGAGGCGTGAGTGGCTCGGTGTGCGAGGCATGAGAACGCACTCCGGACATGGCGGAAATGATGTCGTGCTGTACCGCACCGGTCGAAAAGTCGCCCCAGGCCGCGATCAGGATGTCGTGGGGGAGGTACTTTTGCATGTCGCCTTGCAGCCAGATCAGCATGTCGAAATGGCTGCGCACCTCTACCGAGTGGGTGACCACACGGTGGTAGTGATGGAGATCCTCGGAGGAAAGCGAGGGCAGAAAAGACATAGCAGGTAACAAAATAACTAAGGGTTATTGCTGATTTGGTAACAAGTGCGCGATGGTACGTAGTCCATTTGGACCCGCCAATCCCCCAAATGGGTGAATTTCTAGTCATTGGTGCTATTACCAACAAACAATGTGAACAAATGCACATTTTTTTAAGAATTTTTTTAACCGCCGTCGCTGTGTAATCCAGCGCACAGAGCATCTGGATATCAGCAACTACAGGCGGGGGATTCTTCGCTTCTCAGTGCCGAAGCTGCAACGCTGAGGGCTGCGGCTTAGTCCAAGCGGACTACAGGCGGGAAGCTAAACTCCGACCAAATAAAACGGGAGTAAAGAATGATTTTTGTGACCGGCGGTGCCGGCTATATTGGCTCGCACACTTGTGTGGAGTTGCTGAATGCGGGCATGGATGTCACCGTGTTTGACAACTTTGCGAATAGCCAGATTGAAGCTTTGGATAGGGTGAGGGTAATCACCGGCAAACAGCTTAGAGTTGTTGAAGGTGATATCCGTGATGGCACTGTTTTAAAGCAATCATTAGCAGACAGTGGTGCGAAGGCGGTCATCCATTTCGCCGGTTTGAAGGCCGTAGGTGAGTCAGAGGCAGACCCATTGCGCTACTACGACAACAACGTGGTAGGTACCATGCGCCTTTTGGAGTCCATGAAGGCGCTCGATATCAAACAGCTGGTGTTCAGCTCGTCGGCCACTGTATACGGGGTACCTCAGTTTTTGCCATACACAGAGAGTCATCCCTTATCGGCTACCAACACCTATGGCCAAACCAAGCTCGCAGTAGAGAACATGCTGAGAGACCTCTACCGCAGCGATGCGTCTTGGCGTTTTGCGATCTTGCGCTATTTCAATCCCGTTGGTGCGCATCCCTCCGGACTGATGGGTGAAGACCCAGAGGGAGTGCCGAACAATTTGATGCCTTATGTGGCTCAAGTGGCGGTGGGACGCCGTGAATTTTTGAATGTTTGGGGTAACGATTACCCCACCCCCGATGGCACCGGTGTGCGTGATTACATTCACGTTGTCGATCTGGCCGCGGGACATGTGAAGGCCGTCCAGTTTTTGGAACGTAATGCGGGTTGCAACGCAATCAACTTGGGGGCTGGGGTAGGCCATAGCGTTCTTGACGTAGTCCACGCATTCGAGTCAGCCAGTGGCAAGCCTGTACCCGTGAAGGTGGGGCCGCGACGCTCCGGCGATTTGGACGCTTACTGGGCGGATCCTAGCTTGGCCCGGGATTTGCTGGGCTGGTCTGCAGAGCGCGGAATGGAGGCTATGTGCCTCGACACTTGGAAATGGCAACAAAGTAATCCAAACGGATACAAGGGAGGGATTTAAATGGCCAAAGGAATGATTCTGGCTGCGGGTCAAGGCACACGGGTTCGCCCGCTGACAAAAGACCTGCCCAAGCCTATGGTGCCTATTCTGGGCAAACCTGTGATGGAGTATTTGATCGAGCATCTTGCTCGCCACGGTATCCGCGAGATCATTGTCAACGTGGCCTACCATCACCAGCGCATCGAACAGTATTTTGGTGATGGCAGCCGCTGGGGCGTGGAAATCGCCTACTCATACGAAGGCGTACGCGAGCATGGTGACATCCTGCCCAAGCCTATGGGCTCTGCAGGGGGTATGCGCAGGATTCAGGATTTCAGCGGATTCTTTGACGACACCACGCTGGTTTTGTGTGGCGATGCATTGATTGATCTCGATATCACCGCAGCGATAGCCGAGCACAAGGCCAAAGGCGCTCTTGCCAGCGTAGTAGCACTGGATGTGCCTCTAGACGAAGTGCAGAACTATGGCGTTGTAGTGGCTGATAGCGAAGGGCGCATCCAGTCTTTCCAAGAAAAGCCCAAGCCTGAAGAGGCCAAATCCACTTTGGCAAGCACCGGCATCTACATTTTTGAGCCGGAGATTCTGGAAAAAGTGCCCAAGGGCAAGGTGTATGACATCGGGTCAGAGTTGTTTCCGCAGCTGGCAAAGGATGGTTCGCCGTTTTATGTGCAGAATCGGCCTTTTCATTGGATTGATATCGGACGCGTGAGCGATTATTGGACCGTCTTGCAGCGCGTGCTAAAGGGTGAGGTGGAAAACATGCCCATGCCCGGTAAGGAAGTGAAGCCCGGTGTGTGGGTGGGGTTGAACACCAACATACCTTGGGATAAGGTAAGAATTGAAGGGCCTGTGTATATAGGCTCTAGTGTGAAGATTGAAGAAGGGGCGACCATCATCGGGCCCTCTTGGATAGGCCATGGAAGCGTGATCCGGTCTGGGGCGCGCATCACGCGCGGCATTCTGTTTGAGTACACCCGCATTGCGCCGGACATGCATTTCCACGAAATGATTGTCTCCCGCTTGTACTGCGTGAACCGGCATGGTGAGACCTTGTACGCTGGCGACGATACTTCCCGTATGCGATGGGGTGATGCTCGGGCCTGAGTCTGATGCAGAATCAGCGAATGCTGATTCAACCTATCGTTTTGTCCGGGGGCTCCGGCACGCGTTTGTGGCCGCTTTCTCGTGAAAAGTATCCCAAGCAGTTGCTGCCCTTAATTGGTGATGACTCATTACTGCAGGCCACGATACGTCGTGTAGAGGGTATTCAGGGCGCTGAGCTTGCGCCCCCCGTGGTGGTGTGCAACGAAGAGTATCGATTTGTGATCGCGGAGCAGATGCGGCTGATGGGCAAGCCTGGCGCAGTAATTTTGGAGCCATTGGGGCGAAATACGGCTCCGGCGCTGACTCTCGCTGCGCGAGCAGCTATCAAAAACGGAGCGGATCCAGTTTTGTTGGTGATGCCTGCGGATCATGTAATCATGGACGTGGCAGCCTTTAGGGCGGCGGTGGTCCAAGGCGCGGCCTTGGCCCAAGAGGGCGCGGTGGTGACCTTTGGTATCACGCCGGATGCACCAGAGACCGGATATGGATACATCCAATCTGGCGAGGCTCTCGGTGCGGGTGGCGCCAAGCGAATTGCCCGATTTGTGGAAAAACCTGATTTGCAAACTGCGCAGGGATATCTGCGCGAAGGCACTTACTCGTGGAACAGCGGCTTGTTCATGATGAAGGCTTCGGTGTGGCTTGCTGCATTGGCGTTATGCAGGCCAGACATCGCTAAAGCTTGTGAGACGGCGTGGAGCCAGGGTAGTACCGACGGAGAGTTTGTGCGGGTGGGTAAAGAGGCATTCAGTACTTGCCCCAGCGATTCGATCGATTACGCAGTAATGGAGCGCTTGGTTGGCAAGAATGGCGCCCCTACGCTTGGCTTGCCGATGGGGGTAGTGATTTCTCTGGCTGCGGGTTGGTCCGATGTAGGCGCTTGGGAGGCGCTGTGGAATGTGCTGCCGAAAGACGATGCTGGCAACGTTGCGCAAGGCGATGTGCTCATGCAGGACAGTCGAAATACGCTGGCCCTGTCGGAAGGGCGCTTGATTGCCTGCGTGGGCGTGGATGATCTGATCGTTGTGGAAACGGCCGATGCCATTTTGGTGGCTCACAAGAACAAGACCCAAGATGTGAAGAAGATTGTGGACCGCTTGAAACAGGCGGGTCGCAGTGAGGGGCAGGCGCACCGCAAGGTGTTCCGCCCTTGGGGGTGGTACGACAGTATTGACCAAGGCGAACGCTTCCAGGTGAAGCGCATTGTGGTAAAGCCGGGAGCAGCACTGTCGCTTCAGATGCACCATCACCGTGCTGAGCATTGGATTGTGGTGAGTGGTACCGCGAAGGTCACGGTGGGCGAGAAGACTGTATTGCTGTCAGAGAATGAATCCACCTACATTCCACTTGGAACCACCCATCGACTTGAGAACCCCGGAAAGCTGGCTCTGGAGATGATTGAGGTGCAGTCGGGCAGCTATTTGGGCGAGGATGACATCGTGCGGTTTGAGGACGTTTATGGTCGGTGATGTGATTCGATTAACATTTTTTAAGCTCGACTAGTACTTACGGGCTATTGGTGTAACTACTTGTATCTCTGACAATCCACTCCAAAGCTGAAATCGGTTTGGCTTTATCAGGGGACCTAAATGAAATCAATGAAATCTATTGCTTTGGCGATACTGAGCACCTTGGCGCTTGGCGCAAACGCGGCCACCAATTTGGTTACCAACGGTAGCTTTGAGCAGACCGCTCAAACTAACTGGAGCACATACACTAGCCTGCCAGGCTGGACTGGCCAACCCAATGTTGAACTCCGTAACAATGTTTCTGGCAAAGCTCAAGACGGCTTGAACTTCGTGGAATTGGATACCAATGCCAACAGCGGCATCACCCAAAACATCACCGCCACAGGTTTGGTCGAGCTCAGCTTTTGGTATTCGGCACGTCCGGGTACCTCCAGTGGTACCAACGATTTGCAAGTTTCTTTCGGCAACAGCTTCCAAGCTACCGTTTTGCAAGGCGTTGGAAACAGCACCAGCACTCACAATTGGCAACACTTTACCCAAATCGTAAACTTGGGTAATTCCGGTTCCGCAGTTCTGGCTTTCTATGCGCGTGGTGCATCGGATTCCTTGGGCGGCTCGTTGGACAACATTTCCGTGACTTCGGTGCCCGAGCCGGAAACCTATGCCATGTTGCTGGCCGGTTTGGGTGTGATGGGTACCATCGCCCGTCGCCGCAAGCAAAAAGCTGCTTGAGAAGTACGCTTCCGACACAAAAAAGGGGCTTGCCAAACGGCAAGCCCCTTTTTTTCACCTAAGTGTGGTCGGGGTGAGAGGATTCGAACCTCCGGTCTCTTCGTCCCGAACGAAGCGCCTTACCGGACTAGGCCACACCCCGTGGGAGCAAGCGCGCCGCTGGGAAACTCAGTGGTTGCGCTCCAGCAACTGCGTTGCCAAGTTAATCAAACACTCGGAATACTCATTAGTTGGCAGACGTTTAGCGGCCTCAATTGCGCGAGCGGCTTCTGACCGTGCAGAAGCCTTGGCGACGTCGAGTGCGCCGGTCTTTCTGACAATGGCCACCACGGCCTCCAGCATAGTGAGGTCACCGGTTTCAATTGCGATCTGGATCGTACTCCGTTCAGATTCTGTGCCACGTTCCATAGCTGCAATCAACGGTAGTGTGGTTTTGCCTTCGCGCAAGTCGTCACCCAGGTTTTTGCCCATGACTGTGGCGTCACCTGCATAGTCCAGCACGTCATCGATGACTTGAAATGCGGTCCCCATGGCTTGACCGAACTCGGCACACGCTTCTTCGTGGGCTTCGGATGCTTGGGACAAGATGGCGCCGACACGGGCGCTTGCTTCAAACAGCTTGGCAGTCTTGGAGCGGATGACTTGCAGATAACCTGCCTCATCGAGAGCTGCGTTGTGCATGTTCATCAGTTGCATCACTTCCCCCTCGGAAATGATGTTGGTGGCGTCAGCCAGCACCTGCATGATGCGCATGCTCTGCGCATTCACCATCATTTGAAAGGCGCGTGAGTACAGGAAGTCACCCACCAGTACACTGGCTGGGTTTCCGAAACGTGCGTTAGCGGTGGGCGCTCCGCGACGGAGGTCCGAGTCGTCAACAACATCGTCATGCAGCAAGGTCGCTGTGTGAATGAATTCGACCACTGCAGCCATGTTGTACCGTTGCTCTCCCTTGTAGCCCAATGCGCCACAGCACAGCAGCAACAAGGCGGGGCGAAGACGCTTGCCGCCAGCTGAGATGATGTATTGGGAGACGCTGCCAACGAGGGGAACGCCGGAGTCCAATCTCTGGGCGATGACCCTGTCAACTTCGCGCATGTCGGGTTCGACGATGGAGAGACCCGTCGAAGAAGCAGGAGTAGAGACTTGCAAGGCGTTGGACCGGTTTGTTTTTCCCGATTATAGAGAGGCTATGGCTCTCTGCCCCTGCACTGGTAGAGTAGGCTTTGACGAAATACGGCGGAATGTTATACTCCAAGGCTCTGTAAAAATTCATTTGCAGAATTTCCTAGTCGAAGAGGTCAACATGTACGCGGTCATAAAAACCGGCGGCAAGCAATATCGTGTTGCTGCTGGCGAAAAAATTAAAGTAGAACAGATTGCTGCGGACGTAGGCCAAGAGATCGTGATCGACCAGGTTCTGGCAGTCGGAAACGGCGCTGAACTGAAGGTTGGCACACCCTTGGTGTCCGGTGCGACCGTTACGGTCACAGTAATTTCCCACGGAAAGCACGACAAAGTGCGCATTTTCAAAATGCGTCGTCGTAAGCATTACCAAAAACGTCAAGGTCACCGTCAACAGTTCACCGAACTGCAAATCGGCGCGATCAAGGCTTAAAGGAATAGGTCATGGCACAGAAAAAAGGCGGCGGCTCTACGCGCAACGGACGTGACTCCAAGCCAAAGATGCTCGGTGTGAAGGCTTTCGGCGGTGAATTGATCAGCGCTGGTTCCATCATCGTGCGTCAACGCGGCACCAAGTTCCACGCTGGCGACAACGTCGGCATGGGTGTGGACCACACCCTGTTTGCACTGGTGGACGGCAAAGTGTCGTTCGCAGTGAAGGGTGCGTTGAACAAGCACACAGTGAGCATTACTGCAGCGTAAACTGCACAGGCTCCCCCGAGAAACCCTGCGCCCTTCGCGCGGGGTTTTTCATTTCTAACCTCGGTGTACGACCATGAAGTTTGTTGACGAAGCCTACATTGATATCTCCGCGGGAGACGGTGGCGCGGGTTGCGTCTCCTTCCGGCATGAGAAGTACAAAGAATTCGGCGGCCCCAATGGGGGCGATGGTGGCCGCGGTGGCCATGTGTTTGCTGTTGCGGACCCCAATCTGAATACCTTAGTGGATTACCGCTTTGCGCGTCGTTATGACGCCAAGCGCGGCGAGCACGGTATGGGCTCCGACATGTTCGGTGCGGCCGGTGATGACATCACCCTCAAAATGCCGGTAGGCACCATCATTTCCGATGCAGAAACCGGTGAAGTGCTGTTCGAGTTGTTGCAACCCGGCGAGGTCATCACCATCGCCAAGGGTGGTGACGGCGGTTTCGGCAATTTGCGGTTCAAAAGCGCGATTAACCGTGCCCCGCGCCAGAAGACGCCCGGTTGGCCAGGTGAGAAGCGCAACCTGAAGCTGGAGCTCAAAGTTTTGGCGGACGTCGGTTTGCTGGGTATGCCCAATGCCGGTAAATCCACATTTATCTCTGCGGTGTCGAACGCGCGTCCGCGGATTGCGGATTACCCCTTCACCACCCTGCACCCCAACTTGGGTGTAGTGCGCGTGGGCCCTGAGCAAAGCTTTGTGGTCGCTGATCTGCCAGGCCTGATTGAAGGCGCGGCGGAAGGTGCCGGCTTGGGACATCAGTTCTTGCGCCATCTGCAGCGTACCCGCCTCTTGTTGCATGTTGTTGACATGGCGCCTTTTGATGAGGGCGTGGATACGGTTGCGCAGGCCAAAGCGATTGTGAATGAGCTGAAAAAGTACGACGAAGAGTTGTACAAGAAGCCACGCTGGTTGGTTCTGAACAAGCTGGATATGGTGCCCACCGATGAGCGTGCGGCATTGATCAAGGACTTTGTGAAGCGCTACAAGTTCAAAGGCCCAGTGTTCGAAATTTCGGCGCTGACCCGCGAAGGTTGCGAGCCACTGATCAAAGAAATCTACAAGCACATCAAGGCACAGCAGATCGCCGAAATGCCGCATGTGGAAGTGGACCCCCGATTCGCACCCGGATCCACTGACCCTGATGCCAGTCCTGCTGCCTGATTTGCTCCTATTTTTATAGCTGCTCGCGCATAGTAAACGGGCGCTACAAGCATAAATGAACCCTAAATTCAGCTCGATGGTGTTGCGCGATGCCCGGCGTGTCGTGGTCAAGGTGGGCTCTAGCCTGGTTACCAATGATGGTCGTGGGTTGGACGAGCAGGCCATTGGCGAATGGTGCAGGCAATTGGCGCACTTGATTCGTGATGGGCGCGAGGTCATCATGGTGTCCAGCGGTGCTATCGCTGAAGGCATGAAGCGGCTGGGCTGGACCATCCGTCCCAAGGCAGTTCAAGAACTGCAGGCGGCCGCAGCGGTTGGGCAGATGGGCTTGGCGCAGATGTACGAGACCAAGCTCCGAGCGAATGGTTTGGGAAGTGCACAGGTCTTGCTCACGCATGCCGATTTGGCCGATCGAGAGCGCTACCTCAATGCACGTTCTACCTTGCTGACTTTGCTGAAACTGGGTGTAGTCCCGGTGATCAATGAAAACGACACGGTGGTGAATGATGAAATCAAGTTTGGTGATAACGACACCCTGGGTGCTTTGGTGGCGAACCTGGTGGAAGCGGATGCCTTGGTCATCCTCACCGACCAGAAGGGCTTGTTCACTGCAGACCCTCGCAAAGACCCATCGGCGACTTTTGTGAGCGAAGCCTCTGCTGGCGATGTCAAGCTGGAGCTTATGGCGGGTGGCGCAGGCAGCAGCATAGGCCGCGGTGGCATGCTTACCAAAATTCTGGCGGCCAAACGTGCGGCTGGCTCCGGAGCTTCTACGGTCATTGCCTGGGGGCGTGAGCCTGATGCACTGATTCGGCTTACCCAAGGGGATGCGATTGGTACCTTGCTGATTGCCCAGACCCAGAAAAATCAAGCCCGTAAACAGTGGATGGCGGATCACCTGCAAATGCGTGGCGCCGTCATTGTGGATGCGGGTGCCGCAGCCAAGGTGCGCGACGAAGGCAAGAGCTTGCTGCCCATCGGCATGGTGCAGGTGGAGGGTGATTTTTCCCGGGGTGACGTCATCGCAGTACGTGACGAGACCGGCCAGGAAATTGCCCGCGGATTGGCCAACTATGCAAGCGCAGAGGCTCGATTGCTGTGTCGCAAGCCATCGACTGAATTCGAGCGCTTGCTGGGGTACGCCGCTGAGCCCGAGATGCTGCACAGGGACAACCTCGTACTCAGCCGGTAAAGCCCGCCAGACTAGTTGCCTACGACGGGTTGTCGATTTTCTGGGTGCCGGGCTTGGTGCCGGTTTGCAGTGCCTTGATGATGTCCGGTTTGTTGACCACCACACGGACCGAGCAAGCGGCTTGCCGCGAGAACATGCGTGCATGTTGCGACCCCAAGTTATCCAGCAGATCACGCCAGACGGGGGTGGACACCGGCGACCATATTCCATTAGAGCCGGCGCGGGCATAGGTTTTGACCTCACCGGTCAGGCACCGAATGCCTTCGTACACCGCATTGCTCGTTCCTGTCGAATTGGTCATTACGGCCACGTACCGGACGATGCCGTCATTCCCCACGTAAATGGTGTTCGGGTCAATGCCGACTTTGACAGTCACAAAGTTCGGCATTTCCAGTGGCAGTACTTTGGCGACAGAAAAGGCAGGCGCAGGCGGACCTTTTTCCTCAACCCAGTCCGGGTTGTCCAAGGAGTTCTGGGCGCAGGCAAGACCGCTGACCAGCGCAAGGGCCCACCCTACGACTGAACGCTTCAGTGTGTTCATTGAGTAGAGGGCGCGTTGGTACCCGGGTCCGGTTCGAACGAGGCGCCCGGAGGGAGCTCCAGGTGGTTGGGCTGCAGTCGGTCAAAACCGCTGTCTGCGTCCCGGGTGCGAGCACCGCCATGTCGCAAAAAACGATTGCGCGGCTCGTTGCGCGGCAAATA
Organism: Betaproteobacteria bacterium; assembly: GCA_009925925.1. GTDB lineage: Bacteria > Pseudomonadota > Gammaproteobacteria > Burkholderiales > Burkholderiaceae_C > Allorhodoferax. Next base: position 45,972 of record RFQA01000002.1, read on the forward strand.
ACGCGACAGCTCTGTCAGTGCCATTTCATAGACACCGCGCTTGAATTCCACGACAGCATCGAGCGGTACCCAATAGTCGTTCCAGCGCCAAGCGTCGAACTCAGGGTGATCCGTGGCACGCAGGTTCAGGTCCCAATCGTGACCGACCAATTGCAGCAGAAACCAGATCTGCTTTTGTCCTTTGTAATGGCCCCGCGCGTCGCGGCGCACATACCTGTCCGGCACCTCGTAGCGCAACCAGTCCCGGGTACGGGCCACAATGCTTACATGCTCCGGAAGGAGGCCCACTTCTTCATGGAGTTCCCGGAACATGGCCTGCTCGGGAGTTTCCCCCCGGTCAATGCCACCTTGCGGGAACTGCCACGAATGCGTGCGTATGCGTTTGCCCCAAAATACCTGATTTCTCTGGTTGAGCAGGACGATGCCGACGTTGGGTCGAAATCCGTCCCGGTCAAGCATAATCAAACCCCAATTTTTAAACTTCATTCATTATGCACAGCGAATGCGGTGCATCAAGGTCTGGAGTTCCCTGTAGTTCACTGAGCGACCCATGAAAGCCTCCCAATTCCTGATTTCCACCCTGAAAGAAGCGCCCACCGATGCCGAAGTGGTGAGCCACAAGCTCATGATGCGCGCAGGCATGATCAAAAAGCTGGGTGCCGGCATTTACAACTACATGCCCATGGGCCTGCGGGTCATCCGCAAGGTCGAAGCCATCGTCCGTGAAGAGATGAACCGCGCCGGTGCTGTTGAGCTGACCATGCCCGTGATTCAGCCAGCAGAGTTGTGGCAGGAGACCGGTCGCTTTGACAAGATGGGTCCTGAGCTGCTCCGCATCAAAGACCGCCATGAGCGCGATTACGTGGTCCAGCCGACCAGCGAAGAAGTGGTCACTGATATCGCCCGCCAGGAAATCAAGAGCTACAAGCAGCTGCCCAAAAACCTGTACCAGATCCAGACCAAGTTCCGTGATGAGCGCCGGCCCCGTTTCGGCTTGATGCGCGGCCGCGAATTCATCATGAAGGACGCGTACAGCTTCGACCGCGATCAGGATTCGGCGAAGGCAAGCTACCAGGTCATGGCCAAGGCCTACCGCCGCATCTTCGACCGCTTCGGCCTGACCTACCGCGCAGTTGCAGCAGATAGCGGCGCTATCGGCGGCGACTTGAGCGAAGAGTTTCAGGTGATTGCGGCTACCGGTGAAGACGCCATCGTCTATTGCCCGACCAGCGACTATGCCGCCAACATGGAAAAAGCTGAAGCATTAGCGCCTGTAGCGCCCAGAGCGTCTGCGCAATCTGCTATGGAAAAAGTAGCAACACCGGACAAAAGCACTTGCGAAGATGTAGCTGCCCTGTTGGGCGTAGCGCTGAATACGACTGTCAAATCTTTGGTGCTGGCGACCGACGAGAAAGATGAGCATGGCGTGGTCAAGAAGACGCAAGTCTGGCTGCTGCTGCTGCGTGGCGACCATGACATGAATGAGGTCAAGGTCGGCAAGTTGCCGGGGTTGGCCGAGTTCCGTTTTGCCACAGTGGGTGAGATTGAAGACCATTTCGGCTGCAAGCCCGGTTACCTCGGGCCAGTCGGACTCAAGCAGCCGCTCAAGATCGTGGCGGACCGGGATGTAGCCGTCATGGCCGATTGGATTTGTGGCGCGAACGAAGAAGGCTTTCACATCCGGGGCGTCAACTGGGGTCGTGATTTGCCGGAACCCGACATGGTCGCGGACCTGCGCAATGTGGTGGAAGGCGATGCTTCGCCCGACGGCAAGGGCGTGCTGGCCATTGAGCGCGGCATCGAAGTCGGCCATGTGTTCTACCTGGGCACCAAGTACAGCAAGGCGATGAACGCCACCTTCCTGGATGTGAACGGCAAGCCCCAGTTCATGGAAATGGGCTGCTACGGCATTGGCATCACCCGATTGCCCGCCGCTGCGATTGAGCAGAACCACGATGACAAGGGCATTATCTGGCCCGACGCGCTGGCACCGTTTACCGTGGTCTTGTGCCCGATCAATCCGGATCGTTTCCCTGACGTGAAAGCCGCAGCCGACAAGCTCTATGAAGAGCTGCTGGAGGCGGGTGTGGACGTGATTCTGGACGACCGTAATGAGCGCCCCGGCGCCATGTTTGCGGATTGGGAGCTGATCGGTGTTCCGCACCGCGTGAACATCGGCGACCGTGGCTTGAAAGAAGGCGTGGTGGAGTACCAGCACCGCCGTGAAAGTGCCGCGACCAGCGTGCCCGTGGCAGATATCGCATCGCTGTTGCTCGGCCGCCTCAAGGCATGAGTCTTCCGCTCTCCGATTCGCTGGTTTCAAGGCGAATCGGGCTGCAGCGCTTATCCGTCGCGTGCGGGCTGCTCTGTTTTTCGCAGCAACGCGCATGGGCGGGGGCGCAGGTGGAGGAGCCTTTGGTGGATTCAGTGCGTACCGCTCTGTCGTCCGCCATTACCAATTCTGCGCCGCCCATTCCTGAGTTTCAGGACACTGAGTCGCGCCTCAAATACCTGCGCTGGCTGGGTGCCATGAGCGAGCGCCTCAAGAAGAAAAAGCCGGAGTGGGATGTGCGCCGGGAGTTTCTGCAAACGGTCTGGTACGAGAGCAAGCGTGCCGGTCTGGATGTGGCCCTGGTACTCGGCTTGATTCAGGTGGAGAGCAACTTCCGCAAATTTGCGGTCAGCAGCGTGGGGGCACGCGGCTACATGCAAGTCATGCCTTTCTGGACCCGCGTTCTGGGTGATGGCGATGCCGGCAAGCTGTTTCACATGCAGACCAACCTGCGTTTCGGATGTGTGATCCTGCGCCATTACCTGGAGCGGGAGCGCGGCGATGTTTTTATGGCCTTGGGGCGCTACAACGGCTCCCGCGGCAAAGCCCCGTATCCGAACGCCGTGCTCGGCGCCCGCCGCAACTGGGAGTGGGCGGGCTAAACCTGGCCCGCAATCGGGGTGAGGGTAGGGTGGGCCAGCCAGTAGGCCTCGAAGTCTTTGGCAGGCATGGGCCGCGCGAACAAATAGCCCTGCGCTTGATCGCAGCCCATGCGGGTAAGGGCCTCCCGGGTGGCTTCGTTTTCCACGCCCTCGGCGGTCACGGTGAGCTGCAAACTTTTGGCCAAGTGAATGATGGCGCTCACCATGGCCACATCTTTTTGTCCCTGCATCAAGCGGCGGACAAACGACTGGTCAATCTTGAGTTTATGCACCGGAAAGCGCTGCAGGTAAGACAGGTTGGAATAACCGGTGCCGAAGTCATCGATGGACATTCGGATGCCGGAGTGCTGAATCCGGCCAAGCGTAGTGATGAATTTCTCGGTGTCGTGGATCAGGGTGGACTCGGTCACCTCCAACTCCAATTGCCGCGGATCCAGGCCGGTCTCCCGCAAGGCCTGCGCAATCACGGCTTCCACATTGCCCCGGCTGAATTGAACCGGCGACAGGTTGACTGACACAAACAGATCCGTCGCACCTTGCTGCCGCCAGGCCTGCATTTGCCGGCAGGCTTCAGTCAACACCCATTGCCCGATGTCCACAATCAAGCCCGATTTCTCTGCCAGGGTGATGAATAAGCCGGGTGACACCATGCCCAACTTGGGGTTTTGCCAACGCACCAGCGCTTCCGCCCCCAACAGCCGGCCGCTGTGCAGGTCATACACCGGCTGGTAGTGCAATACAAACTCATCTTGGGTGACGGCCTGCCTGAGGCTGGAAATCAGGTGCAGGCTCTCCGTCACACTGCTGCGGATGTCCTCACTGAAGAAACGGAAGGTGTTGCGCCCGGCTTCTTTGGCGTGGTACATCGCCAGGTCAGCGTGCCGCATCAGTTCATCGAACGAGTTGCCGTGTTGGGGATACAGGGCGATGCCGATAGAGCAGGATGCGAGCACTTCTATGCCCCGCAACTGAAACGGTGCCTGCATTTTCAGCAGGATGTCTTGACTGACTTTCGCCACCGCTTCGGGGTGTTGCAGGCCGGTCAGACCAATCAAAAATTCATCTCCGCCCTGCCGGCACACAATGTCGGACTGGCGCACCGATTCACGCAAACGCTGCGCCACTTGCACCAGAAAATCATCGCCTGCGGAATGCCCCAAGGAATCATTGACGTCTTTGAAGTTGTCCAGATCCACAAACAACATGGCGACCAGATTTTTCTCTTCGGCCGCTGCGCGCATGGCTTCTGTCAAGAGCTCGTTGCCCAGTATGCGGTTGGGCAGGCGGGTCAATCCATCGTGCTGTGCCAGATAGGTCAGGTTCTTTTCCGAGGCATGAAAACGCGCAATCTGCGCCCGTAGGCGCACTAAGGCGTTTTGCATGTCGTAGGTCAGGAACCAGACCAGAAAACCATTGATCAGCAGAATGGAGACGCTGTCGGTCAACCGGTCCAGCTCGGTGCCGGGCGTGATGCCGGTGCGCCATCCGTTGAGGGTGCCCAGGCCCAACATCACCACGCAGCCCAGCATGAAGGCCAGCAGGACCCAGAAGTGTCTTGGTCTGAGTAGCTGACCCGCTCCGATCAGGATGACCGGATAGCCCAGCAGCGAGGAGTCGCGCAGCCCGTCGCTGAACCACATGATGCTGAACAGGGAGAGGGTGGCCACCGACAGCACCATGCCGGCAGCGGCCTCGTGGTGCCCACGGTGGTTGAGCCATTGGCTGGGCAGCATCAGCGCAGCGCCCAAGCCTAAGGAGATGACTACATCCCAGCGGGATTGCAGGCCGTATTGGGCTGCTGTGCCGCTGAAGGCGATAAACACCAGCAGCGCAAACTGGAAGACCCGGCGGCTCCGTACGGCCGCCTCTTCCACATCGTCATGACGGGGGTTGGACACAGCAGACTCCCTGCAAGCCTCATGGGGGTTGCGGTTGCCCGGTCATTCGCGCCGGGCATACCGCCGGAGGCGGTTAATTGGCTTGGGTGCCGATCACTTGCACCAGTTCGCCGGACTCGTACATCTCCATCATGATGTCAGATCCGCCGATGAATTCACCCTTGATGTAGAGCTGGGGGATGGTGGGCCAGCTGCTGTATTCCTTGATGCCTTGGCGGATGCCGTCGTCTTCCAGAACGTTCACAGTCTTGATGGTTTTGGTGTCCACGCCGCAGGCCTTGAGGATCTGGATAGCGCGGCCGGAAAAGCCGCACTGGGGGAAGCTGGCCGTGCCCTTCATGAAAAGCAGAATGTCGTTGGACTTCACCAGTTCATCAATGCGTTGTTGTGCGTCGCTCATGTCAAAAATTCCGAGTAGATAGATACTCTAATTATTTCACCTTCGTCCCTGCTTGTCGCCATTTCGTGGCCTCAGCGCACGGCCGGTAAGGCTTTTTACGATAATTGGAGGCATGAACATCACTAAAAACACCGCAGTCACGCTGCAATTCAAGATTTCCGACGCTACCGGCAAGCTGCTGGACCAGAGCCAGGAACCCATTGCCTACCTGCACGGCGGCTACGGCAATACCTTTCCCAAGATTGAAGAAGCACTCGAAGGCCAAGCAGCCGGCTTCGCCACCACCATAGAGTTGGCTCCTGCCGATGCTTTCGGCGAATATAACGAAGCCCTGTTGCAGACCATCCCCAAGACCCAATTTCCCCCCGGCGTGAAAGTCGGTGGTCAGCTCGAAGGCCGTGCTGAAGATGGCCAGACCATCGTGTTCAACGTGGTCAAGATCAAGGGCCCCGTGGTGCACCTCGACGGCAACCATCCCCTGGCCGGCAAAACGCTGCGATTTGCGCTCAAAGTGCTGGAAGTGCGTGCCGCGAGCGAGGAAGAGATTGCGCACGGCCACGTGCATGGTGCGCACGGCCATCATCACTGATTGCGAACTTTAAATCGCCAGCCTCTTTGAATTTCTTTGGGAGCTGGTTTTTTGGAATCATCTGCCAATTAATAGTAAAAATAGGCAAACTGCGCAATCGGCTGCCTGACCTGCGGGGCTACGATACCAGTCTAGAAATTGGTGTCATGCCCTTCAGGAGTTTTTGCTGTGTTGTCCAACCCCGCTACCAAATACCGCGCCTTCCCCGCCATTGACCTGCCCAACCGGCAATGGCCCACGCGCAGCATCACCCAGCCACCGATCTGGATGAGCACGGACCTGCGGGACGGCAACCAATCCCTGTTTGAGCCCATGAATGCGGAGCGCAAGATGCGCATGTTCCGCACGCTGCTGCAAGTGGGTTTTAAGGAGATCGAAGTCGGCTTCCCCAGCGCCTCGCAAACCGACTTTGACTTTGTGCGTGAGTTGATCACTGGTGGTCATGTGCCGGATGACGTGACCATCGAAGTGCTCACTCAGTCCCGCGAGCACTTGATCCGTCGCACTATCGAGTCGCTTAAAGGCGCGCGCCGCGCCATCGTGCACGTCTACAACGCCACCGCCCCCGTCTTCCGCGATGTGGTGTTCGGCATGAGTAAACCCGAGGTCAAAGAGTTGGCCGTGTCTTCGGTACGCCTGATCAAAGAGATCACTGCCACCATGCCTGAGACCGAGTGGGTTCTGCAGTACAGCCCCGAGGTGTTCACCAGCACCGAGCTCGAATTCGCCTGCGAAGTGTGTGATGCCGTCACCGCCGAGTGGGGCGCTACGCCTGCCAACAAGGTGATCCTCAACTTGCCGGCCACCGTCGAGGTGTCCACCCCCAATATTTATGCCGACCAGATCGAGTGGATGCACACCCATTTGGCGCGCCGCGACAGCGTCATCTTGAGCTTGCACCCGCACAACGACCGGGGCACCGGCGTGGCGGCGGCGGAGCTGGGCATGATGGCTGGCGCCGACCGGGTCGAAGGTTGCTTGTTTGGCAACGGCGAGCGCACCGGCAATGTGGACTTGGTGACCCTGGCCCTCAATATGTACACCCAGGGCGTGAGCCCCGGCCTCGATTTTTCGGACATCAACGCCATTGCCCGCACCGTAGAGCATTGCAACCAGTTGCCCATCCACCCACGCCACCCGTATGTGGGTGACCTGGTGTTCACCGCGTTCAGTGGCTCCCACCAGGATGCCATCAAGAAAGGCTTTGCCGCCCAAAAAGCGGCCGGCCCGGATGCGATGTGGAATGTGCCCTATATGCCCATTGACCCCGCCGACGTGGGCCGCAGCTACGACTCGGTAATCCGGGTGAACAGCCAGTCGGGCAAGGGCGGTGTGGCGTATTTGATGGAAGCCGAGTTCGGTGTGATCATGCCGCGCCGCCTGCAGGTCGAGTTTTCCGGCGAAGTGCAGGCCTACACCGACAGCCACGGTGGCGAAATGAGCGCGCAAAACATTTGGGACCTGTTTGACGCCACTTACCTGAATGCCGCTGATGCGAAAGTGCGTTACGTCGAACACCATCTGTTCGACCACCCCGGACAGACCGGTAAGGCCCATGTGCAGGGCATCCGCATCGGCGTGGAGGTGGACGGCCAGCCCATGCTGATCACCGGCGAAGGCAATGGCCCCATCGATGCCGCAGTGCACGCCTTGCAGACGATTGGCGTGAAGGTGCAGGTGCGTAGCTATGAAGAACGTAGCACCAAAGCCAGTACTGATGCCGGTGATGCGCAGGCTTGTGCCTTCCTGGAGCTGGTGGCGACCCATGGCGACACCGGCAAGGGCGGC
>RFQA01000011.1 GCA_009925925.1 Betaproteobacteria bacterium
ACCTTCCACACAGACGCGGTATCGGTCAAGATCAACCGGTCCAGCACGCTGCCGCTGGGCTGCAGGATGCCGACCACGGTGTAGGCGTTCTCCCCATGGGTGTGGCCACCCGCGCCCAAACCGTGCGAGCCCACAAAAGTCTGGCCCAGCTGCAGGCCCATACGCTTGGCAACGGCTGACCCCAGCACGGCCTGCATGGGTTGGGTCCAGAGCGCACCTTGGGCCAGCTGCGCATCGTAGTGGTCCACATAGGCGGTCGAGGTACCCGCGATGCGGTAGCCCCCGAAGTTGTCGCCCAAACTGATGGGAATGATCTTCGCCACCAGGGGGTTCTTGACCAGTTCATTCACCGCCTGAAGCGGCACGTTGCCCGGTGGCACGTCAATATGCAGCACGCCAGAGAGGATGAGCTGCATGGGGCTGCCCTTGGCGCCCACCACCACGTCGATCCCTGCCAAGTCACGGTCAAAGGCCTTACTGAGCTGTGCGCCCACCAGCAACAAAAAGGTAATCGACGCCAGCCCCAGGCTCAGCAGTAAAAGATTAAGTGCAGCGCCCAAGGGGCGGGACCACAGATAGCGCCATGCAAAGAAAAGAGTTTTCATGATGCTACGCTTTTGATAGCTGCTCGCGGCTTAATGACAGGCGCTGGAAGCCTATTTGACCATCGGAAGTCGGTGGAACCAGTGCCGCAACCCGCGCATCGTGCGTGGCGATCACCAGCGTGGCGCCTTGTTGGGCTGCGGTGGAGAGCAGCAGGCTCACCGCTTGGGCAGCCGATTCGTCGTCCAGGCTGGCGGTGGGTTCATCAGCCAGCAGCACTTGGGGCTTGAGCAGCACCGCACGCGCCAACGCCACCCGCTGCGCCTGCCCGCCGGAGAGTTGGCTGGGCAAGCGTTTGACCAGCTCAGCGACTCCTAGCGCAGCCAACGCGCTGTGGATACGGGCAGTGTCTTCAGCCTGCCCGGCGGCCCATTGCGCCATGGCCAGGTTTTGCTGCACGGTGAGCGCCTCGCTCAAATGCAGCTTTTGCGGCAAAAAGCCGATGGCGCCCGCACGCCAGGCGTCTGCCGCCGCACCGCGCAAGGCGGTGACGTCTTGGCCCGCCACGTGCAACGTACCCGCAGCCGGCGCCACCAACGCGGCCACCATCGCAAGCCAGGTGGACTTGCCGCTGCCCGACGGGCCGCTGAGCAAAAGCACGGCGCCTTGGGGCACCTGCACATCGGGAAAATGCAACTCGCTGCCGCCGGGGTAGCGGTAGCGCAGACCTTGGCTGTGGATCATGCGGCGGCCCCAGCGTTGGCGCAGTCGGCGCATACGCCCTTCACTGCAAAGTCGAGGTGCAGATCGGTGTAGCCCAAAGCGCGCAGGGATTCGATGGCGGTCTGCGCCGCCTTTTCCAGATCCACCGCCTGCAGTGCGCCGGCCAAGGGGCTGTCGCGGTGGCAACTCTGGCACTCAAAGTGCGGGGTGGCGTGCACGCTCGCCGGCATGGCCTGGTAGCGGCGCACCCGCTGGCTGTCCACCCGGCACAGCAGCAGGCCCACCTGGGTCAGGCGGTCAATCAGGCGGTAAAGGGTCACGCGGTCCAGCGGCTCGGCGTGGTCACCAGACAGCGACTCCTGCAACTGCGCATGGGTGTAGCTGGTGTCGGGGTGGGCCAGCAACCAGCCCAGCACGCGGCGCGCCGCCGCCGTGCGGCGCAGGCCGTGGGCCGACAGCAGCGCGTCAATCGGGTCGTCGCCCTTGAGTACGGGCGGGGCCGGTGGGTTCACAGAAGCCATCAGAATATCCTCAAAAATGCAATTCAGTTGCAATAGTCATTTAGATGCAACCAAGTTGCGTTAGACTATATCGCAATTTAGTTGCATTATGAGAGTGCTTTGTGACAGTTCCCCGCCCTACCCGCCAACTTTACAAACACCCCGGATTCCTGGCCCTGCCCGCATGGCAGCGCGTCGCCATCACCCTGCCGGCCCTCGCCCTGCTCTGGTTGGGCGTGTGGTGGGCCAGCCTGGAAGCGGCGTCGCTATGAACCGCACAAAACAGACTGCTCATCCCACTGCCTCGGAAGCGGTTGCGGCCATCACGCTGCACCAGGTGAGTGGCCACTTTGCGCAGGGCTCGCTCACAGCAGTGATCGGGCCCAACGGCGCGGGCAAAAGCACCCTACTCAAAAGCCTGGCCGGCCTGTTGAAGCCCGAGCGGCCTGCCCGCATAGAACGCGCGCCGGGTTTGCGTCTGGCCTACCTGCCGCAGCACAGCGAGCTGGACCGCAGCTTCCCTTTGGACGTGAGCGACTGCGTGCTCATGGGCCTGTGGGCGCAGACCGGGGCTTTCGGCAGCGCCAGAGCGGCCATGCTGGCGCGGGTCGATGCTGCGCTGGAGGCGGTGGGCCTGCAAGGCTTTGAGCGCCGCCCGGTAGGCACGCTCTCCAGCGGGCAGTTGCAGCGCGCCCTGTTTGCCCGCCTGCTGGTGCAGGACGCCGACATCATCCTGCTGGACGAACCCTTCAACGCGGTGGACAGCAAAACCACCGCCAGCCTGCTGACATTGGTGCAGCAGTGGCACCGCCAGGGCCGCACCGTGGTGGCCGTGCTGCATGACGATGCGCAAGTGAGGGAGCATTTCCCCCAGACCCTCTTGCTGGCGCGCGAGTGCATTGCCTGGGGTACCACGGCCGAGGTGCTGACCGACGCCAACCTGCAGCACGCCCGCGCCATGGCCGAGGCCTGGGATGGCGATGAACACCCCCCGGCTTGCCCACTGCGTGTGGCCGCTTTCCCCCTTGCAGGGGGCAACACCGGTGGCCCGGCGGAGCCGGCTCCACGGTGTTCCGCGGCGTTGCAAGAAGTGGCGTTCCCATGACGCTGCTGCCAGTGCTGTGGGAAGCCCTGATCTCCCCCTTCTCCGAATTCGCCTTCATGCGCCGGGCGCTGGTGGCCACGCTGGCCTTGTCACTGAGCGCCGCACCCTTGGGCGTGTTTTTGACGCTGCGTCGTATGAGCCTCTTGGGCGACGCGCTCAGCCATGCGGTGCTGCCCGGTGTAGCCATCGGATTCATGGTGAGCGGCCTGTCGCTCACCGCCATGGCGCTGGGCGGTGTGATCGCGGGCCTGCTGGTGGCGGGCATGGCAGGTGCGGTGAGCCGTTTCACCACCCTGAAAGAAGACGCCAGCCTGGCAGCCATTTACCTAGTGGCCCTCGCGCTGGGCGTGACCTTGATTGCGGGCCACGGCACGCAGCTGGACTTGCTGCACATCCTGTTCGGCAGCGCACTGGGCGTGGACGGCGATGGCCTGCTGATGGTTGCTGGCGTGTCTACCTTCAGCGTCCTGACGCTTGCGCTCATGTACCGGGGGCTGGTGCTGGAAACCTTTGACCCTGTGTTTTTGAGTGCACACCGCAGCGGCGTGCCGCCTTGGGTCTGGCAGCAGGGCTTTTTGATGCTGGTGGTGCTCAATCTGGTGGCGGGCTTTCAGACCCTCGGCACGCTCATGGCCGTGGGGCTGATGATGCTGCCCGCCGTGAGCGCCCGCCTGTGGCACGACACCCTGCCCGCGCAACTGCTCAATGCCAGCGTGCAAGCGGCGCTGGCCGGCGTGGCCGGGCTGCTGCTGTCTTACCACTTCGACACGCCCTCGGGCCCCACCATCATCGGCTGCGCCGGGGCGCTCTACGCCGCCTCTTTGTTGCTCGCGCCCGGTGGCTGGCTGCCCCGCCGCTGGATGCGATCCCACCGCGTGGCCTGAGCTACGACCCATCTGCATTTCTTTCCTATTTCCACTCCACAACCCAACCTGCATATCACCATGACTGCATTCGACACCCTCTCGCTCTCCGCCATCCCCCGCCGTTTTCTCTTGGCCAGTGCCACCGCCCTGGCCTTGCTGGGCAGCCAAGCCTTCGCGGCCGACAAGCTGCCGGTAACCGCCAGCTTCAGCATTCTGGGCGATCTGGTGCGCGTGGTCGGTGGCGACCGGGTGGCCGTCACCACCTTGGTCGGCCCCAATGAAGATGCCCATGTGTTTGAAGCCAAGCCCACTGACGCCAAAACCTTGTTGGAATCCAAACTGGTCGTCACCAACGGATTGGGCTTTGAACCCTGGGCTGCCAAGCTCATCAAGTCAGCAGGCTACAAGGGCGAGACTGTGGCAGCTACTAAAGGGGTGAAGCCACGACATATGGAGGAAGAGAAAGGCCACGCCGGCCACGCACACGAAGAAACCGACCCCCACGCCTGGCAAAACCCCGGCAATGTGGTGCTGTACGTGCGCAACATTGCAGCCGGTTTGGCCAAAGTGGACACTGCAGGTGCCGCCACTTACCAAGCCAACGCCGAGGCCTATGTGAAAGAGCTGCAAGCGCTGGACAGCTGGGCCAAAGAGCAGATCGCCAACATTCCGGCAGACAAACGCAAGGTCATCACCTCGCACGATGCATTTGGCTACTTTTCAGCGCAGTACGGCGTGAAGTTTTTGGCCCCGCAAGGCGTGAACACTGAAGCCGAGCCCAGCGCCAAACAAGTGGCCCAGCTGATCCAACAAATCCAGCGCGAAAAAATCCGCGCCGTGTTTGTGGAAAACATGAGCACGCCGAAGCTCATCGCCCAACTCAGCAAAGACGCCGGTGCCACCCTGGGCGCCAGCCTGTATGCCGACGCACTGTCCACCGCGGACCAGCCAGGCGCTACCTACTTGAAGATGATGCGTCACAACGTGACCCAGCTGGTCGCAGGGATGAAGTTGAACTGACACCGGTTTTTGCTATACATTCAGGAGCTGCCCGCGCATATTCTGCGGGCGCCACAGGCGTTTTTGGCGCAAATTTCACAATATTGTTTGAATCTGCACAGTTTCCACACTTAAGCACCATGGCAAGCGACAAAGAACCCAATATCTGGCTCATTGTGCTCAAGCTGGCCGCAGGCGCGGCGGCATTGGCAGGTTTGGTATGGCTGGCGCTTTGGTACAGCGAAAACTATGGCACCGGTCAGCCCATGACCCCACCGCTCAAGCCCAAGATGGACTGGGGCATCGCGAACGATTCCCCCATCCGCAACAACCGCTAAGAATTTACCTAAAGCCCCTCAGGCTTTCTGCAAGCGCGCGAAAGTCTTGCGGAACTTCGCCACCTTGGGCGCCGCCACCGCCATGCAATAGCCTTGCGTCGGGTTGCGGGCAAAAAAGTCCTGGTGGTAGGCCTCGGCAGGCCAATAGTTTTGAACCGGGAGAACTTCGGTCACGATAGGTCGACCGTAGTGCCCGCTGGCGGTCAGCTCGGCGATGATCGCGCGGGCCTCGGCCTCTTGCTCCGGGGTGGAAAAGTAGATGCCGCTACGGTACTGCGTGCCGGTGTCATTGCCCTGACGGTTCATGGTGGTCGGGTCGTGGATCACGAAAAAGATTTCCAGCAATTCGCGGGTGCTCACTACCGCCGGGTCGTACACCAGCTTCACCACTTCATTGTGGCCGGTCGTCCCGGTGCACACAGCTTCGTAGCTGGGCTGGTGCAAGTGGCCATTGCTGTACCCCGACTCCACATCAACCACCCCCATCACCTCGACAAACACCGACTCGGTGCACCAGAAGCATCCGCCTCCCAGGGTGATGGTTTGGTGTGTGGTGCTCATGGGGGACTCCTGAAAAGAATGGGGTTCACAGCGCCGTGGCACGATGCCCGGGCACAAGCTCAGTCGGTTGAACGCCCTGAATCTTACGGAAGAGCCCGATTTTTTGGTGCGGCAAGGGCAATGCACAGACGGTTTGCACAACTTTGCACAAACTGCCCGACACGGGAAACCTCTTGGATTGACACTCAGGGGCGGCACCGGTACATTAATAACCAACCAGTCAGTAATTTATGCCAACCCTCCCCACCCTTTGTGACATTGCTTCCAGCGCGCGTGCCAAGCGCGAGCGGCGCAAAGACGCACGCCCGGGTGAGTTGCTGGCAGCCGCACTGGAACTGTTTGTGGAAAAAGGCTTTGCCGCCACCCGCGCCGAAGAAGTCGCCAAGCTGGCCGGCGTGTCCAAGGGCACCTTGTTCTTGTATTTCTCCAGCAAGGAAGAGCTGTTCAAAGCCGTGGTGCGCGAAAACATTTCGGGCCGCTTCTCCGAATGGAGCGCCGAGTTGGAAACCTTTGAAGGTAACAGCGCCGACCTCTTGCGCTACTGCATGACGGCTTGGTGGGAACGCGTGGGCTCCACCAAGGCTTCCGGCATTTCCAAGCTGATGATGAGTGAAGCGGGCAATTTTCCAGAACTTACCGCTTTCTACCAAGAGGAAGTCGTCAAACCCGGAAACGACCTGATCCGCCGCGTCTTGCAGCGGGGCGTGGCTTCCGGAGAGTTCCGGCAGTTGAATGTGGAATACGGCGTGTACCTCTTGCTCGCCCCCATGATGTTTCTGGCCCTGTGGCGCCACTCCATCGGGCCCTGCGTGGCGGGCAATGGAGAACTGGACCCCATTGCTTACCTGAATACCCATATCGACAACCTGCTGCTGGGGCTGACAGTCCGCACACCTGCCGCACCCAACGCCTCCTGACACTATGAAACCCTGGATCAAATGGACCACCGTGGCCGTCAGTCTGGCCGTCGTCGCCGGTATAGGCATGCGGCTCGTCGCCGGCAACAAAGCCAAGAAAGAAGTGCTGGAAAGTCAGCAGGCTGCACTCAAAGTGCCGGTGAGTCTGGAGCTGGGTGCTGCCGATCTGGTGCGTGCAAACACCGTGGAGCTCACCCGAACCCTGCCGGTGTCCGGCCCGATCAAAGCGGTGAGCTCAGCCTTTGTGAAAGCCCGTGTCGCCGGCGAACTGCAAGGACTGACCGTGCGCGAAGGCGATATGGTCAAAGCCGGCCAAGTGCTGGCGCGCGTGGACTCCACGGAATACCAGGCCCGCACCCGCCAAGCACAACAGCAAGCCGAATCCGCCAAAGCGCAGGTGGATATCGCCCGCCGCAGCTTTGAGAACAACCGCAAGTTGGTAGACCAAGGCTTTATTTCCCAGACTGCACTGGAGTCCTCCAGCGCCAGCCTTGCAGCTGCCGAGGCCTCTTACCGCGCTGCGATGGCGGGCGTGGATGTGGCGGCCAAATCCCTGGAAGATACGGTGCTGCGCGCACCCATTTCAGGCCAGGTGGCACAGCGCCTGACCCAACCCGGCGAACGCGTTGCGATCGATGCGCGCGTGCTGGAAATCGTGGACTTGAGCCGCCTCGAGGTGGAAGCCAATCTGGCCGCGGCCGACTCACTGGGCGTGAAACCCGGACAAACTGCGCAACTGACGGTAGAGGGCTCTGCACAGCGCCTGCAAGCCCGCGTGGCTCGCATCAACCCCAGCGCAGTGGCGGGCAGCCGCTCTGTGCTGGTGTATTTGAGCCTGGAAAAGCCTGAAGGCCTGCGCCAGGGCCTGTTCGCCCAAGGCGCACTGGCAGTGGGTGTCAGCCGCACATTGGCCTTGCCGGTGAGCGCCATACGTACCGACAAGCCACAACCCTATGTGCAGTGGGTGCAGGACAACAAAGTCGCCCACCAGACGGTGGAACTGGGCGAGCGCGGTGATGCAAATGGCGTGGCCATGGTCAGCGTCAAGGGCATCCCCGAAGGTACTCCGGTGTTGGCGGGCGCAGTGGGCGCCCTGCGTGCGGGAACCGCTATCAAAAACGCAGCAGGTAGCAACTGATGTGGTTTACCCGCGTTAGCCTCCAGAACCCGGTATTTGCCACCATGGTCATGCTGGCCCTGGTGGTGTTGGGCCTGTTTTCGCTGCAACGTTTGCAGGTCGACCAGTTTCCGAATATCGATTTTCCGGTGGTGGTGATCATCACCGACTATCCCGGCGCCTCGCCCGAAATTGTGGAGAGTGAAGTCTCCAAAAAAGTGGAAGAAGGCGTCAACTCGATTGCCGGTATCAATGCCCTGACCTCTCGCAGTTACGAAGGCCAGAGTGTGGTGGTGATTGAGTTTGGCCTGCACATCGACGGCCGCAAAGCGGCGGACGATGTGCGAGAAAAAGTGGCGGCGGTCAAACCGCTGTTGCGCACCGAAGTCAAAGAACCCCGCGTTTTGCGCTTTGACCCCTCTTCCCGCGCCGTCTGGTCCGTGGCGGTATTGCCGGATACAACTCAGGGCGGCAAAGCACTGACTGCTGTGGAACTGACCAACTGGGCAGAGCAGAACTTCAAAAAGCGCTTGGAAAATGTACGCGGCGTAGGCTCCGTCACTTTGGTGGGCGGTACCAAGCGCGAGATCAACCTCTACCTGAACCCGCAGGCGCTGGAGTCCTTCGGCATCACGCCGGACCAGGTGGTCACCGCAGTCACCAATGAAAACCAGGACCTGCCCCTGGGCACCATCCACTCCAACGAGCAGGAGCGTGTGATTCAGGTACAGGCCCGCATGCAGCGGCCAGAAGACTTTGGCAGCATCATCGTGGCCCGCAAGGGCGGTACACCGGTACGACTGGACCAGATCGCCCGCGTGGCCGATGGCGCCCAGGAGGCAGAAACCCTGGCCCTCTACAACGGCCAGCGCACTCTGCTGATGAACGTGCAAAAGTCCCAGGACGAAAACACCATCGTGGTCGTGGATGGCCTGGTCAAAACTCTGGCCGAGATGCAAAAACAGCTGCCTCCGGGCGTTCGGCTGGAGCAAATCACCGATGGCTCGCGCCAGATTCGCGTGTCGGTCAACAACGTGCGCCAAACGCTGATTGAAGGCGCCGTGCTCACGGTGCTCATCGTGTTTCTGTTTTTGAACTCCTGGCGCTCCACGGTCATTACCGGGCTTACCCTCCCGATTGCGCTGATAGGCACCTTCCTGTTCATGAACGCCTTCGGCTTCACCATCAACATGATCACGCTGATGGCCCTGTCGCTGTGTGTGGGCTTGCTGATTGATGATGCGATCGTGGTCCGCGAAAACATCGTGCGGCACGTGCAAATGGGCAAAAATGCCTACAACGCCTCGCTGGACGGCACCCAGGAAATCGGCCTGGCCGTGTTGGCCACCACCCTCTCCATCGTGGCGGTGTTTCTGCCCATCGGCTTCATGGGCGGCATCATCGGCAAGTTCTTCCACGAGTTCGGCATCACCATCGTGGCGGCAGTGCTGATCTCGATGTTTGTGAGCTTCACGCTGGATCCCATGCTCTCGAGCATCTGGCATGACCCCAGTATTGAAAGCCACGGCAAAGGACATGCTCCGGTCACCTTCTACGACAAGACCATAGGCCGCGTTACCGGCCTGTTTGACCGCGGCACCGAGGCGTTGGCTGAGGGCTACCAAAGCATCCTGCGCTGGGCTTTGCTGCACAAGCTGGCCACAGTGTTGATCGCCGTCGGCATTTTTGTCGGCAGCATCTTGATGGTGCCGCTGCTGGGCACCGAGTTCGTGCCCAAATCAGACTTCTCTGAGACATCGCTCACCTTCAACACGCCGGTGGGTTCGTCATTGGAAGTGACGGAGTCCCGGGCCCGGCAGGTCGAGGCCATCATCCGCGAGTTCCCCGAGGTGCGTTACACGCTGACCACCATCAACACCGGCAATGCGCAGGGAAAGATTTACGCCAACATTTACATCCGCCTTGTGGACCGCAAAGACCGCAGCCTGAGCGTGGACCAGATGTCGGTGAAGCTGCGTCAGCGCCTGCGCAATGTGGCCGGCATCACGGTGACCCACGTGGGCTTGCTGGATTCAGTGGGCGGGCAGAAGCAGATTTTGTTCTCCATTCAAGGCCCCGACACGCATGAACTCGAGCGACTCACCGCGGTGGCGCTGGACAAGGTGCGCGACGTCCCCGGCCTCGTGGACCTGGACTCCAGCATGAAACCCAACAAGCCCACGCTGGACGTGCGGGTGCGACGGGATGCGGCCTCGGACCTCGGCCTGAATGTGGCCCAGATCGGCAGCGCCCTGCGCACATTGATCGCCGGAAAGACCGTGGGCAACTGGCGCGCGCCGGACGACCAAACCTATGACGTCAATGTGCGCCTGGCACCCGATGCGCGCAATGCCGCGTCTGACCTGCAGCGCCTGCCCTTCACCGTAGGCAGCAATGCCGATGGCAGCCCACGCATCGTGCGCCTGAACCAGGTGGCCGACGTGCGTGAATCCACCGGCCCGAACCAGATCAACCGCCGCGACCTCACCCGCGAGGTGTCCATCAGCGGCAACGTGTCGGGCCGCTCGGCCGGCGAGGTGTCGGCCGACATCAAGACCGCGATGGACAGCATCAGCCTGCCGCCGGGCTACAGCTACAAATTCAGCGGTTCCACCAAAGACATGGCCGAAGCCTTCGGCTACGCCATTTCGGCGCTGGTACTGGCTATCGTGTTCATTTACATGATTCTGGCTAGCCAGTTCAAGAGCTTTTTGCAACCACTGGCGCTGATGACCTCCCTGCCGCTCACGCTGATCGGCGTGGTGCTGGCACTGATGATGTTCAACTCCACGCTCTCCATGTTCTCCATCATCGGGGTGGTGATGCTGATGGGCCTGGTCACCAAGAATGCGATTCTGCTGGTGGACTTTGCCATCCGCGCCCGTGAAGGCGGCACGGACGAACAAGGCCATACCGTGCCCGGCTTGCCCCGCTCGAAAGCCTTGCTGTTGGCCGCCAAAGTGCGCCTGCGCCCTATCCTGATGACCACGCTGGCCATGATCTTCGGCATGGTGCCGCTGGCCTTTGCCTTGAGCGAAGGCGCCGAAATGCGCGCTCCCATGGGGCAGGCAGTGATCGGTGGCGTGATTACTTCCTCTTTGCTCACACTGGTAGTGGTTCCGGTGGTGTACTGCTACATGGATGATCTGGCGCAATGGGCCAAACGTTGGTGGTCCGGCGCACCCGCCACCGGCCGGTAAAATTTGTCACACCCGTTTAACGTGACCCAAGGAAACTTCGCCATGCATCCGAATCAAGCCCGTTTCAACATGATCGAGCAACAAATCCGCCCCTGGAATGTGCTCGACCTCCAGGTTCTGGAGCTGCTGGACAACGTGCACCGTGACGAATTTGTGCCCGCCACCCACAAGAGCCTGGCCTTTGCCGACCTCGAGATCCCCCTGCCCGCCGGCCAGTGCATGCTCGCCCCCCGCCTCGAAGCCCGCCTTTTGCAAGATCTGGCCGTCCAGTCGCACGAATCCGTGCTTGAAATCGGTGCCGGCTCCGGCTTCATGGCCGCCCTGTTGGCCCACCGCGCCCGCCAAGTGCTGACTCTGGAAATCGTGCCCGAGCTCGCCGCGTTTGCCCGCAGCAACCTCGCACAAGCCGGTCTGAACAATGTGACGGTGCGTGAAGCTGATGGCTCCAAGCTCGGCGCCTCCGAGGACAAATTTGACGTGATCCTCCTCAGCGGCTCGGTCGGTCAAATTCCCCAAGACCTGTTGCAACACCTCACGATCGGCGGACGCTTGGGCGCCATCGTCGGCGATGACCCGGTCATGAACGCCACTATCGTCACCCGCACCAGCGAAACCGACTTCCGCACCGTGGCCACCTGGGAAACCGTGGTCCAGCGCCTGCAAGGTTTTGCGGAACCCGAGCGATTCCAGTTTTAAAACCCTCCCTGTGCAATTGGCATGATCCGTCAAATCCGTCCCACCGACCTTGAAGCCTGGTTCGCCAGTGTGGAAGGCCACGGCCAGCCCCTGGTGCTGGATGTGCGCGAGCCCCACGAACTGGCCCTGGCCAGTGTGGTGCCGGACGGATTCGAGGTGCTCAGCATTCCCATGGGGGTGGTTCCGGTCCGCTTGCAGGAATTGCCTGCCGACCGGCCGATTGCCTGCCTCTGCCACCACGGCGCGCGCAGCATGCAAGTGGCCCTGTTTTTGCAAAGTCGCGGCTTTGAAGACCTGGCCAACATTGCAGGCGGCATCGACGCATGGTCTGCAGAACGGGACGTCCATGTCCCGCGCTACTAGCACCAGAGTGACCAGGCACCGAATTCATCCCCTTTTGACACACTGACTGAGAAAGCCATCCATGCACCGCCCCACTATCTTCCGACTGCGTCTCTTGCCCCTCGCATGGGCCATGGCCGGCGTGTTTGCCGCATCCCACGCATCTGCCCAAAGCCTGCAGGACCTGTACACCGCAGCACGTGGCTATGACGCCAGTTACCAGTCCGCCAAGAGCCTGTATGAGGCCAATCTGGCCAAAGCCGAACAGGCCCGAGCCCTGCTGCTGCCCAGCGCCAACTTTGCATTGGGTGCCAGCCGCTCCAACCAGGAAATTCTGCCCAACCCAGACCGCAGCTACGGCGCACAAACGGCCACCATCAGCGCTTCCCAGCCCCTGTACCGCCCCGCCAACCAGGCCAGCTACGACCAGGGCATGAAGAGCGTGGAAGCCGCCAAGGCCCAGTTGCTGGCCTCTGAGCAAGATCTGATCGTGCGGGTGAGCCAGGCTTACTTTGATGTGCTGGCCTCGACCGATAGCCTGACCTTCGTCAAAGCCCAAAAGGCTGCTGTGGCCGAGCAACTTGCATCTGCCAAGCGCAACTTTGAAGTGGGCACTTCCACCATCACCGATACCCGCGAAGCCCAAGCCCGCTTTGACTTGGTGGTCGCCCAGGAACTAGCCGCCGAAAACGACCTGCGCGTCAAATCCATCGCCCTGAACCAGCTGGTGGGCGTGAGCAATGCATCGCCCAAGCCACTGGCCGCCCCCATCGTGCTGGCACCCGTGGAACCCGCGGACCCGGAAGCCTGGGTGCAACAGTCTGAGGACCAACACCCCGCACTGGCGCAGCTGAAGGTGGCCCTGGAAGTGGCCAAGCTGGAAACGGCAAAGGCAGAAGCCGGCCACAAACCCACCCTGGACCTGACCGGCAGCTATTCCGCAGTCAACAACAACGGCACGTCCACCGCTGTTGCCGATAGCCGTGTGAACGTGGCCACCATCGGAGTGAGCTTCAACCTGCCGGTGTTTGCCGGTTTTGCGACCCAGAACCGCATCAAGGAAACCCTGGCGCTGGAAGAGAAAGCCCGCACCGATCTGGAAGCCAGCCGCCGCACCATCGCGCAGGCCACCCGCACCGCCTACTTCGGCGTGCAAAGCGGCCAGGCACAGGTCAAGGCCTACGAGGCTGCAGAAGCCTCCAGCCAGAGTGCGCTGGACGCCAACAAGCTGGGCTACCAGGTCGGTGTGCGCATCAACATCGATGTGCTCAATAGCCAAAGCCAGCTCTACAGCACCAAGGCCACCCTGGCGAAGGCGCGTTACGACGTGCTGGTGGGTGGTTTGAAGCTCAAGCAAGCCGCCGGCACGCTCAAGGCTGAGGACTTGGCGCCTATCAACAGCCAACTGGTACCGTGATAGCTCCCAGAGGCACTTTGATATAAAAAGTACCTCTAGCTCCCGTCGGATATGCGCGAGCAGCTATACAAACAATAGCAGGCCTCCCTATCGGAGGCTTTTTTGTGCCCGGACTGACCATCCCGGCAGAAAGCCCAAAGCCAACTCCAGCTGGTGCCCGGCATCCTGCAGGCGTGCATTGTTGTGGATTTCCAGCACCGTCGTGCCTGATGGGCGCTCCAATGGTGGTGCGCGCTCCAGTCGCGCCCGGATGTCTGCTGCACTCTCGCGCCCGCGTGCCACCAGACGTTCCAGCAATACCTCCGGAGACGCCGCCACGTGCAGCACCACCAGCCCTGGGTTCATGGCAATGGCTTGCGGCAGGTAAGCACGCGAGCCTGTCACGAACACCCAGCCGGTGCCGGGTGGGCCCCGCAATTCGGAGTGGCGCACGCCATAGTCCAGGCCATTGGCCGACCAGCACAGCCCGAAGCTGCCAGCTTCGCGGGCGGCTGCAAATGTCTCACGGGTCATCGGCTCGTGCTGCTCTGCACCCGGGTGCGCTGCGCGGGTGATGCAGCGCCGGGCAAAGTGCACTCCCGCGTCGGGCGGCAGATGCCCTTTGAGCCACTCCAACACGCTGTCTTTGCCCGCACCTGACGGACCCAGCACATAAATGAGCACCGGGCTCATGACGCCAACGGGAACTGGTCCAGCACCACAAAGTCTGCGCCCGGCTGAGGCTCCGCAAACAAGGTCAGGCTGTCCATGCAGTCGGGCGACTTGCCATCGAAATGCCGCTGCGCAGCAGTCTGCAGCGCTAGCACCTCGTGGGGCACGCGACCGTGCAGGCTGCCCGTGAGCGACATGTGAAACCGGAAATGCTCGAACACATACGGGTAACCCCAAGCCACCAACATCGCGTCTTCGGCGGCGGTCAGCGGCGCTTTGCGGCGGCGCTGCAACTCGGCCTCCGACAGCGGGGCGACCAAGGTATGCAGCTCGCGCACACAAGCGGCTGCAATGTGGTCCAGAGCGGCGGTGTCACCCACAGGAGTCAGTGCCAGAAAGTCATCCAAATGGCTCACCTGCAAACGGGGCATGGGAATGGCGCTCAAGCTCCCGGCCAACTGCGCCATGCGCTCACGCAGTTGCGGCAGTTTCACGCCCGCCGCCAAAGTGAAAGGCGCTTTCAAGGTGGCGTGCCAGCCATAGCGGCGCGGTGCGGCGGTCAACTCTGCAAGGGCCAAGGGCGACATGCCGTTCACCACGGGCTGCACCCGCAACAATCCATCGTGCGCACAGCGCCCCAACCACTGGCTGCCGGCTTGCCATGCATCGCTGCCCATGGCGGGGGCGTAATACACCGCATAGCGGTGGTAGTGGGTCTCAGTCATGGTGGTTCACCATCAGGTTGACGCGGTCCCCGGCAAACCAGGTCAGTGCAAATTCGATCGGTACGCCGGCCGTGTCTACGTTCACACTTTCCACACGCAGCACCGGCCGGTTCACCGGCTGGCGCAAGTGGGCGGCTACGTCCGCCTCCGGCATTTGGGCGGTGATGCGGCTTTCCTGCCGGGTGTAGTCCGCCACGCCGGCCGCCTGAAAGGCTGCGGTGATGGAGCCCGTCTGCGCGACCACCGCGTCCAGCCCTTCAAAGCGGGGCAAAGGAAAGGCCCGTTCACTCACATGCAGCGGCAGGCCTTGGGCCTCGCCCAACACCTCCAGCACCAGCACTTTGCTGCGCGCAGGCAGTGCCAAGGCCGTGGCTTGTGTTTTGGTGGCCCGCTCCGTGCGCACCGCCAGCACCTGCAAACCGCCTTTGAGCCCGGCATGTGCCAAGTTCTGCTGGTGGCGGGTGCGCTTGGCCAGCATCAGGTCGACTGCAAAGTCTTCCACATAGGTGCCGCTGCCCTGAGCGATGCGCACCAACCCTTGGCTGGACAGGCTCGCCAGCGAACGACGGATGGTGTGCCGGTTGACCCCGAACTGTTCGGCCAGCGCATGTTCCGACGGCAGGCGCTGCCCCGGGCGGTAGGCACCGCGACCGATGGCATCGGCAATGTCGGAGGCGATGCGCGTCCAGAAACTCTCTTTGGTGCCGCTCTCTGCGGCTGCGTCGATGGAAGTGATGCTTGTCATGAAACCTACATACCCGCTGGATAAGCTGCGGACAGATTCTAAATTTGTCTATACAACTTTCAGGGTACCACTGCGATGTTTCACGCATTTGACAATGACGGACCGCCCCGGCACACCACCCGCCCGGACTGGATGGCGCTGCTGGCCAGAGCCCCGCTGGACCTTCTCGAATCCGCACTCGCCCCGTATGCAACGCAAGCCCCGCAATGGCTGCGCCAGCCCGAAACGGGGCTCTACATGGTGCAGGGACGTGCAGGCGCTACTGGTGAACGCTTCAACCTCGGTGAAGTCACCGTCACCCGCTGCGCACTGCGCCTACCCTCCGCATCTGCGACCTCCGGTCACACCGTGGGCGTGGCGTATGTGCTGGGTCGCTCACGCCGCAAGGCCCACCTCGCCGCTGCGGCCGATGCCCTGCTGCAAGACCCTGCCCACCACGATGCGCTGAACGACCAGTTGCTCCAACCCGTGCGCCGCCACCTGGCTCTGCACAGCGCGCAACGCCACGCCAAAGCACAAAGCACCAAGGTGGACTTCTTCACCGTGGCCCGTGAATCCGGCGGCGAAGACGACGAAGGAGACCAGGAATGAACACCCCCGACCTCAGCACCCTGGGTGCCGGCTTCAGCCACGAAGCACTGGGCAGCCAGGCCGTGTTCCGCCAAGCCCTGCAAGCCCTGTCGCACCCCGGCCGCTGCATTGCAGTGCCCAGCGATGCTCAAGTGCCACAAGGTGCCCACCCGGCCTCAGCCGCCTTTCTGCTCGCCATGCTGGACTCGGACTGCCGCGTCTGGCTCTCACCCCGCCTGGCCTCCGGCCCTGCCGCGCTCTGGCTGCAATTCCATACCGGCTGCACCGTGGTGCCATCAGCCGCAGACGCTGCCTTCGTCTGGGTCGCGCAAGGCGATGCCATTCCCGCCCTGCACGAACTGGAGCAAGGCTCTGACGCCTACCCCGACCAGTCCGCCACCTGCGTGATCGATGTGGCCAATCTGACTTCTGCGCATGAGGACGTTGCTTGGGAGCTCAGCGGCCCCGGCATCCAAAGCACCCAAGCACTCACCGTGCAGGGCCTGCCCACTGACTTCACCCGCCAATGGGCCGCCAACCAAGCGCGCTTCCCGCGTGGAGTGGATGTGTTTCTGGCCAGCGAGAACCATCTGGCAGGCCTGCCGCGAACCACGCGCATTGCAATACCCGGAGGACGCTGAACATGTACGTTGCCGTCAAAGGCGGGGAAACCGCAATCCTCAAAAGCTACGAGTTGCTGGCTGCCCAGCGCCGTGGTGACCCGGCGTTGCCGGAACTCAGCATTGCGCAAATCCGGGAGCAGCTCAAACTGGCCGTAGACCGGGTGATGAACGAAGGCTCGGTGCACGACCCCGAGCTCGCAGCCCTGGCCATCAAGCAAGCCAGCGGCGACCTCGTGGAGGCCATCTTTCTGCTGCGCGCCTACCGCGCCACCTTGCCCCGCCTCGGGAATACCGTGCCTTTGAAAACCGAACGCATGCAGCTGGATCGCCGCATCTCGGCCACCTTCAAAGACTTGCCCGGCGGACAGGTACTGGGCCCCACC
The DNA here is from genome assembly GCA_009925925.1 of Betaproteobacteria bacterium. Lineage (GTDB taxonomy): Bacteria > Pseudomonadota > Gammaproteobacteria > Burkholderiales > Burkholderiaceae_C > Allorhodoferax. Next base: position 17,022 of record RFQA01000011.1, read on the forward strand.
TACGACTACACCCAGCGCCTGCTGGACTTCACCTTGCTGGCCGAAGGCCGCACGCCGGTAAGCAGCGCGCCTGCGGCGCCCGTGGCTGGCACGCAAGCATCTATCACCCCGCGTGTGGTGGATCTGCTCAATGACGAGGGGCTGATCGAAACCCGCCCCATTCCGCCGGGTGACCCTGCGCCCGTGGACCTGACACGCGAGCCGCTGCGCTTCCCGGCGGCGCGTGCCACCCGCTTACAAAACCTGGCCCGCGCGGACGAAGGCTTTTTGCTTTCCATGGCGTACTCCACCCAGCGCGGCTACGCCCACAGCCATCCTTTTGTGGGCGAAGTTCGATTAGGCAGCGTGGCAGTGGAGATTGAGCCCGAAGAGCTGGGCTTTGCCATTTCCATCGGCGACATCGAAATCACCGAATGCGAAATGGTCAACCAGTTCGCCGGCAGCAAGACGGAGCCCCCGCAGTTCACCCGTGGCTACGGCCTGTCTTTCGGCCACTGCGAGCGCAAGGCCATGGCCATGAGTCTGGTGGACCGTGCGTTGCGCGCGGATGAGTTGGGCGAGGCCATCGAGTCACCCGCACAAATGCAAGAGTTTGTGCTCTCACACAGCGATAGCCTGGAGGCTTCCGGCTTTGTGCAACACCTGAAATTGCCGCATTACGTCGACTTCCAGTCCGAGCTGGAGTTGATACGGAAAATGCGCGCCGCTGCTGTGGAGGACACCACCCCATGAACGCCCGACTGGAAACCACCCTGCCGGATACCGGCCACACCGACGACGAGGTGCAGCAGCACTTCAACTTCGCGTATCTGGATGAGCGCACCAAACGCATGATCCGCCGCACCATCCTGAAAGCGGTGGCCATCCCCGGCTACCAGGTGCCTTTCGGTTCCCGCGAAATGCCCTTGCCCTATGGCTGGGGGACCGGTGGCATTCAGGTCACCGCCGCAGTCATCGGCCCGGATGAAGTCCTCAAAATCATCGACCAAGGCTCGGACGACACCGTCAACGCGGTCAACATCCGCCGCTTCTTCCAGCGTACGGCCGGTGTGCAAACCACCACCCGCACCGCGGAGGCCACGCTGATCCAGACCCGCCATCGCATCCCCGAGACCCCGCTCACCGAAGGCCAGGTCATCGTGTACCAGGTGCCCGTGCCCGAGCCCCTGCAACGGCTGGAGCCACGCGAAACCGAGACCCGCACCTTGCATGCGCTGGCGGAATATGGCCTCATGCATGTGAAGCTCTACGAGGACATTGCACGGTATGGCCACATCGCCACCACCTACGACTACCCGGTCATGGTGAACCACCGCTACCTGATGGCGCCCTCGCCTATTCCCAAGTTTGACAACCCGAAGATGCACATGAACCCGGCTTTGCAGCTCTTTGGAGCAGGCCGCGAAAAGCGCATCTACGCTGTCCCGCCCTACACCGCGGTGGAGAGCCTGGGCTTTGAAGACCACCCCTTTGAGGTGCAAAAGTGGGACAGCGCCTGCGCCCTGTGTGGCGCGACCGACAGCTTCCTGGACGAAGTGATTACCGATGACGCCGGTGCGCGCATGCACGTGTGCTCGGACTCGGACTACTGCCAGTCCCGCCAGGCCGCGCAAGCAGAGCAGGCGCCCTCTGGAGAGGCTGCATGAGTGTTCACATCCGCCAGGCCGGTGAGGCCGATCTGCCGGCGGTGCTGGCCCTGTATGCCCAGCCCGACCTGGACAACGGCCAAGTGTTGAGCGAAGACGAGGCCCGCGCCGTGTTCGCGCAGTTTGCGTGCTACCCCAACTACCGCCTGTTCGTCGCCCTGCGGGACGACAAGGTGGTGGGCACTTTCGCGCTTTTGGTCATGCACAACCTGGCGCATTGCGGCGCGCCCTCCGCCATTGCCGAAGACGTGGTGGTGGACAAAGCCTGCCAGGGCCAGGGCATTGGCCGCCATATGATGGCCCATGCCCTGCAACAGGCCAAAGCGGCCGGTTGCTACAAGCTGGCCCTGTCCTCCAACCGCAAGCGCAAAGACGCGCATGCCTTTTACGAATCGCTGGGCTTTCAACAGCACGGCCTGAGCTTTGTGATGGAGCCCTGACATGCATACCGACCCCTCTACCCCTTTGCTGCAGGTGCGCGGCATCAGCAAGCGCTATGGCGACCGCGTGGCCTTGCAAGATGTGTCTTTTGACCTCTGGCCCGGCGAGGTGCTCGCCGTGGTGGGCGAATCCGGCTCGGGCAAGTCCACCCTGCTCAACGCCATCGCCGCCCGCGCCAAGCCGGACGCCGGCAGCGTGCAGTACTGCACCCGTGAAGCGGGCCTGCAAGAAGTGTTTTTAATGACCGAAGCGCAGCAACGCCTGCTGGCCCGCACCGACTGGGGCTTTGTGCACCAGAACGCCGCTGACGGTTTGCGCATGGATGTATCCGCCGGCGCCAATGTGGGCGAGCGCCTCATGGGCCTGGGCGAGCGCAACTATGCGCACCTGCGTGCTACCGCAGCACAGTGGCTGAGTCGCGTGGAGATCGACCCCGCCCGCATGGACGACACGCCCCGTACGTTCTCGGGCGGCATGCGCCAGCGCCTGCAGATCGCCCGCAACCTGGTCACCGAACCGCGCCTGGTGTTCATGGATGAGCCAACCTCCGGTCTGGATGTGTCGGTGCAGGCCCGCCTGCTGGACATGCTGCGCCAGCTCACCCAGGGCATGCAACTCGCCGCCATCATCGTGACGCACGACCTCGCTGTGGCTCGCCTGCTGGCCCACCGCATGATGGTGATGCAACGTGGCCGGGTGGTGGAGTCCGGCCTGACCGATCAGCTGCTGGACGACCCCCAGCACCCTTACACCCAACTTCTCGTTTCCTCGGTACTACAGCCATGAGCACACCCTTGTTGCAACTCCAGGGGGTAGCCAAGCGCTTCACCCTGCACCACCAATCCGGCGCAGAGCTGGCGGTCATGTCGGACGCCAGTTTTGCGGTGCACGCCGGCGAATGCGTGGTGCTGGACGGCCCCTCCGGTATGGGCAAAAGCACGCTACTGAAAATGATCTACGCCAACTACCGCGCCAGCGTAGGCTCCATTGCCGTGACCGACGCGCGTGGCCACACCATCGACATGACCAGCGCCACTCCGCGTGAGCTGGTGCGCATGCGCAAGGAGACCATCGGCTATGTGAGCCAGTTCCTGCGCGTAATCCCACGGGTACCGGCCATCGATGTGGTGGCAGAGTCCCTGCTGGAGGACACCGCCAACGACCCGCAAGCTGTGGCTGCAGCACGGGATGAAGCCGGCCGCTGGCTGACCCGCTTGCGTATTCCTGAGCGCCTGTGGCACTTGCCCCCGGCCACCTTTTCCGGCGGGGAGCAGCAGCGCATCAACATCGCCCGCAACATGATCAAGCCGCGGCCCTTGCTGCTGCTGGACGAACCCACTGCGTCGCTGGATGCGGCCAACACCGACACCGTCATCACCCTGATCCGCGAGGCCATTGCCCGTGGCGCTGCGGTGGTGGGCATTTTTCATGACGCAGACGTAGGCCGCGCCGTGGCTACCCGCCACATCGACGTCACCCTGTTCCGGAGCCAGGCCGCATGAGCACTTCAACCTTGTTTACCAACGCTCGCCTGGTGCTGGCCGATGAGGTGCTGAACGGCAGCCTTCTGGCACAGGACGGCCACATTGCCGAAGTTCAATCTGGTCGCTCGCAAGCTGCAGATGCCATCGATCTGGAAGGGGACTACCTGCTGCCCGGTCTGGTGGAAATGCACACCGACAACTTCGAGCGCCACCTCATGCCCCGGCCCAAGGTCTACTGGGCAGAACTACCGGCGCTCATGGCGCATGACGCGGAGGTGGCATCGGCGGGCATTACTACCGTGTTTGACGCACTGGGCGTAGGCGAGGCCGACACCGAGAGCCTGCGCGGGAGTGCATGGAGCGGTGTTCTTCAAACTATCGATGCCTGCCATGCGCAAGGCTTGTTGCGGGCAGACCACCACTTGCATGTGCGTTGCGAGCTGCCGGCACCCAACACCATTGACCTGTTCGCACCCTTTGTAGGCCACCCGCGCCTGTCCCTGATTTCGCTCATGGACCACACACCGGGCCAGCGTCAGTGGGAAGACATTGAGCAGGCTCGCACCTACTACACCGGTAAAAAGGGCTGGAGCCAGCAGAAGTTTGAGCAGCAAGTTGCTCAGGCCAACGAGCTGCAGGCCCGATACGCCGAGCCACACCGCGCCTACTTTGTGGACTACTGCCGCAGCAACGCCATTGCGCTGGCCAGCCACGATGACACCACCGTGGCACACGTGGAACAGGCGCATGCCGAGGGTGCCAGCATGTCGGAGTTCCCCACTACCGTGGCGGCAGCCCAGGAAGCGCGTGCGCGCGGCTTGCGCACCGTCATGGGTGGACCCAATGTGGTGCGAGGTGGCTCCCACTCCGGCAACGTGGCTGCCGCAGAACTGGCCAAGCTGGGGCTGCTGGACATTTTGTCGTCCGACTATGTGCCGGGCAGCATGTTGAGCGGGGCGATGCGCCTCGTGCGAGATGGTCTGATGACCTTGCCACAAGCCGTAGCGACCGTCAGCCGTACGCCGGCTCTGGCCACAGGCCTGAGCGACCGGGGGGCTATCGCTGCGGGCTTGCGTGCCGACCTGATCCAGGTGCGCATGGCGACCCTGCCCGGCGGGCAGGAACACCCGGTGGTGCGCGCCGTCTGGCGTGAAGGCCGGCGGGTGCTGTAAGAGAGCCTTGCGTCATACAAATTTCCCTGAAGTTTCATCAAAACGTCACCCCATCGCCGGACACTGAATCTGTCTAGACAAATTGAGGAGAAGCCATGCACCACGCACTCCGTATCGAGCAACTCAACAAACACTTTGCCAACGGCAAGCACGCGCTGAACAACATCAACCTCACCGTGGCACAGGGTGAGATGGTGGCTTTGATCGGTGCCTCTGGGTCCGGCAAATCCACGCTCATGCGCCACATGGCCGGCTTGGTGTCGGCGGACGCGGGGCCCGGCTCCTTGATTGAGGTAGATGGCTGCTGCGTGCAACAAGGCGGCCGGGTACACCGCAACATCCGCCAGGTGCGGGCCCGTATCGGCTTTGTATTCCAGCAATTCAACCTGGTGGACCGACTGCCGGTCCAAGTCAATGTGTTGGTGGGTTTGCTGCACCGCATGCCACTGTGGCGCGGGCTGCTGCGTTGGTTCACTGAGCAGGAACGCGCACAGGCCATCGAGGCGCTGCAACGTGTGGGCATTGCAGAATGCCACGCCCAACGTGCCTCGACCTTGTCGGGCGGCCAGCAACAACGCGCCGCCATTGCCCGCACGCTGGTGCAAGGCGCGAAAGTGGTGCTCGCGGACGAGCCGATTGCTTCGCTGGACCCGGAGTCCTCCCGCAAGGTGATGGAGATTCTGGCCCGCATCAACCGTGAAGACCACTGCACCGTGATCGTGTCGCTGCACCAGGTCGACATGGCACTCAAGTACTGCCCGCGCGTGGTAGCCCTGAACCAAGGCTGTGTGGTCTATGACGGCCCCGCCAGTGCCCTCACCCCCGACCTGCTGCGCGAACTCTATGGCGTGCAGGCCGACGAAATTCTGGCGGATGCGCAACGTCCTGCCACTTCCCCGGTGCTCGTGCCGTCTGCCCCTTGGAGCAGCCCGGTGGCGCAGACCGCTTGACCTTCCCTGCCAACCTTTTCAGGAGCTTTCCATGTTGAAAAAAATCTGGGCGACCTCGGTCGCCGCTATCAGCCTCGGCCTGCTGGCACCCGCAGCCGGTGCACAGGAATTGAACTTCGGCATCATCTCGACCGAATCGTCCCAACAGCTCAAGCAGCAATGGCAACCAGTGCTGGACGCACTGACCCAGCAAACCGGCCTTAAGGTCAATGCATTTTTTGCCCCGGACTATGCAGGCGTGATTGAAGGCATGCGCTTTAACAAAGTGCAGTTCGCCTGGTTCGGCAACAAGTCCGCCATGGAAGCTGTGGACCGTGCCAACGGTGAAGTGTTTGCCAAGGTCGTCAACATCGACGGCACCGAAGGCTACTACTCCCACCTGATTGTGCACCGCGACAGCGCCCTCAAGTCGGTGGACGACGTGCTCAAGAATGCCAAGAACCTGAACTTCGGCAACGGTGACCCGAACTCCACCTCCGGCTTCCTGGTGCCCGGTTACTACGTGTTCGCCAAGAACAATGTGGACACCAAGAGCGCCTTCAAGGTCGCCCGCTCTGCCAACCACGAAACCAACGCCATGGCCGTGGCCAACAAGCAAGTGGACGTGGCCACCAATAACAGCGAAACCCTGGCCAAGCTCGAAAACACCATGCCCGAAAAAGTCAAGGAATTGCGCGTGATCTGGACTTCTCCCCTGATTGCCTCCGACCCCTTGGTGTGGCGCAAGGACCTGCCGGACGCGACCAAGGCTAAGCTCAAGGCCTTCTTCACCGGCTATGGCAAGACCAACCCTGCTGAGCGCGAGATCATGGCCAAGTTGAATTGGTCCACCTTCAAGGAATCCAACAACAGCCAGTTGCTGCCGATCCGCCAGCTCGACATGTTCAGCAAGCGCACCAAGCTGGAAGCCGACACCACCCTGGCTGAAGACGACAAGAAGCGCCAGCTGGCTGAGCTGGACAAGAAACTCGCTGAGCTGAAGTGATGTCCACCACCCCGGCCCCCACTGTGACGCCCCGCCTGCCCGCTACGGTTGGCGCCGCTACCTCGAAGCAAGGTCTGGGGTGGCACCTCTCTTGGGCCTTGTTGCTGGCCCTGCTCGCCATCTCGTGGAAAGGCGCAGACATGCGCCCTGCCGACCTGGTCCGCGACTCCGGCAACATGGCCACTTACCTGGCAGACTTTTTCCCCCCAAAGTTCGGTGACTGGCGCAACTACGTGCAGGAAATGCTGGTCACCCTGCAGATCGCCCTCTGGGGCACTGCCCTTGCAGTGGTTACAGCCATTCCCATGGCGCTGTTGGCCTCGGCCAACCTGGTGCCCTGGTGGGTCTACCAGCCCATGCGCCGCCTCATGGACGCCACCCGTGCCATCAATGAGATGGTGTTTGCGATGCTGTTTGTCGTGGCAGTGGGCCTGGGCCCGTTTGCCGGTGTGCTGGCATTGTGGATTCACACCAGCGGCGTGCTGGCCAAGCTGTTCTCGGAGGCGGTTGAAGCCATAGACCCCCAACCGGTGGAAGGCATTCGTTCCACAGGGGCTAGCGCGCTGCACGAAATCATCTACGGCGTCATTCCGCAAGTCATGCCCTTGTGGATTTCCTTCACGCTGTACCGCTTTGAGAGCAATGTGCGCTCCGCGTCTGTGGTGGGCATGGTCGGGGCCGGGGGCATCGGCGTGGTGCTGTGGGAAATCATCCGTGGCTTCCAGTACGCAGAAACCTGCGCCGTCATGATCATCATCGTGGCCACGGTCAGCATCATCGATCTGGTGTCCGCCCGCATCCGCAAAGCCCTGGTCTGAGGAGACTGATATGGCATTGGACATGGAAGACATCGCCGCCTTGTTTGACAAACGTGCAGGCAGCCAATACGGCCGCGAGCCGGTGAACCAGATGGAGCACGCTCTGCAATGCGCCCTGCTGGCGGAACAGGCCGGCGAGAACGATGAAACCGTAGTGGCCGCGCTACTGCACGACATCGGCCACCTGATTGCAGCCGAGCGTGATGGCGTCATGGACGACACCCAGGAGAAGGACGACCTGCACCAGTACGTGGCGCTGCCGTTTTTGCGTGCCCTGCTGCCAGATGCCGTGCTGGAGCCCATACGCCTGCATGTGGATGCCAAACGCTACCTGTGCGCCACCGAACCCAGCTACTGGGCTGCACTCTCCGAAGGTTCCCAACGCAGCCTGGAACTCCAAGGTGGCCCGTTCAGCGAAGCGGAGTTGCAAAGCTTTATAGCCCAACCCTTTGCCGAAGAGGCGGTGCGTCTGCGCCGCTACGACGACCTGGCCAAGGTGCCCGGCAAAGCGACCCCGGACTTCAAGTACTTCGCAGAGAAGCTCAGCGCCGTGAGCGCGTAAGCACAGCGGCCACTTCGGTGGCCGTTTTCACTGCCGCGCCCCGGTGCGCAGCACCCAAGCCCAAGGCAGCCTCCTGCATGCCTTGCAAGCGGGCTGCATCACCCGCCGTTGCAGCCGCTTCAGCCACTGCGTGGGCGATGTCTTCACACTGCAGCGCGGCGCCGGCCTCTGCCGCCAAAGTGGAAGCTTCGGTGAAGTTAAAGAGATGCGGCCCCATGAAAACCGGCACACCGCAAGCCGCTGCCTCGATCAGGTTCTGCCCGCCCAGTGGTGCAAAGCTGCCGCCCAGCAAAGCCACATGGGCCAAGCCGAAGTAGAGCGCCATTTCGCCCAGCGAGTCGCCCACCCACACGTCTGCTGTCTCTGGCGCTTCACCCCATTGGCTGCGGCGGGACACGCTGTATGCGGCATCGGCAAACAGCTGCGCGACTTCTGCGAAACGCTGCGGATGGCGTGGCACCACCAGCAGCTGAAACGGCAAGCCGGTTCTTTGGCCCGATGGGTATGCTATGATTTCAGGAGCTGCTCGCGCAAATTCCACGGGCGCTAGGGGCCATTTTTGCTTCAAAGCATCGAGCAACATCTGCTCTTCGCCTTCCCGTGAGCTGGCAAACATCAGCACCGGGCGACCCGCGCCAGCGCGCCAGGCGCGGCCTCGGGCCAGCAGCGCGGCATCGGGCGTAGCGTCGAACTTGAAATTGCCCAGCACCCCCTGCACCGGCGCACCCAAAGCGCTAAGGCGCTGGGCATCCGCTTCGCTCTGGGCCCACACCGCATGCAGGCCACGATACGCGGGGCCTGCCAGCCAGCGCAAACGCAAAGACTCTTGGTAGGTTTTGTCGCTCATGCGGGCGTTGACCAAGCACAGGGGCACGCCGCGCTGTACGCAGCCGGCCACCAGATTGGGCCATACCTCGGTCTCCATCAGCAAGCCCACATCAGGCCGGAACCGCGCCAAAAAGCCGCCCACCGCCGCAGGCGTGTCCCAGGGCTGCCAGACCTGCATGTCACCCGGCTTCAGCAAGGCCTTGCCGGCCTCACGGCCCGTGGCGGTGCCGTGGGTCAGCACCAGGCGCATGCCGGGCAGAGCTTCGCGCAAACGGGCCAGCAACACCGCAGCTGCGCGGGTTTCGCCCAGCGACACAGCGTGCAACCAGACCACGGGTGCGCCACCCGCAGCGGATGCCGGCTGCGGGGCGAACTGAACCGCATCGCCGTAATAGCCGAATCGCTCTTCTACCCATTGGCCATACAGCGGCTCTACCTTGGCACGGCGTGCCAATTTGCGCCGCAACCAGGGTTGGGCGGCATAGGTCAACAGGGAATAGAGGGCACGAGTGATCATGGTGGGGTCGCGCTGATTTAGCGGCTGAGCACCGGTGTCGCCAGCGCCTCCCAGGCCGACCACACGGACTCCACCTCAGGGCAGGGCTGTGCGTACACGCTGCATTGGCGCGCGGGTTTGCCACGTGCATCCAGCGCCGGCGGGCCGGTACGCCAGGCGGTATCAAAGTTGTAGATCTGAACATGGGGCAAGTCCAGCGCCACGGCGATATGGCTCACACCGCTGTCTACCCCCACCACACCCGCGCAGTGGGCCAAGGTGTCGGTCAGCACATCCAGCCCCACGGCGGGCAGCACCCATGCCTCTCCGAGCCCGGCTGCTATGGCTTGGCTGGTGGCCAGCTCGCGGGCGCCGGCGTGGGGCAAGGCCACGCCAAAGCCGGCATCGTTCAAGCGGCCGCCCAGCGCAATCCAGTGCTCCAGCGGCCACTCCTTGTCAACCCGCGAGGTGCCGTGCACCAGCGCCACCAGCGGCTTGCGGGGCACGAAGGGGTTGTCGGCATGGCCCAGGTGCTTGGGCAGCGGCGCGCTCAGGGCCTTGGACTGGCCTACGAGCCCGAAGCGCAGTGCATCTGCGGGTGTGTAGCCCAGCGCCTTGGCACACAGCAAGCGGCCGCGCTCCACTGCATGCACATGGGGTTCCAGCGCAATGGCCGTGTCTGCCACCCAGCGCGTAGGCGCCTCGTAGCCCGAGCCTTCGGTCTGGTTGGCCATGGCGTAGCGACGTCCATTCTGCGTAGTGCGGGCCAGCCAGGCCACCAGCGCGGACTTGCTCAGGCCCTGCAGGTCAATGACTGCGTCATAGGCGTCTTGCTGCAGGTCGGCCTTGAAGCTGCGCCAGGCGGCGCGGGTCGCAGCGGCAAATGGTTTTTTGCTCCAGGCGCGTATGTCACACGGAATCACACGCGCCACGCCTTCGCAGCGCGCCACCAGCGGCGCAAAGCCGCGCTCCACCACCCAGTCGATGCGGGCATGGGGAAAGGCCGCGCGCAAGTCCTGCACCGCGGGCATGGTGTGCACCACATCGCCCAAGGACGAGAGCTTGACGATCAGAATCTTGTGCGGCGCTTTCAATGCGAAGCCTCCACGAGCGCGGCATCGGGCTGGATGCGACGCACCCACTCCATCAGCAGTGCCTGAATGCGGGCCAGTGCCTCGGGCGTGCGGCCTTCGCAGCGCATCACCAGCACCGGAGTCGTATTAGAGGCGCGCAGCAAGCCGAAGCCATCGGGCCATTCCACACGCAGGCCATCCACGGTGTTGAGGCGGGCATCTGCATCCAATGTGAGTGTGACCAGCAACTGCTCCACCAGCGCATGGGCTTCGCCCTCCTGGCAGGCGATGTGCAGCTCGGGGGTGATGTGGCTGTCCGGCAGCGCGTGCAGCACGGCGTTGGCGTCTGCACTGCGGCTCAAGATTTCCAGCAAGCGACAAGCAGCATAAGTACCGTCATCAAAGCCGAACCAACGGTCGCCAAAAAACAGGTGGCCGCTGATCTCGCCGCCCAGGGGCGAATTCAAGGTGCGCATTTTGGCTTTGATCAGCGAGTGGCCGGTGCGGTCCATCACCGGCACGCCGCCAGCGGCTTCAATCACAGGGGCCAGGCCTTGGCTGCATTTGGCATCGAACACGACTGCCGCACCGGGGTGGCGAGCCAGCACATCCGGGGCGAGCAACATCAGCTGCCGATCGGTATGGATGGTTGTTCCATCGCGGGTGACCACGGCCACGCGGTCGCCATCGCCATCGAATGCCAGGCCCAGCTCGGCATCGCCCTCGCGCAAAGCGCGCACCAGATCCGCCAGGTTTTCGGGGCGGCTGGGGTCAGGGTGGTGATTCGGAAAGTGGCCGTCCACCGCGCTGTGCAGTTCCTGCACCTCGCAGCCGATAGCGCGCAGCACCGCTGGCGCGCTGGCGCCGGCCACGCCGTTGCCACTGTCCAGCACCACTTTCATGGGGCGGGCCAGTTGAATGTCTTGGACTATGCGCCCCAGGTAGGCAGGCAGCACATCAGTCGTCTGCAGCGGCTGTGCTGGCAGGGCTGTCTCGCTGTCCTGCGCGCTTGCCAGCAGCGCCTCCATGCGTTGACGCACGTCCTGCACGGCATCGCCATACAAGGCCTGGCGGTGCAGCACCATCTTGAAGCCGTTGTCGTCTTTGGGGTTGTGGCTGCCGGTCACCTGGATGCCGTGCGGGCACAGGGTGTGGGTCGCGAAGTACAGCTGGGGCGTGGTGCTCAGGCCGATGTCGATGACCTGCATGCCCGCACCTGACAGGCCAGAAATCAGCGCCTCTGCCAAAGCAGGGCTGCTCAAGCGCCCATCGCGGCCCACCGCCACCGCACCGCCACCCTGCTCGCGCACCAGCGCACCGAAGGCACGGCCCAGCACATGCGCCACCTCCGGCGACAGCGTGGTAGGCACGTTACCGCGGATGTCGTAGGCTTTGAAAATTCGGGGGGAGAGGTGCATGCAGCGCGGGGTTAGGGAAGAAGTCAATGCCGCCTTCTGGCGGGTGGGCTGGATTGTAGGCGGCAGGCACATGTCCGGAAACGGCTACTTCGGCACACTTCGCTGCGTATCATCCCTCTCATGCCCTCCGCCTTGCCCACCGCCAAACCCGTGCCAGTGACGACCACAGACGATGCCGGCCGCTATCTGGCGCTGCAGGCCAGAGATGCGCGGTTTGACGGGCGCTTTTTCACCGGGGTGACCAGCACCGGCATTTACTGCCGCCCGGTGTGCAAAGTGCGCACTCCCAAAGCCGAGAACTGTCGGTTTTTTGAACGCGCCGCCCAGGCCGAGGCCGCAGGTTTTCGCCCTTGCCTGCGCTGCCGCCCCGAACTCGCACCTGCGCAGAGTGCTGCCCTGCACTGGACCACTCAGGACGCCAGTGCCCTGCTCGCCCTGCAAGCGGCGGACCTGATGGAGCATGCCACGCAGGCTGATGACAGCCCCGGCATCGCTGCCATAGCGGCCAGACTGGGTATCAGCGACCGGCATTTGCGCCGCATTTTCGAGGCGCACTGGGGCCTCACACCGCTGAGCTATCTGCAAACCCGTCGCTTGCTGACGGCCAAGCAGCTGCTCACCGACACACGACTGCCGGTAGCTGACGTGGCAACCCTCAGCGGATTCGCCAGTGTGCGCCGCTTCAATGCGGCCTTTGTGCAGCATTACCGCTTGCATCCCACAGCACTGCGCAAGGTGATGCGTTCCGACTCCCTCGCCGCCCAACTTGGAACCCGAAAAGGTTCCGATGCGCCGCGTGGTTTGGCGCCTGAGGCTGCGGCTTTCCGTTTCCAAGCGGCCTACCGCCCGCCCTTCAATTTCCAGCACATGCTGAATTTTTTCGCGCAACGTGCCATTGCAGGCATGGAGTGGGTGGACCCGGAACAGGGTTTGATCCGTCGCACCGTCAGCCTCCAGCACAAGAGCACCACGCTTCGCGGCTGGGTCGAGGCGCAGTGGATGCCTAATCAGCATCGCGTGCAGCTACTCATCAGCGAGTCACTGGCCAGCGCCTTGCCGGTGGTGCTCCAGCGCATGCACGCGTGGCTGGATCTGGATGCCGACCCGGCTGCGGTGGACGCGCTGCTGTGCGCGGACTTCCCCGACACTGAAGGCATGCGGGTGCCCGGCACCATGGACGGTCTGGAGCTGGCGGTGCGCGCCATCCTGGGCCAACAGATCACCGTCAAAGCAGCCCGCACCTTGACCGACCGGCTGGTGTCGCATTGCGGCGCCACGTTAGCGAATGCGCCCCAAGGTTTGGCGCTCTTCTTCCCCGATGCCGCCACGCTCGCGGCCCTGTCGCCCGATGCCTTGGGCAGCTTAGGGATCGTTAAACAGCGGCAGCAAGCCATCCTCTCGCTGGCGCAGGCGGTGCAGTCGGGCGCCCTGAACTTGCAGCCAGGTAGTGATGTACCGGCCACCATGGCGAAGCTTCAGTCCCTGCCCGGTATTGGCGCTTGGACCGCGCACTACATCGCCTTGCGGGCGCTGCGCTGGCCGGATGCTTTTCCTTCAGGTGATGTGGCGCTGCAGTCCGCATTGGGCGTGCGAGAAGCCAGCGACCCGGCCGTTGCGGCAGATGCGCTCTCACAACGCTGGCGCCCCTGGCGGGGCTATGCCACCGTGCGGGCATGGCATTCACTATCAAAAACATAGCTATTCGCGCAGTTTCCACCAGCGCCAGAGGCCTATTTCATGAAAATTCCCACTACTGCACACCTGTCCGGCTGGATCAGCCCCTTGGGTCCCATGTTGTTCGCCGGCCATGATGCTGGACTGCTCGGAGTCTGGTTCGATTCGCAGAAGCACTACCCAGACATCACCGGACTGCCGTTCGCCCCTCACCCCAGCACCACCGAAGCGCAGGCCCAATTGGCCGCGTACTTTGCCGGCGAGCGAACCCACTTTTCGATGACGCTGGACTTCAGCAGCGGGACCGTGTTTCAGCAATCCGTCTGGCAGGCACTGTTGGCGATTCCCTGCGGCGTTACCATCAGCTACTCCACCTTGAGCCAGCAGATCGGCAAGCCTGCCGCCGTACGTGCGGTGGCTGCTGCGGTGGGGCGCAACCCCTTGAGCATTGTGGTGCCCTGCCACCGCGTGCTGGGCAGCAACGGTAGCCTGACCGGGTATGCCGGTGGCCTGGACCGCAAGGCAGCATTACTGAACCTCGAACAACGAAAGCCCTGAGTGAGCGTTAACCCCACCACCCCACCCTCGCCCGCCGCCAAGACGTGGGTTTTCGATTTTGTGCTGCTGGCCGCCATTTGGGGCGCGTCCTTCTTGTTCATGCGCACCAGCGGCAAGGCGTTTGGTGCATTGCCCACAGCGGGTTTGCGTGTGTGCATTGCCAGCCTGTTTCTTCTGCCCTTGCTCACGCTGCGAGGCCAGTTGCCCGCCCTGCGTCGCCATTGGAAGTTGTGCTTTACCGTGGGAGTGCTGAACTCCGCCATCCCTTTTGCCTGCCTGTCGTGGGCGCTGCTGTCCATTTCCACCGGCTTGTCGGCCCTGCTTAACGCCACCGTGCCTTTGTTCGGTGCGGCTATCGCATGGTGGTGGTTGGGAGACAAATTGCAGGGTTCGCGGGTGCTGGGTCTGGTGGTCGGCTTTGTAGGGGTGGCCATGCTCGCACTGAACCGCGACTCCGCCGGTGCTACCGGGGCAGGCTCCAGCGCATTGGCCGTGATCGCCTGTTTGACTGCCTGCCTGTTCTACGGCATTTCTGCCAGCTTCACCCGCCGCTTTTTGCCGGGCGTACCGTCATTGGTCCTCGCAACCGGCAGCCAGTTGGGGGCTTCTTTGGCCTTGCTGCCTTTGACCCTTTGGGCCTGGCCTACGAACCCTGCGCCCTTGCAGGCCTGGGGCGCAGTGATTGCGCTGGGCGTGGTGTGCACCGGCTTGGCCTATGTGATTTTCTTCAGGCTGATCGAGCGCACAGGACCCTCGCGCGCCCTGTCCGTCACCTATGCCATTCCGGTGTTCGCCATCCTGTACGGCGTCGTGCTACTCGGTGAATCGGTCACTCTGTGGATGGGCTTGTGCGGGGCGGTCATCATGCTGGGCACTTCGCTCTCCACGGGCTTGTTGTCGTGGGGTAAAGCGCCCTTGCCACCGGGGGACTAAAGCAGTCCGGCCATCACGTTCACACTCAAGGCCAAGACCATCATGTTGAAGGCAAAGGCCGCCAGACTGTGCAACAGGGTGAGGTGGCGCATGGGCCGGGAGGTCACCACCACATCAGACACCTGGGACGTCATGCCCACCACGTGGGCGTAGTACAAAAAATCGAAATAGTCGGGCGGCAGAACACCCGGAAACTGCAGCCCACCACCCGCGGGGTGGCCTTTGAGCTCGGTCTGGTAGTACAGATGCGCATAGCGGAAAGCAAATATGCATTGCATCAACAACCAGGAGCTCACCAGCGCCAGCAGAGACACCAGCACATGGCCCACACGCGCCAGCAAAGCCATCTCGCGGCTGTTGGACAAGAGCATGGCGATGGCCGCCACACTCGCAAACGCCGACAGAAGCAAAAGGCTGAACCAGATCACACTGGGCTGGTCCTGAGACTGCGCACGTGAGCGTGTGCTGTCGGCATCAAACACTATTGCCAAGCGCCACGCCAAAACCAGATAAGCCGTGGCACCTGCGATCCACGCCACGAGTACTTGCAGTTCCAAGGTCCAAGGACTTGGGATCGCAGCCACACCTGCACCGACGCAGGCACCCACTACGAGGCGTTGATGACCGGTCGTGCGGGAAAGTCGGTGGATCCACATGGTTGGATTGTGCAACGCCAAGAAGATCAGGAGCAGAAAATAAAAAAGCCGTTGCATCTGCATGCAACGGCTTTAGCAATGTGGCGGAGTGGACGGGACTCGAACCCGCGACCCCCGGCGTGACAGGCCGGTATTCTAACCAACTGAACTACCACTCCTGGTAGC
>RFQA01000101.1 GCA_009925925.1 Betaproteobacteria bacterium
GGGCAGCGTGCCGTTCAATCCCGATATCGCCGATGCCAATCCCGGCACCTTCTACCCTGCGCTCTCGAACATCGATTTCGCGATCGGCAAGGACAACGCCGCCGCCACCGCGATCCGCTTTCACGCCGCACAGCATGCCTATCTGGCGCATATCGACTTCGATCTCGGCTCGGGCCTCGCCGGACTCTATCACGTCGCCAATCAGGCGCAGGATCTCCATTTTCACGGCGGGCGCTATGGCATCCTCACCGAGAAGCCGTCCCCGGCGTGGCAATTTACCCTGCTAGATTCCTCTTTCGATGGGCAGCGCGAGTCCGCGATCCGCGAGCATGAGGCGAGCCTCACCCTGGTCAACGTCGCCTTTCGCAACGTGCCAACCGCGATCGACATCGATCGCGGCTATGGCGACTGGCTGTGGGGCAAGGACGTCCGCTTCGAGAACGTCTCCAAGGCCGGCGTGGTGATCTCGGGCTTGTCACTGGTATTCGGTTTTGCGCTGATCTGGCACATGTGGCTGCTGGCCGGCGTGTCGTTTGCCGCATTGCTGATTGCAGCCATCGTTCACACCTTCAATTACCACCGTGACTTCTACATTCCCGCAGCCCAAGTGACTGCCACCGAAGAAGCCCGCACACTTCAATTGGCCCGCCATGTCTGATATCCGCACTTCCCACGGCGCCGCAGCCGGCGCGCTAGCTCCCCGCGAGTACCACCTCGCCCATGAGCCGCATCCAGAGAACGGCACCGCGCTGGGCTTCTGGCTCTACTTGATGAGCGACTGCCTCATCTTTGCAGCCCTGTTTGCCACCTACGGTGTGCTGGGCCGCAGCTACGCGGCCGGCCCCAACGGCGCGGAACTGTTTGACCTGACCCTGGTCGCCATCAACACTGGTTTCCTGCTTTTGTCTTCCATCACCTTCGGCTTTGCCATGCTGCGCAAGCAAATGAGTGATGTAAAGGGAACATTGATTTGGCTAGCCGTGACAGGACTCTTTGGCCTGTGCTTTCTGGGTCTGGAGCTTTATGAGTTCCACCACCTGATCCACGAAGGTGCCGGCCCCCAGCGCAGCGCGTTCCTCTCGGCGTTTTTCGCGCTGGTCGGCACCCACGGCTTGCACGTCACCTTCGGCTTCATCTGGCTGGTAGTGCTGATGTTGCAGATCAAGCAACATGGCCTGACCCCGGCCAACAACCGTCGCCTGATGTGCCTGTCCATGTTCTGGCACTTTCTGGACGTAATCTGGATCGGCGTTTTCACCTTTGTGTACCTGATGGGAGTGCTGTAAATGAGCGCACATAACTCACACGCTTCGGACAATCACGGCGACGCCCACGGGCACGACGGGCACCACGCTGCCAATGAACCCCACAGCACCTTCTCGGGCTACATGACCGGTTTTGTGCTGTCGATCATCCTGACCGCCATCCCCTTCTGGCTGGTCATGGCCAAAGTGATTACGGATCGCCCCACCGCCGTGCTGGTGCTGGGTGGATTTGCGGTCGTCCAGATCCTAGTACACATGGTGTACTTCCTGCACATGAACGGCAAGATTGAAGGCGGCTGGACGCTGCTGTCCACCATCTTCACCGTGGTGTTTGTGGCCATTGCGATCACCGGCACTTTGTGGGTCATGTTCCACATGAATGCCAACATGATGCCCACCCACACGGACATGCCTGCCGCCATGGAGCACAGCGCCCAGCCCGAAGCTGCGACCAAAGCTGCTCCCTGATTCCCCAGGGCAGCACCTTGACAGACCACGACTCTGCGCCTGAGCGCCCCCACAGAAAGTGGCAATTGGCGGTGCTCACCCTGGTGGGCATGGCCCTCTTTGTGGGCTTTATGGGGCTCGGGGTCTGGCAAGTGCAACGCCGTGCCTGGAAGCTGCATTTGATTGAACGGGTCACGGAGCGCTTGAAAGCCCCGCCAGCAGCTTTGCCTGCAGCAACGGAGTGGCCGGGCCTCCAGCCTGCGGACTTCGAATACCGGCACGTGCAGGTGCAAGGAAGATGGCTCCAGAGCAAAACAGTGCTGACACAAGCCACTACGGCCCTCGGGCAAGGCTTCTGGGTCATTACACCTCTCCAGCAAAAAGATGGAACGGTGGTTCTGGTCAACCGCGGGTTCATTCCGGCCAAGCTACGCAGCCAGTGGCTGGAGGTGCCAGAGGCAAGCAATACCGCGGACGAATTAGCGCAGGTCCGAGGCCTGCTGCGCAAAACAGAGCCTGAAGGCGGCTTTTTGCGTCATAACGATCCGCAGGGCCAAAAATGGTATTCCCGCGATGTGGCCGCTATTGCAGCCGCCCGGCAACTGCCTGCGACCGCGCCCTTTTTCATCGATGCCGGCCTGCCGGATGCCACATTGCATGCGAACCCGGAAGCCGCCTCCGTCAGCACCGGCCCATGGCCGCGCGAGGGTCTGACCATCGTGAAATTCAGCAATAGCCACCTGGTCTATGCATTGACCTGGTTCGGTTTGGCAATGATGGTCGTAGGGTCCGGGGTGTTTGTGGCACGCTACGAGCGCCGTCTGCGCGCGGCAAGCAACAATACCCCCCATGGACACCAGCCTTAAAGCCCCTCCCGCTCCCCAGCCTGCCAAGGCACGGCTGGCGGATGCCTCAGCGGGGCTGAAAAACCTGCACCAGCTTATCCAGCTGCGCTGGATTGCCGTGGTCGGGCAGCTGCTCACCATTGAAGCCACGCACTACAGCCTGAGCATGCACCTGCCCTTGCAGCCCATGCTGGCCATCGTAGGCGGCATGGTGCTGTTCAATCTGGCCTGCTTGTTGCGCTGGCGCGCCCGCAAGCCCGTGCATGAGGTCGAGTTGTTTATCGGCCTGCTCGTGGACGTGGCCGCCCTGACCGCCCAGCTTTACCTGAGCGGGGGCATCAGCAACCCCTTTGTGTTTTTGTACCTGTTGCAGATCGCCGTCGGAGCCATGCTGCTGCGCGGCGGGTACATAGGCTCCATCGTGGTCGTGACCTCGGCCTGCGTGGCCTTGCTGGCCAATTTCAGCATTCCTCTGCCACTTGCCCCCAACCTGCATGAGGGCCTGGCCAGCCCCTACGTCATGGGTCTGCTGGTGTGCTTTCTGCTCAATGCCATTCTGGTGGTGATTTTCATCACCCGCATCAACCACAACCTGCGCCGTCGCGATGCGCGCTTGGCCGCGGTGCGCCAGCGCGCGGCAGAAGAAGAACACATCGTGCGCATGGGCTTGCTGGCTTCAGGCGCTGCGCATGAACTGGGCACCCCACTGGCCACCATGGCTGTCATTCTGGGCGACTGGAAACACATGCCTGCCTTGGTGCGTGACCTGTCTCTCAAAGAAGATATCGCGGAAATGGAGGCCCAGGTCCAACGCTGCAAAAGCATCGTGAGCGGCATTCTGCTCTCGGCCGGCGAGGCACGCGGCGAACACTCCAGCCAGACCACCGTGCGTGCGTTCCTGGACACCTTGGTCCAGGAATGGCGGGGCACACGATCGGTGGATACCTTCCTGTATGACAACCAGGTCGACGAAAACACTGCGATGGTGGCCGACACTACCTTGGAACAAATGGTGTTTAACGTGCTGGACAATGCGCGGGATGCCTCACCGCATTGGGTCAGCCTGGAAGCCAGCCGGGATGGGGATGCACTGCGCATCGTCGTGACAGACCGCGGCCCGGGCTTTACGCCGGAGGTGCTGAGCCACATAGGGGTGCCCTACCAATCCACCAAGGGACGTCCGGGCGGCGGGCTGGGGCTTTTCTTGTCCATGAATGTCGCGCGCACCCTGGGGGGAAGCCTGAGCGCCGAAAATAGAGCGGAAGGAGGCGCCAGAGTCACCATCACCCTATCCCTGCCCGATATTTCCCTGCCGGAACCTGAAAAGACCAACACCCATGGACACTGAACGCCTCTTGCTCATCGTGGAAGACGACGAAGCGTTTGCCCGCACCCTCACCCGCTCCTTCGAGCGACGGGGCTACCGAGTGCTGCATGCCGATGGACTGGCCGGCGTGGAAGCCCTGTTGCCCGGCCATACGCCCGCCTATGCAGTGGTCGACCTCAAGCTCAAGGGTGAAGCCAGCGGCCTGGCTTGCGTGCGGGCACTGCACGCCCATAGTGCGGATATGCGCATCGTAGTGCTCACCGGCTTTGCGAGCATTGCCACCGCGGTGGAAGCAATCAAGCTGGGCGCCAGCCATTACCTGGCCAAGCCCTCCAACACCGATGACATCGAAGCCGCATTCGGCCAGGAAGAAGGAAACACCGAGGTAGCGCTGACCAACCGCTCCAGTTCCATCAAAACGCTGGAATGGGAACGCATTCACCAGGTGCTTGCCGAAAGTGACTTCAATATTTCTGAAGCAGCCCGCCGACTGGGAATGCACCGCCGAACCCTGAGCCGCAAGCTCGACAAGCAGCGGGTGTGAGGCTCATTCAGGCATAAAAAAGCCGCGCAGCGCCCGTGGTATCTGCGCGGCCAGCTACTGAAACAGTAGCGCTTCAGCTCAACTTCAGACGCGTGGAACCGGTGTACCCGAGTTCACACACAAGGCCATGTTGAGTGCCTTGACCGCGGTCTTGTAGTCGCCGCGCTCAATCACGAACTGCATGTTCACCTGGCGCAGGGTTTGCGACACGCAGTTCACGTTGACTTGCGCGTCCGCCAGTGCCTGAGCGGCCTTGGCCAGCACGCCGGGAATGCCGATGTTGGAGCCGATGGTGCACACAATGGCGCTGGGCTTGACGGTAACCACCTGGTACAGCTCTTCCAGTTCGGCCACGAGTGCGTCAGTTACCTGGTTGTCCCACACCAAGTGGGCAATCGAGTTGGCGTTGGTGGCCTTCAAGATGTAGCTGATGTCGTGCTTGCAGAACACTTGCATCAAGCTGGCGTCAAATCCCACGGTGCCCACCATGCTGGGGTCGTGGATCTCAATCAGGGTGACCTTGTCGGTCCCGGTCACGATTTCCACGCGGGCACGCTCGCCCACGAAGTCCTTGGTGATCAGGGTGCCGGGGTGGTCCGGCTCAAACGTATTTTTCAGGCGGATGGGGATGCCCGCCAACTCCATGGGCTTGGCCGCCTTGGGGTGGATGGCTTCCATGCCCACGTCGGCCAACTGATCGGCCACGTCGTAGTTGGTAGCGCCCACCACGATGGCATTTTCCAGGCCCACGAGGTTGGGGTCGGCAGACGACAGGTGGAATTCCTTGTGGATCACGGCCTCAGCAGGACGCACTTCGACAGCGATCTTGCTGAAGGTGACCTCGGAGTAGCCGCGGTCGAACTCGCGCATGATGCCTTCGGTCCCCTTGGTGTAGCCGGTAGCCACGATCACGCTGTTGGCCAGGTCCAGGTCCTTGAAGCTGTTGGCAATACGCTCGTCGATGCTCCAGGCTTCGTTGTCGTCAAAACCGGCCAGGTCCATCAGGACCGCATTCACACCGTTGGCCTTGAGGATTTCCACCGAGTTGAACGCACTGTGGGACTCGCCGATCGAGGCAAGCACCTCGCGGGCTGCCAAGAGCACATCCTTGCGGCTCAGGTAGCCGCTGGCCAACACGTGGTGCATGGCACCCAGATATTCGCGGGCTTGGGCGATGCGCTGATCAATAAACGCATCGGCCACGGCCAGTGGCAAGCCGATGTCGGCATAGCCGGCGTTCAGCTTTTTCAGGCTGGCGGCCAAGCCGGTCAGGGCGTCCTGGTAGCCCTTTCCCTCCGCAAACAGGGCGTAAATACCGCGTTCGCCCGTCTTTTTATGCTCCAGCAACTGGTTGGTCACGCCGGAATAGGCAGACACCACGTAAATGCGGCCGTAAATGCGTTTCGGGTCATGCAGAACGATGTGGCGCAGCACATCACCAAAAGCGGTCATCGAGGTGCCGCCGATTTTCTCGACAGAGATCTTGGAAGAATTTACGTCTGACATGGACAAGCTGGGAAGAGCAAAAAGGGATTGGAGAGCCGGCAAGGCGCTTCTGCCGTGAGTTTGTCAACGGCTGAAAACCCTCTATTTTCCACCACTTTGGGTGGGAGCCCGATTTGCGAACCGGTCTTGCACCGCAAGCCTTACCCCTCACTTCAACTTTATGTACCGAATCGGCACCCAGCGCCCATGAAATATGCGCGAGCAGCTATTAAATATATAGCACCTCTTCTCCTGACTACGGAGCCCTAAGACCGACCTCATCAAGCGATTGGCCCCGGGCCAGCTCAGCCCGCGTGTTTACGGACCCATGCCACATAAGCATCCATCCACGCTTGCAAAAACTTCTTGCTGCCTTCGCCGAGGCCACCGGTGGAATTGAACAGGTCGTCTTTGGCCTGAATAAACGCCTCCGGCTGCCCCATGGTGGGCACATCCAGATAGGCCAGCACATTACGCAGGTGTTGTTGCGCCATCGCCGTGCCCGCGGCGCCAGGTGACAGACCGATCACTGCAGCCGGCTTGCCCGCCCATGCGCTCTGGCCGTAGGGGCGCGAGGCATGGTCAATGGCATTTTTGAGTACCCCGGGAATGGAACGGTTGTACTCCGGCGTCACAAACAGCAGACCTTGCGCCCGGGCGATTTCCGACTTGAGGCGCAGCACCGACTCTGTCTGGTAAGAGTCGTCGTCCTGGTCGTACAGCGGCAGGTCGTCAAGCGGCACCTGCTCGAAGGTGAAATCCGCAGGCGCCAGTGCCGCCAGAGCGTGGGCCAGTTTGCGGTTCATGGATTCGTGACGAAGGCTGCCCACGATCACCGAAATCAGATATGTGCTCACAGCATGCTCCCAAAAACACCATGCTGCGCGCCACCAACCCGTCCGTCCGTGCTCTAGCAGACACAGCTCGCGCTCTATCGCACTTTGACTTTGGCACCGTCCAACAACTTGATGTCGGGATAGACCACCACCTGGGCATTAACCGCCAGCCCCTCAGGCACCCAAGCCTGGTTGCCGTTGCGCGCTTTGACGGTGACCTCCTGCAAGCGCACGTGGCCCGCGTCCAGCACAAACACCCCGGAGCGCGCCCTCCTCCACTTGCACCAACAAACGCACATCCACCTTGAAGCCGTCGCCTAAGCCTTTCCAGACCTCTTGCGGGCTGGTTATTTCTGTAATCACATTCACCCACTGTTCTTCCACGCCCAGTGCAGACACTTTGGTGAATGCCGCCGGCTCCACGTAGCGCACCTTGCCCTGCAGCACGCCGGGGCCGCCCCAGTTCAACAACTGCACGGCAGTGCCGGGCTGCACTTGGGCAGCCTCTTCGGTCAGGATGTCCACCACCACCTCCAAACTGCCCGGGTCACCAATTTCGACCAGGCCCGCGCCCGCCTGCACCACGCCTTCACTTTGCAGCAGCACTTTGAGCACACTGCCTGCTACCGGCGAACGGACCGTCACCTCGCCCTTGACACCTGGCCTCGCACCATCGGCGCCGTATGCCTGCAAAGGCGCGCGGGCCTGCTCCAGGTTAAATCGCGCAGCTTGCTCCGCCTGCTGCGCAGCCGCCAGTTCGCTGCCCCGCAGTTGCTCGGCCAAGCGAATGCTTTCACCTTGCGCGGCAGACACAAAGCCTTGCCGCGTCAGCGCGTTGTTGCGCAGCACGTCCTGCCGGCTATGGTTGAGGGCAGCCGCAGCGGCTGCCACCTGCGCTTGGGCTTGCGCCAAGGCCGCCTGCGCGCCGCCCACACGGGCGGCTTGCTCTGCTTGGCTGCGTGCGTCCAGCAAGGCGGGTGCTGCGGGCGACACCACGGCCACAGCGCCCCCCGCCTGCACGCGATCGCCCTGCGCCAACAAAATGCGCGCCAGGCGGCCTGCCACGGTGGTGGACACCACATAACGCGCGCGCACCCGGGTCTTTCCGTCCTCCTGCACTGCGCGCTCAAAACGGCCTTGGGTCACCTGTGCCACCTCCACTTCCATCGCGCTGGGCCAAAAAGCCCACACCAGACCGGCCAGAAACAGGGCGATGACGGCGCCCCAGAGAAGCTTTTTTTTCATGATGGTGGGTAGTAGGGTTGGCCGCGCTATTCGCGGGTTTTGAGGACACTGACCAGGTCCAATTGGTCGATCCGCCTGCGCACAATCAGCGCACTAATGACACCTGCTACCACTACACACACCACTGCAAAAGCATAGGTAGCGGGCTGAATGGCGAAGGGAAACGAAAACTCATCGCTGCGGATCATGGTGACAATGCCCAGTGCCAGCAGGTAGCCCAGCCCCATGCCCAGCGGCAGCGCTAAGACGATCTCAATACCCAGTTCGCCCAACAAAATGACAGACACCTCGGTGCGGGTGAAGCCCAGCACCCGCAAACTGGCCAGCTCCCAGGCACGCTCTGCCAAGGCAATGCGCGCGTTGTTGTAGACGACACCGACCGCGATGATGGTGGCGAACACCGTGAGCACCAGGCTGAAAACCAGAATGTTGCGCGCCGTCACATCATTGATGTTGCGGGCCATCACCTGCTTGCTGATGGCCACGCCCACCTGGGGCAGCTCCTTCAGGCGGTTAAGCAGCTCAGGTTCATGGCCACGCTCCACCGACACCATGATCTGGTTGACGACGTCCCCCTCACGCAGCACCGCGTTCAACGCCGTGCGTTCCATGTAGGCGTTCATGCCCAGCAATTCGTGGACCGTGCCGGTCACCGGCAGGTACACCACCTCGCGGCGACCTTCTTGCAGTTCCACGCGAAGCATGCCGCCCGGCTTCACGCCCAGCTTGGTGGCCAGGCGGTCGGTCAGCAGCAGGCCGTTCCGGGGTGCGTTCAAGGCTCGCTTGTCGAGGTTGACGATGCGAAACAAGTCCGGCACCTCAGGCTTGCCCTGAATGGCGCCACGGTGATGCCGGTTGGCATTCACCAGCCGTACCGCCACATTGCGCCCGCCCTCCACCGCCGTCACAAATGGCAAATAGGCCGTGGCCTGCAGTGCCCTTGCGGGCGTGGCTTCCAGCAGATTGATGGACACATCACCGCGCAAGACCTGGCCGAACTGGGTGTCCATCAACACCACCACCGCGTCCCGCATGAAGGCGCCGGTGATGACTGTGGCCATGGCCATCGCCACGCCCACTGTGGTGAGCAGCGTGCGC
Source organism: Betaproteobacteria bacterium (assembly GCA_009925925.1). Classification (GTDB taxonomy): domain Bacteria; phylum Pseudomonadota; class Gammaproteobacteria; order Burkholderiales; family Burkholderiaceae_C; genus Allorhodoferax. Next base: position 9,093 of record RFQA01000101.1, read on the forward strand.
AGCCGGTGGCGCTCCATGGTGCGCAAGATCATGCGCAGCGGCGGTGAAAACCAGGCCTTCATACCCCAGCGCTCCAGCAGCATGGGCTGGTAGCGGCCGGGCGATGGCGGGCGCATGGCCTCTGCCGGTGCCAGCAGCACCGTGGCGCGGATGGCACCCAGCGTGGCCAGTACTGCGGCTGCCAATGCCACTCCGACAGCCACCAGAATAAGCGCAGGTGCCAAGCGATAATGCAGCGTCGGGAAGCGGAAGGTCTTGGCATATAAGCCTACAAAGCCTTGCCCCAATGCAGCACCGAGTGCCAGCCCCAAGAGCAAACCCAACACCACAATCACCAGCACCAGCACCAGCTTGAGGTAGTGCCCGCCGATGGCAAGGTTGCCATAACCCAGCGCCTTCAGCGCAGCCACCTGTTCGCGCTGGCTGGCGATCTGCCGGCCCACCACCACATTGAGCAAAAACGCAGCGACCGCAAGAAAGATGCTGGGCAACACCGTGCCCATCACCCGCTGCTGCTTGATCTCTGAATTCAAAATCACATCCGACATCTGTTGGTCGCGCCCGTGCGCGTTGATGCCGCCATAGGGCGCCAGCAGTCGGTTCAGCTGGTCGATAACAGCGCCTTCGCTGGCGCCGGGCCCTAGCCGTACGTCACCTGGTTGAAGGCACCTTCCATGTTGTAGGCCATGGCTAGCGTCTTGTGGTCTATCCAAAAAATGCCGAAGCCCCGCTGGTCCGGCGAGCCACCGAGGCCGGCAAAAATGTACTCCGGCGACAGGCCTATGCCGACCAGTCGCAATCGCTCGCGCTTGCCGTTGATCAATGCCGTCACTTCATCCCCCGTCTTGAGCTGGTGAGCCACTGCAAAGGCCTCAGACACCAAGGCATCCATGGGGCCACTACCGTGGCTGGCCACCATGCGCCCGCTGCGCAGGCTCACCAGGTTCAAGCGCTGGAGCTCGGCCGGATCCAGCCCGATGATCTGCCCGGCAATCGGGTCAGACACCCCTGGAATGGTGATGGGCACTACCTGCGCCAGCCCGGTCTGTACATGGGCCGCACCGTCGATGGCTTCGAGCTGGCGCTGCAATGCCAAGGGCGCACTTTTGAGGCTGCTGAAAACATCCGCGAATCGTGATTCCGCGTAATACACATCGCGCGACCACGACAGTGAGTCAAACGCGCTGAAACTGGTGATAAAGCCCCCCACCCCGCTCGCCACCACCAGGGCGATGGTGAGAGCCTGGCTCCACATCAGGCGCAAGTCGCGCAGTAGTTTGCGGTCCAGGGTTTTCATGGCGAGGCACTCACCATGCAAGCTCGGAGGGCGCGACCTTGTGCGCGTTTTGCACGATCTTCTCTATGCGCCCGCCGCTCAGATACAGCACGCGGTCTGCCATGCCCGCAATCGCCGCGTTGTGGGTGATCACGATGGCGGTGGTGCCCATTTCGCGGTTAATGCGCGCAATCACTTCGAGCACCAGCTTGCCGGTCTGATAGTCCAGCGCGCCGGTGGGCTCATCACACAACAGCACTTCCGGTTTTTTGACAATGGCACGCGCAATGGCCACGCGCTACTGCTCCCCGCCCGAGAGCTGCGAGGGGAAGTGGTCCACCCGCTCTGCGAGCCCCACCCGTGTCAGCGCCTCCAGGGCCAGCATCGGGTCTTTGGCAATGTCAGTGACCAGTTCCACGTTTTCACGCACGGTCAGGCTGGGGATCAGGTTGTAAAACTGGAAGACAAAACCCACGTGGTCCCGGCGGTACAGGGTGAGTTCGTCGTCGCTGGCATGGGTCAGGTCATGGTCGGCAAACTGCGCGGTCCCACTGCTGGGGCGGTCCAGCCCGCCAAGGATGTTGAGCAAGGTGGATTTGCCACTGCCCGAGGCGCCCAGCAAGACGATGAACTCACCTTTGTAGATGGTCAGGTCCACGTCCATCAGGGCGTGAACCCTGAACTCCCCCATGTCATAGGTTTTGGCAAGTCCTTTGGCAGTAAAAACAGCTGCGCGTTCAATGGCAGGAGCGCTTTCGGCAGGAGCTGCGGGGACAGTCGCAGCAGGCTTTGCTGCCACAGGAGTCGTAGCCAAGGCATTCGGCATGGAACCCCCATTGGGAATGTGACGGAATGTAGGCAGTCTGGACCGCGGCTACCCTCACGTCGGTTCGATGCCGCACGGTTTGCTTAATGTGCAGCCTGCTTCATGGCATACATTCTTTGGTCTGCAATACCCAATAGTGCCTCGACAGTGCTTCCGTCCTCCGGAAAACTGGCGAGACCAAAGCTGAATTCGGGCACCAACAGGGCTCCACTGCCAGTCAGGATCGGGTTCAGACGCAGCTGCTTACGGATCTCCTGGATGGTGTGCTCTATCGCTGGAGCCTTGGCCATTGGATAACAAGCGACGAACTCATCCCCGCCCAAGCGACCCACGATGTCGGAATTGCGGGCTGACTTGCGCAACACCTGCGCAATGTGGGCGATCAATTGATCGCCTGCCAAATGACCCTGCGTATCGTTGACTTGCTTCAGACCATCCACATCAAAAAGACCGATCACTACACGCTCCTGGTATCGCGCAGCACGCTCCAAGGCCACAGCCAACTGATCTTCAAAATAGTGGCGGGTCGCCAGGCCACTCAGTGCATCCACCTGATAGCGCTTGATGTTGGCGGAATAGCGTTCTCTGGCCAATAGCACCACCTCAATCTGTGCGCGAAAGCGCTCCACAATTTCGAGGTCTTTTTGGTCGTAGGTACTCGCAATCGATGAGTCCAGATTCAACAAACCGAACAAGCGATCACCGACAAAAATCGGCGCACTGATGACCGATTCGTACCTCCAATCGTCGGGCTTGATGACGGTGGCCACGTCCTCAAAATCCGAGGCTGTGATCAAGCGCGCTTCCTTGAAGTTACCGTGCGTTACCTGGTACAAAAAGCTGTCTTCCAACCGGCGCCTGAACTTGCTCACAAACTCGTCTGAGAAGCCTTTGGATGCAACAAAGGTCAGGTGCCCATCGTCGCCCAGCTTGAGTATCGAGCCGGTTGTTGCTTCATCGAAAATCCGGAACAGGTAGCCAAGAATG
>RFQA01000102.1 GCA_009925925.1 Betaproteobacteria bacterium
GGTGTCCATGGCGCGCAGCTGCTCTTCGATGGCGCTGCCGCCCACGTTTTCGTTGGCGGGGTTGTAGTACATGCCGCCGAACATGGGCACATGGCGCACCGGCCAGTGAATTTGATAGAGGTCGATCACGTCGATGTTCATGCGCTGCAGGCTGCCTTCCGCTGCGGCAATGATGTCTTCCGCAGTGAGGTTGCTGCTGCCGTTGCGCACCCAAGGCATGCCGCGCGAAGGGCCGGCCACTTTGGTGGCAATGATCAGCTTTTCACGCGCACCGGGGTTGGCCTTGAGCCAGTTGCCGATGATTTTTTCGGTGAGGTTAAAGGTCTCGGCGCGTGGGGGCACGGAGTACATCTCTGCGGTGTCGATGAAGTTCACGCCCCGCTCGAGTGAGCGGCTCAGAATGGCGTGGGAGGTGGGTTCATCGACCTGCTCACCGAATGTCATGGTGCCCAGGCAGATGGGGGTAACGCGCAAATCGCTTTGACCAAGGGGTACAAGATTCATGAGAAATGCCGAAGTAGTAGTGGTTGGATGAAAGCCAGCGCGCGCAGTATCCCACGCATCGTCGTTCGGTGCAGGGATAACCCTTGCGTGCGAAAACACGCTAAGCGATAGCATTTGTTCGTCGTGAAAACTATAACCCCAGCAGCCGAAGAAGTTTGCTGGGCAGCCCCTCATGAATCTTTCAAATCTGAAAATCGGCACCAAACTGTTTTTGGGCTTCGCCAGTGTGTTGATCCTCACGACCCTGCTGGGTGTCATGGCACTGCTGCAGCTGTCGAACCTGTCGGTCAAAACAGAAAAAATTGCCACCAACAATCTGCCCAGCGTGCAATACACCTCGGACTTAAACAACATGTTGGGCGCAATCCGGCGTGCGGAAGCGCTTCACCTCTTGTCGTCAGACCCCACTGTCAAGAAAGAACAAGAAAAGCGCATCACGGAGTCGCGCAAGACCGTAGAGGCCATCGTCGCACGGGCGGGTGCGGTTCTGGACTCCGATGTGGAGTCCAAGGCTCTCGCAAACTTTCAAAAACATTTCGCCGATTGGGCCGCTGCTGACGCCAAGATGCTGGAACTTTCCAGCGTGAACAACGCCACCATGGCGGAAGAGATGTTCCGGGACCGGGTCGGCAAGGCCTTTGAAGCTGCGATGAAAGAACTGGACATCATTTCTGCTTTCAATGCCAAAGATGGCGAGGAGACTTGGAGCGAGACCCAAGCAGTTGTTTCCACCGGCCGGATCGTCGTGATCACGGCCATGGTGGCGGCTTTGGCGATAGGTGCTTTGCTGGCCCTTTTGATTTCCCGCTCCATCACCAAACCGGTGGAGGAAGCCGTGAAGGCAGCGCAGGACATGTCTACCGGAGACATGACCCGCGCACTCATCTCCTCTGGCAAGGACGAGATTGCGGTGCTGCTGCAATCCTTGGAATCCATGCGCCAGAGCCTTGCCAAAGTAGTGCAGACGGTGCGACAGGGCTCAGAAAGTGTGGAATCGGCAAGTTCTGAAATCGCGCAAGGGAACAACGACTTGAGCGCGCGCACCGAACAACAGGCCAGTTCGCTGGAAGAAACTGCGGCCTCCATGGAAGAGCTCAGCGCCCAAGTGAAGCACAACGCCGAGAACGCGCTGCAGGCCAACCAACTGGCGTCCAGTGCCTCGAGCGTGGCTGCGCGGGGTGGTGATGTCGTGAGCCGTGTGGTGGACACCATGAAGGAAATCAACGACTCGTCGCGCAGAATCTCGGACATCATCTCCGTCATTGATGGCATTGCTTTTCAAACTAACATCCTGGCGCTCAACGCCGCAGTAGAGGCGGCCCGTGCGGGGGAACAAGGCCGCGGTTTTGCGGTTGTGGCCTCCGAGGTGCGCGCATTGGCCGGACGCAGTGCCGAGGCGGCCAAGGAAATCAAGTCCCTCATCAATGCCAGCGTAGAGCGCGTGGAACAGGGCTCTGCACTGGTCAATGAAGCGGGCACCACCATGACCGAGGTGGTCACCTCCATCCGCCGCGTGACCGACATGATGGGTGAGATCAGCTCTGCCAGCAACGAGCAGTCTCTGGGCGTGGCGCAGGTAGGCGAAGCGGTGGCGCATATGGACCGTGCCACCCAGCAGAACGCTGCCTTGGTGGAACAAATTGCCGCCGCCGCGAGCAGCCTCAAAACGCAATCTGCGGAATTGGTGAGCACGGTCTCCATCTTCAAACTCGACGGAGCGCAGAGCACGCGTAAAGTGCAGGTGCGTGCTCCGGAGTCGGCCAGGCAGCCTTTTGCGGGTGAGGAACGCCGCGCACTCCCTGCCAAATCCACCCCAAAACCTGCGCCGGCCGCAGCACCCAAAGCTGCTCACGCACTCCCCAAACCCGCTGCGCCCGCTCCAGCCAAGGCCGTTGCCGCCAAAGCTGGAGGGGATGACGACTGGGAAACCTTCTAAACTACAAGCCCCTTGGCACGCGCCTCCTCTTGCAGGCGCAGCACACGGCGCTGCACTTTGCCGGTGGTGGTCATGGGCAACGCGTCGACAAACTCGATTTCCTTGGGGTACTCATAGGGCGCCAGCTGGCCTTTGACGTGCGCTTGCAGGTCCTTGGTCAGTTGGGCATGCAATCGGGCCTTGGCGCCCGTATCTTCTGCGCAAGCAGCTATGAAATCAGGAGCAATGACCACATAGGCTTTGACCAGCGCACCGCGCTCTGGGTCGGGCTTGGGCACCACGGCGGCGTTGATGACCGCAGGGTGTTTGACCAGGCAGTTCTCAATCTCGCCGGGGCCGATGCGGTAGCCCGCGGCCTTGAACACATCATCACTGCGGCCCTGGTACCAGAGATAGCCTTCGGCATCGCGCACTGCGAGGTCACCGGTACGGCACCAGTCGCCGGTGAACTTGGCATCCGTAGCTTTCTGGTTTTTCCAGTAGCCCAAAAAGAAGATGGGGTCGGGTTCGCCGTGCACATCGAACCGGTGGAGCGCCACGTCGCCGGGCACGCCTACGGGGCATTCATTGCCGGCCTCGTCGATCACCGCCACCCGGTGGCCGGGGTAGCCCATACCCATGCTGCCGGGCTTGGACGGGTAATGCCGATTGCAATTTCCGACGATGTAGTTCATCTCGGTCTGGCCGAACATTTCATTGGGCTTCACGCCGAGCTGAGCCTCGCAATAGCCGAACACGGCGTCGCCCACCGCCTCGCCCGCGCTCATGATGGCGTCCAACTTGAGCTTGAACTGCTGGCGCACCGTTTTGCCCTTTGCACCGCCCGCGCCCGGATAGGCCTTCATCATCGCCTTGAGGGCCGTAGGAAACAGGAAGGTGTGGGTCACGCCGCAGTCGCGCATCAGCTCCAATGCGGTTTGCGGGCTGAAGCGACCGTTGTAGGCCACGATGGGGCGGCCGAAGTACAACGTGGGGAGCAAGGCGTCCATCAACCCGCCCGTCCAGGCCCAGTCGGCCGGTGACCAGAACACGGCCTTGGAGCTGCGGTTCTTTTTGCCGTCGAAGCCAAACCAGTTCTGGCTGGCCACAAAACCACTCAGGTTGCCGATGAGCGCGCGGTGAGGAATCAGTGCACCCTTGGGGTTGCCGGTGGTGCCGCTTGTATAGATGAGCACTGCGGGTTCCTCGGCCAAGGTGTTCACCGGCTCAAACATGGCGGACTGTGCCTGCAAAACAGCCTCAAAGCGGGCATCTTGCGGCCCGGTCAACAAGGCTGCGTCCGCGTCCTGCAAGCCCACACCCAAGACCGCGCGCAACTGCGGGCAAGTCTGGCGCACGCTGGCCAGCGCTGGCAGTGAGCCGGCATCGCAAATGGCGACGACCGCTTCACTGTCCTGCAAGCGGAACTCCAGCGCCTCCGGCCCGAACAACATGGACAGGGGCATGGCCACTGCCCCCAGCTGCAGCACTGCCATGTAGGCCACTGCAGTCTCAAACCGCTGGGGCAGCACGATGCCCACGCGGTCACCGCGCTGCACGCCCAGCTTGACCAGCGCGTTGGAGAGGCGGTTGGCCTGCTCCTGCAGCTGCGAATAAGTATAAAAAGTATCGCTAGCGCCCGAGGAATATGCGCGGACAGCTCCTCTTTTTGTAGCATCCGGCAGCTCTGCCCAGCGCCGGCTGCACACCTGAGCCATGTTGAAGTGCTGCGGCACCTCCCAGCGGAATTGGCTGTGCAAGGCTGCGTAGCCTGCGGGTCGTTGTGACTTGCTGGATGTGTCTCTGCCTTGACTGACGGCCATGCCTTGTCTCCTCTTCTGTCCTTATCATTTGCACAATGTACCAAGCCCGACGCCCCTTCCGCAGCGAATTCGTTCCCATCCGCAACCTGGATTACCACGTGCAAGTGTGGGGCGAGCCCGGTCCAGGTAAAACGCCCTTGGTGATGGTGCACGGCTGGATGGACGTCGCAGCCAGCTACCAATTTGTGGTGGATGCCTTTAACGAGGACCACTACATCATTGCCCCCGACTGGCGGGGCTACGGCAGAACCAAAGTGCCGAAAACGGACAACTATTGGGTGCCCGACTACCTGGCCGACCTGGACTTTCTGCTGGACCACTACGCGCCGGACCAGCAGGTGAACCTGGTGGGCCACAGCATGGGCGGCAATGTGGTCATGCTGTACGGCGGAATTAGGCCGCAGCGCATTCGCCGGTTGGTGAATCTGGAAGGCTTCGGCATGCCGGCCACCATTCCGGCCCAGGCGCCCGGCCGCTTTGCCACCTGGATGGACGAACTCAAAAAGCTGCACGCGGGTGAGATGGAGCTCAAGGCCTATGACAGCGCAGACGGGGTAGCCCGCCGCCTCATGAAAACCAACCCGCGCCTGGGGGCCGACAAAGCCGCGTGGCTGGCACGCCATTGGGCGGCCGAGAACTCTGACGGTAGCTGGTCCATCCTGGGCGATGCGGCCCACAAGGTCACCAGTGCGCAGCTGTACCGGGTGGAAGAAGTGCTGGCCATTTACCAGCGCCTGACCATGCCGGTGCTCGCCGTGGAGGCCTCAGACAACAGCTTGGACATGTGGTGGAATGGCAAGTTCACGCTGGCCGAGTACCACGAGCGCTTGAAGGTGGTACCGCAAGTAGAAATCGCCCGCCTTGAAGACGCCGGCCACATGATGCACCACGACCAGCCTGAGGTGCTTGCGGCCCTGATTGAGCGCTTTATCCGTTGATTTTGCGGGGCTGAAAAATGGCATTTAAAATGAGAACGTCTCTCATTTTGATTCGCAACCACTTCCGTTCATCCACATGAAAAAGCTTTCTATCCGCCGCCTTGCGCTTGCCGCTGCCGTCCTCGGCATTTGCTCACCCGCCATCCAGGCGCAAGACAAGGTGCTCAATGTGTATTCCGCCCGCCACTACCCCGGTGACGTGCAGCTCTACTCCGCATTCACCCAGGCCACGGGCATCCAGATCAAGCGCGTGGATGCGGATGATGCGGGCATCCTGCAGCGCCTGAAAGCCGAAGGCACTGCGTCTCCCGCCGACGTGATCCTGCTGGTGGATGCTTCGCGCCTGTGGCGTGCCGAGGTGGATGGCCTCTTTGCCCCCGTGAAGTCCAAGGTGCTGGACACCGCCATTCCCGCCCAGTTGCGCGGCAAGACCAGTGCTGAAGGCACTTATTGGTTTGGATTCAGTACCCGTGCACGCGTGATTGTGTACAACAAGGCCCGCGTGTCCAAAGAGAATGTGGACACCTACGAAGAGCTGGCAGACCCCAAAAACAAGGGCCTGCTGTGCACCCGCTCCGGTTCGCACCCCTACAACCTGAGTTTGTTCGGCGCCATGAACGAGCACCTGGGCAGCGCCGCCACTGAAACCTGGCTCAAGGGCCTGGTCAGCAACATGGCCCGCAATCCCGTGGGCGGCGATACCGACCAGATCAAGGCGACAGCCTCCGGCGAATGTGGCGTCGCGTTGACCAACACCTACTACCTCGCCCGCCTGATGCGCAGCGACAAGCCGGAAGACCGTGCGGTCATGGACAAGGTCGGCGTGGTATTCCCCAACCAAAGCAGCTGGGGCACCCATGTGAACATCGCCGGTGGCGCCATGGCGAAAAACTCCAAGAACCCGGCCTACGCCCAGCAGTTCCTCGAGTTTCTGGCCAGCCCCCAGGCACAGGAGTACTTCGCCAACGGCAACAACGAATGGCCGGTCGCCAAGGGCATCAAGATCAGCAACCCGGCACTGGAAAGCATGAGCGGTGGCAACTTCAAGGCGGAAACCATTCCGGTGAGCGTCGTAGGCATGAACCAGGTCAAGGTGCAGCAGATGCTGGACCGCGTGGGCTACAAATAAGCCCTTCTGCCTGCCGGCCGGCGGCTTGACTGCGAACTGCGGTCAGGCCGCTTTTTTATTGAGCGTGCGACTCAAAAATATCACCGGGATCAGGCCCACCAGCACCAGCACCAGGGCCGGCAATGCCGCTTCACCCAAGCGCTCGTCTTTCGCCAGCTGAAAGGCCACCACGGCCAGGGTGTCGTGATCAAAGGGCCGCAGCACCAAGGTGGCGGGCAGCTCTTTCATCACATCCACAAACACCAGCAACCCAGCGACCAGGCTGCTGCGCACCAGCAAGGGCCGGTGCACACGCCACCACAAGCCCCAACCGGTCACACCCAGCATGCGGGCTGTTTCGTCCAAAGTGGCCGGCAGTTGGTTGTAGCCGCTTTGCACGGTGTGCAAGGCCACCGCCGTAAAGCGCACCAGATAGGCCCAGACAACGCCCAGTACGGTGGTGCTGACCCAGAAGCCCACCTGCCAGTCCGGCCGCGCCGCCTGCAGCCAGCCGACCGGGATCAGCAGGCCCACAACAATGACTGCACCCGGCACGGCATAGCCCATGCCGGCCAAGCTAACCACAGTACGGGTCAGGCGGGTCGGGGTACGCCTTGCAGCAAACGCCAATGCGAGCGCCAGTGCACTGGCGAGCACTGCGGTCAACGCGGCGAGCTTGAAGCTATTGAGGCTCCAGCCCACAAAGCTGCTCCAGGGCAGTGGGCTGTCTTCCAGCCCCCAGGCTTGCCACAAAGGGCGCAACATAAACACGACCGGCAATACAAAGCCGAGTAGTACGGGCAGACAGCACACCAGCGTAGCCAGCAGTGCGCGACCGCCTTGCAGAGCGACCGGTTGCGCCGCAACCCGGCGTCCCTTGGCATTGGCATAACGCAGGTTGCGGCGTGCGTGCAGTTCCAGACGCAGCAATAGAGCCATCAGCACCAGCAGGGCTGTGGCCAGCTGAGCGGCCGCGATCCGGCTGTCCAGCACCAGCCAGGCCTTGTAGATGCCTGCGGTAAAGGTCTGAATGCCGAAGTAGCTGGAAACCCCGTAGTCCGCCAGTGTTTCCATCAGTGCCAGTGCGACACCCGCCATGATGGCGGGCCGCGCGAGCGGAATGGCTACGAGTGTCACCCGGCGCCCGAGGGATGCGCCCATCAGGCGGGCCGCATCCATCAAATGTGCAGCGCGCTCCAGCAGGGCGACACGCACGAGCAGATACACATAGGGATAAAGGGTAAAAACGAAGACAAGGGCTGCGCCCCCAAGGCTGCGCACTTCGGGGAACAAGCGCCCTTCCAGCCCGAAGGTGTCTCGCATCCAGGTTTGGGCCGGGCCACTGAACTGCAGAAAGTCAGTGTAGGCATACGCGACCACGTAAGCGGGCATCGCAAGGGGCAATAGCAAGGCCCATTCCCAATGGCGGCGCCCCCGGAAGTCAAACAAAGTCACGGCACAGGCGCTGGCCGTTCCGACCACACCCACACCGAGTGCTACCGCGACGCACAGGAACAGCGTCGTACCCGCATAGTCGGGCAGCACCGTGGCGGCCATCTCACGCAAAAGTCCCAGCGCGACCGCATCCCACTGCAGCACCGCGGCCACCAGCGCCAGCACCGGTAGGGATACCAGTGCCCCCATCAGGAGCAAGGCCAACCTGGCTGGCACCGCACGCAAGGCAAAGGTCAGTTTGTCGGAAAAAAGAGCAAGCACGGACGGGCAATCGAAGAGATGAACAGCCCGGAGGGACCCTGCGGCTCTGAATGAGAATTGTAAGTATCTACAATTTTCCCCATGTACCTCGAACTCCAAGACCTCAGCGTGCGCTACCGCCCATCCCAACCCCTTGCGGTGGACAGTGTGAGCTTTGGTCTGCGCGCCGGGGAAATCGGTGTACTGATCGGCCCTTCGGGCTGCGGCAAGACCACGTTGCTGCGCGCAATTGCCGGCCTGGAGGCCACCCATGCCGGAAGAATTTCGCTGGGTGGCGTCACGGTCAGTGGCGATGGAAAAGCTTTGCCGCCCGAGCGCCGCCAGATGGGCATGGTGTTTCAGGACTACGCCCTGTTCCCGCACATGGATGTGAGCAAAAACATTGCCTTCGGCATCCACGCACTGCCTGTGGTTCAACGGCGGAAGCGGGTGCAGGAGGTGCTGCGCCTGGTCGGGTTGGAAGAACACGCCGCGCGTTACCCCCATGAGCTGTCAGGCGGCCAGCAACAACGGGTAGCGCTGGCGCGGGCCTTGGCACCACAACCCCAATTGCTGTTGCTGGACGAGCCGTTCTCCAACCTGGACGTGGACCTGCGCGAGCGCCTGGCCCAGGAGTTGCGCACCATTCTCAAGGCCGCTGGCGCCACGGCGCTGTTTGTCACCCATGATCAATTAGAGGCCTTTGCCATCGGAGACCTCATCGGCGTGATGCACCAGGGGCGCCTGCACCAATGGGCCGATGCTTACACGCTCTACCACCGGCCGGCGACGCGCTTTGTGGCCGACTTCATCGGCCACGGCGTTTTCACCTCCGCCCGGGTCGAGTTGCACGAGGAACACGGCATCACTCACAAACACGTGGTCACGCCCTTGGGCGAACTGCACGGAATCCACCAGCACGAGCAGGACCGGCTGAGCCTTGGCCCTTGCGACATCCTGCTGCGGGCGGATGACATCGTGCACGACGATACGGCGGAGGTGCAGGCCCGGATCGTCAGCAAGGCCTTCCGCGGCAACGAGTTTCTGTACACCCTGGAACTGCGCACCGGCGAGCTGGTCATGGCCCATGTGCCCAGCCATCACGACCACCGCATCGGCGAGTGGATTGGCATCCGGCCGGAGGTGGACCACGTCGTCACCTTTGCCAGCGACAGCCCACCGGGGTGATGGCAACTAAAATAGCGGGTTAACCATATACAAAGCAAGCAGGACCCGCATCATGGAAGCAGAACGCATCAACCTCATCGGCACCACCCTGGCAGACCTGACAAGCAGGACCCAGGAACTCAGGGGGTATCTTTGACTACGATGCCAAAGCCGAGCGCCTGCGCACCGTCAATGCATCGCTAGAAGATCCTTCGGTCTGGAACGACCCCAAGAAAGCCCAGGAACTGGGCAAAGAAAAAAAGATGCTCGATGGCGTGGTCGTCACCCTGAACGACCTGACCAGCAACCTCTCTGACAACACCGAGTTGTACGAGATGAGCAAAGAAGAAGGCGACGAAGAGAGCCTGCTCACCATTGAAACGGAAACCGCCAAGCTCACCGAAATCGTGGAAGGCCTGGAGTTCCGACGCATGTTCAACAACCCGGCCGACCCCCTGCCTTGCTTCCTGGATATCCAGGCCGGCGCTGGTGGCACCGAGGCATGCGACTGGGCCAGCATGTTGCTGCGCCAGTACCTCAAGTACGCGGAGCGCAAAGGCTTTACCGCCAATGTGGAAGACCTGACCGATGGCGATACCGCCGGTATCAAGAGCGCCACCATCAAGATCGACGGTGAGTACGCCTTCGGCCACCTGCGTACCGAAACCGGTGTGCACCGACTGGTGCGCAAGAGCCCGTTCGACAGCTCAGGCGGTCGCCACACCTCCTTTGCGTCGGTGTTTGTGTATCCGGAAATTGATGACTCGATCGAGATCGATATCAACCCCGCCGATGTGCGTACCGACACTTTCCGCGCATCCGGCGCCGGCGGTCAGCACATCAACAAGACTGACTCTGCGGTGCGCTTGACGCACATCCCGACCGGCATCGTCGTGCAGTGCCAGGACGGACGCAGCCAACACAGCAACCGGGACGTAGCCTGGAAGCGCCTGCGTAGCCGCTTGTACGACTTCGAGTTGCGCAAGCGCCAGGAAGAACAGCAAAAGCTGGAAGACACCAAGACCGACGTGGGCTGGGGCCACCAGATCCGCTCTTATGTGCTGGACAACAGCCGCATCAAGGACTTGCGCACCAACGTCGAAGTGTCTGCCACCCAGAAGGTGCTGGACGGTGACTTGGATGTGTTCATCCAGGCGTCGTTGAAGCAGGGCATCTAAACATGCTGCAGGCTCTCATCTTCGACATGGACGGCACCATGATCGACTCCATGCCTTCGCACAAACACAGCTGGGTGGAGTTCGCGCGCCGCAAACAGTTGCAGGTGGACATTGATGACCTGATGCGCCGCACGACCGGCCGCACCGGCATTGAGTGCATGCGCGACTTGTTTGACCACCCGGAGATGGACGAGGCCACCGCTATGGCTCATGTGCATGAGAAAGAAGCGGTGTACCGCGAAATCTTCTCGCCCATCTTTGCGGAAGTAGCGGGGTTCAAAGCGTTTTTCAACTCGGCCCATGGCCGCGGCCTCAAGCTGGGCGTGGGTACGGCGGGCGACCGCCATAACCAGGCCTTTGCCTACCAGCACCTGCAAATGCCGATTGCGCCGCTCGCTACCGTGGGCGGTGACGAAGGTCTGCCGGGCAAACCGGAGCCGGCCATCTTTCTGGAGGCTGCACGCCGCATGGGCGTGGAGCCTTCGCGCTGTATCGTGTTTGAAGACGCGCCGCTGGGCATCGAAGCGGCCCGACGCGCCGGCATGCGCGCCGTAGGCATTGCCAGCAGCCACTACCCTGATGAACTGAGGGGCCCGCACGTGCTGGCCATCGTTCCTGATTACAACGCCTTGATCGCATCCCGTTTTTTGGAGACCCACCATGTTGCATCTTCGTGAGGCCTCGGGCCCTGCCGCCGTGATTCACCGCGGCGACTATTCCGCCCCCGCATTCTGGATCGACACCGTCGATCTCAGCTTTGACCTGGACCCCTCCAAGACCCGCGTGCTCAACAAGATGACCTTGCGCCGCAACCCCGACGTGCAGGCCCAGGCGCTGCGTCTGGACGGCGAGGAGCTGAACCTCGCGCGCGTGCTGGTCAACGGCCAGGGCACCAGCTTCAAGATGGATGGCAACCAGCTGGTGCTGGAAAACCTGCCTGAGGGCAACGAGCCTTTTGCCTTGGAGATTTTCACGACCTGCATACCAGTGAAGAACACCAAGCTCATGGGCTTGTATGTGAGCAACGACTCCTTCTTCACCCAGTGTGAGGCTGAGGGATTCCGCCGCATCACCTACTTCCTGGACCGCCCGGATGTGATGGCCATGTACACGGTCACCCTGCGTGCCGACAAAGCCAAGTACCCGGTGCTTCTGTCTAACGGCAACCTGGTGGACAGTGGCGATCTGGAAGACGGCCGCCACTTTGCCAAGTGGGTAGACCCGCACAAAAAGCCCAGCTACCTGTTTGCGCTGGTGGCCGGCCAACTGGTGGCGCGCGAGCAGCGCATCACCAGCCGCGCAGGCAAAGACCACTTGCTGCAAGTATTTGTGCGCCCCGGCGATCTGGACAAGACCGAACACGCCATGAACAGCCTGATGGCCAGCGTTGCGTGGGACGAAGCACGCTTCGGCCTGCCGCTGGATCTGGAACGTTTCATGATCGTCGCCACCTCCGACTTCAACATGGGTGCCATGGAGAACAAGGGCCTGAACATTTTCAACACCAAATACGTGTTGGCGAATCAAGCCACGGCGACCGATGTGGACTATGCCAACATCGAAAGCGTGGTGGGGCACGAGTACTTCCACAACTGGACCGGCAATCGCATTACCTGCCGCGACTGGTTCCAGCTGAGCCTGAAGGAAGGCCTGACCGTGTTCCGTGACCAGGAATTCAGCCAGGACTTGTGCGCCGAATCTAGCGCGCGCGCGGTGAAGCGTATCGAAGACGTGCGCGTGCTGCGCACCGCCCAGTTCCCAGAAGATGCAGGCCCCATGGCTCACCCGGTGCGGCCTGACAGCTACATCGAGATCAACAACTTCTACACCGCCACCGTCTACGAAAA
>RFQA01000103.1 GCA_009925925.1 Betaproteobacteria bacterium
AGAACAACGTGTTCCTCAACAGCTTCAAGACGCTGGGTGCCAACGCCGTGCCCATGGCCTTCTCAGAGCTCTTCAGCGCGCTGGAAACCAACACGGTAGACGGCCAGGAGAACCCCTTCAACACCATCTTGTCCAGCAAGTTCTACGAGGTGCAGAAGTACGTGACCGTGACCAACCACGTTTACAGCCCCTGGATCGTGCTGGTGAGCAAAAAGTGGTGGGATCAGCTGTCCAAGGATGAGCAAAAAATCCTGAGCGATGCTGCCAAACTGAGCCGCGATTTCGAGCGCAAAGACACTCGTGAGGAGGCCGCCAAAGCCGTGGCTGACTTGAAGGCCAAGGGCATGCAGATCAATGAGTTGTCTCCATCCGAGTCTGCCCGCATGCGCGACAAGCTCACCCGTGTGTACGCCTCCATCGGCGCAGACATCGGCATGGACTTGTGGAACGAAGCGCAAGCCGAGCTGGTGAAAATCCGCGCCAAGAAGTAAGTGTTGTCAGTGGGCGGTGAAGGCCGGCTTACCAGTCTTCCTTCACCGCCATCACGGCGTCCCGCCCGGCAGCAGCGCGACCGGACAACCAGGCGGTCAGCGTCCCCGCCGCAATCACGGCAGCCCCCAGCGCTGCCAGCCGACCCCAGGGCAGGGCCAGCTCCATGGTCCAGTGAAAGCTCTGCGGGTTGACCACATGCACCAACACCACGGCGACTGCCAGGCCCAGCGCAATGCCGGCCAACGCGCCCAGGGATGTCCACGCAGCGCCTTCCAGCGCCACCACCCGCAAAATCTGCCGGCGCGTGAGCCCCAGATGCACCAGCAGCCCGAACTCCTTGCGCCGTGCCAGCACCTGCGCGCTAAAGCTGGCCGCCACCCCGAAAAGCCCGATGGCAATCGCCACCGCCTGCAGCCAGTAGGTCACCGCAAAACTGCGGTCAAAAATCTTCAAGCTGGTGGCGCGTATCTCGCGGGCGGAGCCGAATTCCAGCAGCCTGCCGGCTTCTCCACTCGGTGTGCCGGCCAGGCGGTCGGCCAGGCTGCGCATGGCGCTCTGCAGGGCCTCGGGGGACGCGCCTTCCTCCAGCCAGAAGGCCATGTCATTGACTCGTGTGTCCTGGGTCCAGCGCAAGTAATCCGCCCGGTCCAGGGTGATGGCGCCGCTCTGGCGTGCATAGTCCCGCCACACACCTGCTACAAAAAAAGGAGCTGCTCGCGCATATTGCTCGGGCGCCAGGGCCTGATTGGGCTTGAAGGCCAGAGACAGGGCCGGGAAAGGTTCCCCGACCCTGGCGCCGTACAAATCCACCATCGCCTCACTCACATAAATGGCAATGCTCCCCTCCGGAACCTTGGCTACGTCTCCCACCAAGGGCAGATTCAGCTGGCTACTCTGCGGGTCCCGCAAGGGGCGGGCAATCAGCGCTACGGCAGGTTTGGCCGAGTCCAGGGAAAGATTCCGGATACGTTGGGTGGTAGCGCGTGCCACTCCGGGCAGGGCGCCGGCTTGGTCCACAAAGGCGGGGTCCAGGTACGCGGTGTCCAGTGCGGTACTGCTGGTGGCGGTGCGCAGGTACAGGTCAGCGGGCAGCACCTGGTCCAGCCAGTCCATCACCGAGCCGCGAAAGCTGGCCACCATTACCGTGAGTGCCACCGCCAGGCTCAGGGCGGCCACCACGCCGCTCACCGCAACCGCTGCACTCTCGCGCACGCGCCGGGCGCGCTCCACCGCTAGCAAAGGCAACAAGTGGCGTGCTAGCAAGGGTGCCACGCGGTTGAGCACCACGCCCACGAGAGCCGGCAGGCTCACAATGCCGCCCAGCAGCAGGGTCGCCACACTCAGGTAGGCGGCCAGCGGCATATCCCACACCGGGGGCAAGAGGGCTAGCAGACCGCCCGCCGCCAGCAACGCTGCGCCCCCACGCACACCGCTGCTACCGCCTTGGCTGTGCCCCAATCCCTTCAGGGTTTGGGCGGGTGGCAAGGCTTGCGCCAGTCGGGCAGGGCCCCATGCGCCGAGCAAAGCTGCGGCAGTGCCCAGTGCCCCGAACACCAGCGCAGCCCAAGGGCTCCATTGCAAGGCTGGTGTGGCGCCGCTGAAGTAACCGCCACCCAAGTCGCCACCCAACAAGCGCAGGGCCAGGGCCGCCAATGCCGTACCCAGCAGCAGGCCCAGCGCACTGCCGAAGGCGCCCAAGGCCGCGGCTTCCCACAACACCAATTGCAGACGTTGCCGACCGGTCAGGCCCAGCACCGCCAGCAAGGCAAACTGCTGCGAGCGCCGCGCGACACTCAGGGCCAGCACCGAATACACCAGGAAGCCGCCGGTGAACAATGCCACCAGCGCCAGCACCGTCAGGTTCACCCGATAGGCGCGTGAGAGATTGCTGACCCGGGTGACGGCATCGCCAGGCTCGCGCAGTGTGGCACCTGCCGGCCAATCGGCCTCGCTTTGCAGCCGTTGCGCCAAAGCCTTGCGGTCCACCCCGGCGCGCAGACGCAGGTCGACCCGGGTGATGCGTTCGGCCAAGCCGAACAGGTCTTGCACAGCCGCAATGTCCATCACGGCCAGCGCTGCGCCGCCCGCCGCCACGCTGCCCGCCACGCGCACCGCTTGCATGCGCAAGCCAATCTGCAACTGCAGCGTGTTGCCGCCTAGAGACTGGCGCGCCAGCGGGTTCAAAAAGACAGCTTCGGGCGCGAAGAAGGACAGTCTGTCTGCACCCTCAGTGTTGTCGGGCCGCGGCAGCAAGTCCGGGGCCATGGCGGCTACTTGCAGAGGGTCTATGCCGATCACCCTCAACAGGGTGCGCTTGGGCTCGGCGCTGGAGTTCGTGCTCGTTGCGGAGGGGGCGGGCAGGGCGTAGGTGCTGATCTCCAGCACCGGGGAGGCCAGCGCGATGTCCGGATCGCGCTGCAAGCGGCCCCATAGCGCCAGAGGCACGCCCTCGGTGCTGTTGGCACTGCGCAGCTCCAGGTCGGGCTGGCCGCCCACCGAGCGCACCGCCTGCGAAAACTCGTCCAAGGCAGATGCGTTGATCAGGTGGACTGAGAACGCCAGCGCCACCCCCAGCATCACAGACACCACCGCCGCCGCATTGCGCCAAGGGTGCTGGCGCAGCTCCTGCCAGGAGAAGCTGCAAAGTAGGGGCCACAAGGGCCCTGCGGGGCGCCGGAAGTTCTGGAACATGGGGCGATTGTGCAATTTCACCGATACCGCAGGCTCTATAGTGGAGATCGGACAGTTACCAACAACAAAGCACAGGGAGCGGGCATGCGGGTCATGGTTTTGGGCGGGTACGGGAATTTCGGAGCACGGATTTGCCGGGCATTGGCGGGGTCACCCTCCATAGAGCTGCTGGTTGCCGGCAGGTACGGGCTCTCGGCACAAAATTTTGCGGAAACCATACCCGCACGGGACCGTGCCCGAGGTGTGGCGGTGGATATGCACAGTCCCGATTTCTCACGGGTCTTGGTCGATTTGAACGTTGAGTTGCTGATTCACACCGCAGGCCCCTTTCAGGGGCAGGACTACGCGGTGGCGCGTGCTTGTGCGCAAGCCGGCGCACACTACATCGATCTGGCGGACGGGCGTCGTTTTGTGTGCGATTTCGCACCGGCCTTGGACGCGGAATTCAAAGCGCTTGACCGCGTAGCCATCTGTGGCGCCAGCACAGTGCCTGCGTTGTCGTCAGCCGTGGTGAATGCACTCTGTGGCGGATGGCAAGCTATAGAGACCATCGACATTTGCATCGCTCCCGCCCAGACCGCTCCACGGGGCGTGGCCACCATGCGGGCGGTGCTCGGCTATTGCGGGGAGTCGATCCAGGTCTGGCGCAACGGACAGTGGCAGTCGCTCACCGGTTGGGGCGATCCGCAGCCTGTAGAAATACGCGGCTTGAAGGCTCGCCTGGGCTCGCCCTGTGATATCCCCGACCTGGAGCTATTTCCTTCGCACTACGCCGTGCGCAATCGTGTCGAATTCCGTGCGGCCGTAGAAGTGACCTTGGCGCAGAGAGTATTTGCCGCCATGGCTTGGCTGCGTCGGCATCGGGTGTTCCCCAATCCCGCTGTTCTTGCCGGGGCCCTGAACGCGGGTGCAAAGTGTTTTGACCCCTTTGGCTCGGCGTTGGGTGGGATGGTCGTCCGGGTTTCCGGGACGGGTGTGGATGGCAACTCCCTGAAACGGTCCTGGCACATTGCAGCGGACCATGACCATGGGCCAGAAATTCCTTGCTTGGCCGCCATTCTGCTGGCCCGGAAACTGGCTTCAGGTCAGCGCTTCACGGCGGGGGCTTACCCTGCCATGGGCCTTTTGGCCTTGGATGAATTCAGCCCAGAGTTTGCAAAATGGGGCATGGTGACTCAGGTCGTAGAGGAGCGTTGAGGCCATGGCTCACGGCACATTTGAGTTTCAGATGCCCGCTCCGTCAGCAGTGGTGGTTGATGCATTTCACTACCACGCATGGCGGCTACGCTGGGACTCATTGGTCAAGAACACGCGGGTTGAAGGTGGTGCTCCGTGTCCCTCGGTCGGGGCGGTTTCGGTCAGCGGTGGCAAGGGCTGGATGCAAAGCTTATCCATGCACACCCGATTCGTCAGCTACTCGCCCCCCTTATTGGCGGCTGCGACCATGGTGGGGACTGCCTTTCCTTTTTCGCGTTGGGCCGCTTCCATGCGCCATAGGGATAGTGGGGAAGGTCGTTCCATTCTTTTGTACACCTACACGCTGGAAGCCGGTCCCGGGTTTCTGATGCGATGCATCGAACCTTGGATTGACGCCGTTTTCAGGTACCAGACGCGGAAGCGCTTTGCGCGTTTGCAGTCGTTTTTGGCCCAGCATGCTTCTGACGTAGAACAGTGAGCAAGCCGGAGGAAGACGCAATGTCTCTTTCTGATCGAGATTTGCTGCGCTATAGCTTGGTGTTGGTGTGGCTACTCACCGCAATTTGCAGTGTGTGGGAGTTGGAAGGGCAGAGCCGCGCGTTGTTGCTTGCAGGTGGCATTGCGGATCCGTTTCTTGCCAATGTCCTGGTGTGGAGTGGCGCTGCGCTAGATCTGATTCTTGGCGTGCTCTTGTGGTGGAAACCGCGCCGCCGTGTCTTTCTTGCAGCACTTATTGCCATGTTGCTCATGACAGTTGTCGCTACGCTCCTGACACCGGCTTTGTGGTTGCATCCTTTGGGGCCCCTCTCCAAGAATTTGCCCATTGCAGCCATCCTTTTTGTTTTGATGAGGAGTACCAAATGAGTGGCTTTTTGCTGGTCAAGTGGATCCATATTCTGTCCAGCACAGTTCTGGTTGGTACCGGCTTTGGCACCGCGTTTTACATGTTTTTCGTGAATCGCAGCGGGGTCGTTGCAGCACAGGCGGTGGTGACCCGATTGGTTGTTCGCGCCGACTGGTGGCTTACCACGCCCGCAGCGGTGGTCCAGCCGGTCACAGGATTCGTGATGGTCTATCTCGCGGGGTACCCCTGGGACTCGCCTTGGCTGGTGGTGTCTTTTGCGCTTTACCTGATCACCGGTGCCTGCTGGATGCCGGTGGTCGGTTTGCAGATCCGCATGGCGGCTCTCGCCAAAGAGGCCCATGAGAGTGGGCAGCCCTTGCCCGGGGAGTACTGGGACCATGCCCGCCGTTGGGAAGCCTTGGGCTATCCGGCCTTTGTGGCCATGCTGGCCGTGTTCTATCTCATGGTCCATAAACCGGTTCTTTGGGGCTAGCGCGTGCAGCCATGGGCTGAAAGCCTACAATCACGGTTTCCACCGGGGGTGTCCGTCACAGGACTGAGAAATACCCCATGTACCTGATCTGGGTTATGCCAGCGTAGGAAGTGTGAGAAGCCAGAGTCCCGTTTGCGGATGCCGGTTTTTGATGCAGCCTTCGCCGGCGCATTGAAAGAGAGCACACCATGCAACACGGGATTTTTTCGTTTCTGAAGACCACTCTGGGCGCCGCGCTTCTGACCGCCGGCCTGAGCGCTGCACATGCCGCTGACCTGCGCGTGCTGACCCACAGCTCTTTCACCGTCCCCAAGCCATTGCTGGCCCAGTTTGAAAAAGAAAACGGCGTGAAGCTGCGCATCACCAAAGCGGGCGACGCCGGCGAGATGCTCAACAAGCTCATCCTCACCAAGGCCAACCCGATTGCGGACGTGGTGTACGGCATTGACAACGCGCTGGCCCCCAAGGCACTGGCGGCTGATGTGTTGGAAGCGGGCGCTCCCGCTGCGGCCGGCCGCAAGCCCGTGGCTGAACTGCCCGCACCCTTTGTGCCGGTGGACTACGGCTATGTCACCCTGAACTACGACAAAGCCTGGTTTGCCAAAAACGGCGTCGCCTTGCCCAAGACGCTGGACGACTTGACCCAGCCCGCCTATGCCAAATTGCTGGTCGTGCAAAACCCGGCCACCAGCAGCCCCGGCTATGCATTTTTGCTCTCTACCATCGCCACCCTGGGCGAAGACAAGGCCTTTGATTTCTGGGCCAAGCTGCGCAGCAATGGCCTGAAAGTGGCCAAGGGCTGGACCGAGGCCTACTACACCGAGTTCAGCCAGAACGGCGGCAAGCATCCCTTGGTGGTGAGCTACGCCAGCAGCCCCGCGGCCGAGTTGTTCTACAGCAAGACCAAACTGGCAGAGCCGCCCACAGGCTCCTTGAGCTTGCCGGGTGCGGTGTTCCGCCAAGTCGAAGGCGTGGCGCTGGTCAAGGGGGGTAAAAACCGCGCCACCGCCGAGAAATTTGTGGACTTCATGCGTTCAGCCCCCGTGCAGACCGGCATGCAGACTGAGATGTGGATGTATCCCGCCGAAGCCGGTGTGGCCAAGTCTGACGCTTTCAAATTCGCGCCTGAGCCGACCGCCTTCAGCGCACCGTCGGACGCGGACATTGCGGCCAAGGGCGCAGAGTGGGTAGCACGCTGGACCAAGGTGGTTTTGAAGTAAGTGTTGTCACAGACAGCAGTGCGTGGAGCGTAAGGCCGGGATGCTGCCTCTGGTAAGTCGATCCAGCCCGATTGCGCGCTGGTGGCTGGCGGCTGTGCCACTGGCGTTTCTCGCGGTGGTCTTGGTAGCGCCGGCGCTGCGCTTGCTCGCGGAGGGCTGGGGTGCGGAGAGCTTGTGGGCACCTTGGCAGGATGACTATTTGCGCGGGCGCCTGCTTTGGTCACTGGCACAAGCGGCCATGACCTGCGCTGTTACTTTGCTGCTTGGCTTGCCCATGGCTTGGGTGCTGGCACGCTGGGAGTTCCCCGGCAGGGCACTCCTGTTGCGGGGGCTGATGCTGCCCTTTGTGGTGCCGACGCTAGTGGCAGCCATGGGAGTGTTGGCGCTTGCAGGGCCGAACGGTTGGCTCTCCCGCTGGGGTGGGCCGGACCTGCAAGGCACGCCGTGGCTGCTGCTGTACGGCAACCTGTTTTTCAACCTGTGTGTGGTGGTGCGTGCCGGGGTGGATGCGCTTTCCAGCGTGAGTGCTGCGCGGGTAGCTGCGGCACGCAGTCTGGGGGCCACACCCTGGCGGGCCTTCTGGCGGGTGGAGTGGCCGGCCGTTGCGCCGTGGCTGGCCTCCGCCCTGTGCCTGGTGTTTCTGTATTGCTTCTCGGGGTTTGGCTTGGCGCTGGTACTGGGCGGGCAGGAGTACGCGACTGCCGAGGTGGAGATTTACACGCTGGTCGCCCACGAGTTGCAGCTCGGGCAGGCTGGTGTGCTGTCCTTGTGGATGCTGGCACTTACCGCTTTGGTGGCTTGGGGTTACGCGGCCATAGAGCGCAGTTTGGCCACGCCCGCCGGTGCAGATGCCATCCCTCGCCGCCGGCCGCGCGGCTGGGCCGCTTGGGGGGCGGTGGTCGCCGTTCTGCTGATTTGGATGCTGATTTGCGCTGCACCGCTCGTCAGTATTGCGCGCGGTGCTATGGATTCAGGAGCAAATGCGTGGGTCGTGTTGACCGATGAAGACACGCTACTGGCCTTGTCCAACACCGCGCAATTTTCCGCTCTGGCATTGGCGTTGGCCACCGGTTTGGGGCTGGCGCACGCTTTGGCTGCGCAGCGCGTGCTGTGGCTACGTACGCTCGTGTTTCTGCCTTTTATCGTGTCGCCCGTGATGGTGGCCTTTGGCTTGCTGCTGCTGTACCCGCAGTGGAGCGGCAGCTTCGGGGTGCTGGTGGCGGCGTATGCCTTGCTGGCCTACCCTTTCGTCGCCAAGTCGCTGGCAGCGCGCCTGGACAGTTTGCCAGCGCATTATCTGGAAGCCGCGCGCAGCTTGGGTGCAAGTCCGTGGCGTTGTTTCTGGCGCGTGACTTTGCCTCTGCTGGCTCCTGCCTTGCGCCGGGGCATGGCCTTTGCTGCGGCAACTGCTGTGGGGGAGTTTGCCGTGAGCCTGTTTCTGTCTCGACCCGAGTGGGCTACGCTTACCACCCTGATTTACCAGCATTTGGGCAAGCCGGGTGCGGACAATCTGGGGGCGGCGCAGGTGTCGGCCTGCGTGCTGATGGGGTTGGCGCTGCTGGCCTTTGTGTTGATTGAATGGCGGACCGGCGAGGATGGTGCCCATGCTTGAACTATTGAATATTTGCAAGCAATGGACGCCCCCACGCGGGGCGCCGGTGGATCTTTTGCGCAATGCATCAGTGACAGTTGGCGCAGGGGAGACCGTGGCCCTTCTGGGGCCGAGTGGCAGCGGTAAAAGCACCCTGTTGCGCATTGCTGCCGGGCTCGAGCATGCGGATGCCGGCACCGTGCGCATGGAGGGGGCTGACATCTCCCGTGTGCCCCCGGAGCGCCGGGGCTTTGCCCTGATGTTTCAGGACTTTGCGCTGTTTCCTCACCTCAATGTGCTGGACAACGTCGCCTTCGGGCTGGTTGAGCAGCATGTTCCCAAGGCACAAGCCCGTGACCGCGCCCAGGATATGTTGGCACGCTTTGGCTTGGCGGCCTATGCCTCGTCCAGAGTGTGGCAGCTCTCCGGGGGCGAGCAGCAACGGGTGGCTCTGGCGCGCGCCTTGATCACCCGACCCCGGGCGCTGCTGCTAGACGAACCCTTTTCAGCGTTGGATGCGGATCTGCGATTGAAACTGCGGCAAGAGTTCAGTGACCATATTGCAGAGCACCGCATGGCCACTTTGTGGGTCACGCATGACGAATCGGAGGCCCGGGCTATGGCCACCCGTGCCTACCGCTTGGTGGGGCGTGGTTTGTCACAAGTTTGGTGACGGTGTTTCACGGAGTAGTCCGACTGGCCTATCGCCACATCGCGCCAAGAGTTGTATCTTCCAGTTACAAATTTCAGGGTGACACAATGAAACCAATTTCCATCAAGGCCTCGATCGCATCATTCGCACTAGGTCTTGCAACCTTTGCGGCCCAAGCGACGCCTGTAGCGGTGATGTCCAAGCCCAACACCTTTGACACCATTTATGGTGTCAATTTCGGTACATCTGACACCTACAGCACCACTTTTTTGGGGGACGTAAACGCAAGTTTTTCCGCGTTTGTCCAAAATAGCGCCCACAAGGATGTGAGCGCAAATTTCAGCTTCAAGCAGGCGCAAGGCGGCTACCAGGGGGTGGGAGTTTCTCCAAAGGCAGGTAGCGAGCGCACTCCGGGCGAGATCGACATTGGCGAGACCATACAAGGCACGTTCTCCAAGGCCATCAAGGTCAATAGTTTCTCAGTGGGGCTGTTGTTCAATGGTCCCGAATACAACGATGTGAACGAAAAGGCGGTTGTGTCAGTCGTTTATGCGGACAACAGTAAAGCGTCGTTCAGTTTGATTGCAACGGGCGACCATCAAGCCATGTGGAGCATGGCCAACACCACCGTGAAAGAGCTGAGCCCCGCGGTTTCTGGCCAAGGCGGCGCGTGGTCTGTGTTGAATCCATTTGGAAACAAGCTGGTGAAATCCATTGCCTTCAGTGCTGATTACGGCAAAGCGGTGTGCAATGGTTGCAACAACCAGTCCGATTACACCTTCATGAGTATCACAGCGGCGGTTCCTGAACCCGAAACCTACGCGATGTTGTTGGCCGGCTTGGCAGCCATCGGCGCAGTGGTGCGGCGCAAGAAAAAAGCCTGAGACTCCTCGCGGTAATCCAAAAGCCTCTGTCATCCACAGAGGCTTTGTTTATGGCGTTTTCTCCAGAGGCTTGATGCTGTCTTTGAGAATCTGCGCAGGGTAATAAGCGGCGAAACCCTTGTAAACGATGCCCGACTGGGCAGTACGCTGCATGGCGGATTTGAGAAACTGCATCAGGCTGGGCTCCAGTGCGATCTTGGAGAGGTACACCCCACTCTCACCCCAGGGGAGGTTGTCCAGGGGCTCCAGGCGCAGTTTGTCAACCAGGTCGGCTAGCCGAGGGTCTTCCTGCATGGCTCCATAGAGAATGGTCGGCACCATGATGGTGACATCGTTGGGGTTGGATTTCATGAGCCGCGCGACCGCAGTAGGATCCGCCTCCAACAAAACCCGGTTCTCCTTGCCCATGGCCTCGATCAGCTCGTGGTAGGCGTTGCCGTAGTCGTAGCCACGTACCACTACAAGCCGAGCCTCTTTGTTGTTGAGCAAGTCCTGTCCGGACTTGAAAGGGGGGCGCTGCCCATCCCCCAGCGAAATCACCATGGCCCGACTCCGCACCATGGGAATAAACACGCCAAACTCATCCCTTCGTGCCGAACGCACACTGGCCACAATCATGTCGGCCTTGCCGCTTTCATAGAGTTTTTCCAGACGCGCACGCGGAACGGGTGTGATGACAAAGCGGCATTTCTCCCTGGTCGAGATGGTGCTGAGAATGTCTGGGTAAATGCCGTGCACTGATTCGCCGTCGATTACCACACTTTGGCCGGTGGCAGACACGGGGACCTGGATGGCACGGCTGCAATGCGCCATGGCAAGGCCCGACAGGCAGAGGCCGGCAGCCAAAAGGCCCAGACAGGGGAGGATGCGTGCAGTGGACTTCAAGTTAAACGCCGCGATACGTAGGTGCCATTTTCATGGTCAGTCTAGCGTAGCGTTCCGGGCTTGTCAGCCTCGTGAGGCTTGCATGCCTTGGACGCGCAAACGCAGCACTCGGTCGGCCTGCTCGGTCGCGGCCGGTGAGTGGGTTACGAGCACTAGTGCACTGCCCTGTTCGCGGGATTGGTGCACCAATGCATCCATCACTTTGGCTGCGGTGCCTGGGTCCAGGTTCCCGGTCGGTTCATCCGCCAGAAGAAGTGAAGGCTGGTGCACCAAGGCACGGGCGATGGCCACGCGCTGCAACTGCCCGCCGCTGAGTTGCTGGGGTAGCCGCCTCCCCAGATCGCCCAAGCCTACCGCTTGGAGCATGGCATTCACGCGGTCCGGATCCTCGCGCCCCAGCAGGAGCAAGGGCAGGGCCACGTTCTGGGCGACGTCGAGGTGCGGCAGCACATGAAAGGCCTGGAACACAAAGCCCACCTTTTCCCGGCGCAGCAGGGCCCTGCCATCGTCAGAGAGGGTGCCTAGGTCTTGGCCCGCCATCTCCACCGTGCCGCTGTCCCAGCTGTCCAGGCCCGCCATGCAGTTCAACAAGGTGGATTTGCCCACGCCGGACTCGCCCACGATGGCCACAAACTCCCCGGGCGCTACGTCCAGCGTGACGTTCTGGAACACCGGCGTGGTGCCGTAGTGCTTGGTCAAACCGGAAATGCGCAGAATCATGGGGACTTCCGTTGACGTAGCGCGGCGCGCACAGTGTCCAGCAGTGCGCTCTGTGCGTCGGGCCGGTCTGCCGCAATCACATGCCGCTGCGGCATGGAGCGCAACCAGGTGATCTGGCGTTTGGCCAGCTGCCGGGTGGCGAAAACGCCTTTGTCACGCAGCCCGGCCATGGGGGAGGTACCGGCCAGCGCCTCCCATGCCTGGCGGTAGCCCACACAGCGCATGCTGGGCAAGTCCGGGTGCAGATCACCGCGCGCCATCAGGGCCTTGACCTCGTCCAGAAAACCGCCTTGCAGCATCAGGTCAAAACGCTGGGCGATGCGCTCATGCAG
>RFQA01000104.1 GCA_009925925.1 Betaproteobacteria bacterium
TCCATTGAAGGATATCGACTTCAGGCGCGGGAACGATGGGTCGGGAAGAGTGGTTGTCACTTTGCCCAACAATCAAGTAGGAGTCGACATCCGCCAACAAGGGCAAGGCCTGGTTGTTGAGTTCATGAAATCCAGTTTGCCAGAAGGCTTGCGCCGGAAGCTGGATGTTGCAGATTTTGGCACTCCGGTAAAGTCTGTGTCTACCACTCAATCTGGTGATCGGGTACGCATGGTTATCGAGCCCAAAGGGGATTGGGAGCATAGTGCCTACCAAAGCGACGAGCAATTCGTGGTCGAGATCAAAGAGGTGAAGGTCGATCCTAAAAAGTTAACGCAAGGTGTTGGCTACAACGGCCAAAAGCTCTCTTTAAATTTCCAGAATATCGAAGTCCGTTCGTTGCTGCAGGTTATTGCGGACTTCACAAATTTCAATATCGTCACGTCTGACTCGGTATCGGGCTCCGTGACTTTGCGGTTACAAGACGTACCTTGGGATCAGGCCCTGGATATTATTTTGCAAGCCAAGGGCTTGGGCATGCGGAAAACTGGAAACGTACTTTGGGTTGCACCTAAAGATGAAATCGCCGCTAAGGAAAAGCTAGATTTAGAAACGGTTGTTGCGGTTCAGAATCTTGAGCCGCTTAGAACTCAAGCATTTCAGATTAACTACGGTAAAGCCTCTGACATTGCGGCCGGACTGATCGCTGCAGGCTCTGGACCCGGGCAAGGCGTCACACCGAGTCGCATTCTCAGCTCTCGTGGAAGCGTGATCTACGAAAATAGAACCAATCAGCTGTTCGTAACTGATATTCCCAGTAAGTTGGAACAGGTTCAGCAGCTAATCGCAAAGATTGATATTGCAGTCCGACAAGTTTTGATTGAGGCACGTATTGTTGAAGCCTCCGATAGCTTTGGGAAATCTCTTGGTGTCAAATTGGGTGGTGGCGGCACGGCAGCTGGGTCCGGCGATAAGCCGGGAATTGCATTGGGTTCAAGTTATGTGGTGGGGTCTGCAGCGACCACTTCCGGCAACTTTGTGAATCTCCCGTCGACGGGTGCGCTTGGCTCCAATACTCCCGGTCAATTTGCAGTTTCCATTTTTGGCGCTGGCGCGGACAGGTTCTTGAACCTTGAGATTTCCGCTCTCGAGGCTGAAGGCAAAGGCAAGGTGGTGTCCAGCCCACGTGTAGTAACCGCAGACCAGATCAAGGCGCTGATTGAACAGGGCACGGAATTGCCTTATCAAGTGGCCTCGTCCAGTGGTGCTACGTCGATCGCGTTCCGGAAGGCCAATTTGAAATTGGAGGTTCTGCCGCAGATCACCCCTGAGGGGAACATTATCCTTACCTTGGACGTGACCAAAGACACTGTCGGTCAGAGCACTCCAGCTGGATTCGCGATCGATACAAAGCATGTGCAAACACAAGTACTGGTCGAAAACGGCGGCACCGTGGTTATCGGCGGAATCTTTACAGAGAGCTCGACCGATAGTGAAACTAAGGTTCCATTCTTCGGTGACCTGCCTGGATTGGGTGTCTTGTTCCGCAACCGGGCAAAGGAAATCACCAAGCGTGAAATGCTTGTTTTCATCACACCGAAGGTCATTGCAGACAAGGTGGTAGGCCGGTAATCCTGGCTTCGGTTGAGATAGGCCTCACTTGAGTATCAGTCTTGTCGGTCTTCCCGGTTCAGGGAAGACCACGGTGGGGCGTCAGTTGGCGCGCCGCCTGCGCCTCCCGTTCGTAGATTCGGATCACGCCATCGAGGCGCGCATCGGTTGCTCGATTCGTGAGTTTTTCGACCGCGAGGGTGAGTCTCGTTTTCGCGATATCGAAGAAGAGGTTCTCGATATCCTCTCGGCAGATGTGAATTGTGTGCTCTCCACCGGTGGCGGTGCAGTTCTGAGATCGAACAATCGACACCATTTGCACTCGCGTGGTAAGGTGGTCTATCTCAAGTCCACTCCCGAAGAGTTGTTTCGTCGCCTGCGGCACGATGTAAGTCGGCCGCTTCTCCAGGTGGCCGACCCATTGACCCGAATGCGTGAGCTATTTGCAGTGCGTGATCCTTTGTACCGCGAAACTGCGCACTTCGTTCTGGAAACCGGTCGTCCTTCGGTGGCGACGTTGGTGAACATGATCGTCATGCAGCTTGAACTGTCAGGGGCACTCCCTTCCGCTGACGCATAGAGAGGGTGTTGCCTACCCTGAAAGCCCTAAACTAAGGGGCTATGACAATTCAGGCGCACCAAACCGTACAGATTTCTTTGGCCGAACGCAGCTATCCGATTCACATCGGAGCTGAACTTATTGGCAACTCCGAGCTTTATGCCGACTTGCCGAATGGCAATACGGCAGTCATTGTGAGTAACACCACAGTGGCCCCGTTGTACGCGGAGAAGCTAAAAGCTGCTCTTGCTGGAAAGTATTCCAAAGTGCTGGCCATGCAACTCCCTGATGGTGAGTCGTACAAGCATTGGGAAACCCTGAATTTGATATTCGATGTGTTGCTGCAGAACACTTGCGATCGAAAAACGGTCTTGTTTGCCTTGGGTGGTGGTGTGGTGGGAGATATGACAGGGTTCGCAGCCTCAAGCTACATGCGCGGCGTTCCATTTGTTCAAGTGCCAACCACTCTCTTGGCACAGGTGGACTCTTCAGTGGGCGGAAAAACCGGAATCAACCATCCACTTGGAAAAAACATGGTGGGTGCTTTCTACCAACCTCAAATGGTGGTGTGTGACCTTGCTGCGTTGAAAACACTGCCACCCAGGGAGGTCAGCGCAGGTTTGGCAGAGGTTATCAAATACGGTCCCATCGCCGACATGAAGTTCTTGTCTTGGATAGAGAGCCATATGGAGAGCCTGGTGCAACTCGACCCGCAAGCGCTTGCGCATGCGGTTAAACGCAGCTGTGAGCTAAAGGCATGGGTTGTGGGGCAAGATGAACGTGAGTCCGGACTTCGAGCCATTTTGAATTTTGGCCACACCTTTGGACACGCTGTCGAATCAGGGTTGGGCTATGGAGAATGGTTGCATGGCGAAGCTGTGGGGTGCGGCATGGTCATGGCAGCCCATCTCTCCCAGCGCTTGGGTTTGGTGGATGCAGCTTTTGTCGAGCGCCTCACCCGAATCATTGCCTCTGCCGGACTACCTATCCGTGGCCCTCGCTTGGATGCCTCCGACAATGCCGGTCGCTATCTTGAGCTGATGCGTCACGACAAGAAGTCCGAGGCGGGTGAAATACGGTTCGTCTTGATTGATGGTCCCGGGCGCGCGGTCATGCGAGCAGCGCCTGATGCCTTGGTGCGTGAAGTCATCGATACATGCTGCGCCTGAATGCTATCGAAAACATAGCTGCTTGCGCATATTGAACGGGCGCTAGACGCTGTTTTGATGACCAATCTCCAACCCTATGCCTGCCAGCCAGACGAGAGCAGAGGTCGGCGCTTTCCTGAGTCTGATGCTCCGACACGTACACCCTTTCAGCGCGACAGGGACCGTATCGTCCACTCTACGGCCTTCCGTCGACTGGTCTACAAAACCCAAGTCTTTATTAATCATGAAGGAGACCTGTTCAGAACGCGCTTGACTCACTCGCTGGAGGTTGCTCAGCTGGGCAGGTCCATGGCGAGAACCTTGGGCTTGAACGAGGATCTGGTGGAAACCATCGCCTTGGCGCATGACCTGGGCCACACGCCCTTCGGCCACGCCGGACAAGACGCGCTGCATGAATGCATGGCCTTATACGGTGGCTTTGAGCACAATCTACAGAGTCTGCGTGTGGTGGACCATCTGGAGGCTCGTTACCCAAGATTCGATGGATTGAATCTCTGTTTCGAGTCCCGTGAAGGCATCCTGAAGCACTGTTCGAAAACCAATGCTGCTGCCTTGGAGCGAGCGGAGGCGGGCTATCCGGGGAGGAGCGGAGGGGTAGCCCAAAGGTTCTTGCATGGTGGGGAACCGAGCCTGGAAGCGCAACTGTGCAATCTGGCCGACGAGATTGCCTACAACTGCCACGATATTGATGACGGGGTGCGGTCCGGACTGCTCACCATGGACCAGATGTTGGAAGTGCCCTTGTTCCGGAAGTATGCGGACCAAGCGGCAAGTCAACAGTCAGACTTTGCGCACACCAAAAAGCAACGGCGTTGGCTCTACGAAACGATACGGCTCATGCTTAGCGATATGGTGTACGACGTATTGGCGGCAACCCGCGCTCGATTGGAAGAAGTAAGTCCCCAAGATGTGAGCGCTGTGCGTGCGTCACCGGCTCTGGTACTTTTCAGCGACGAAATGCGCGCGCAAACCCGCGAGCTCAAGCACTTCCTTTTCAAGCACCTGTATCGGCACGAGCAGGTGATGGACACCATGGGCAAGGCCAAGTGCGTTGTGGGGGAGTTGTTTGATGCCTATGTGGCCTCTCCCGCTGAAATGCACCAGGATGACGAGGCAATGAATGACATCTCTCTTCAACGCCAGGTCAGTGACTACATCGCGGGTATGACAGACCGATTTGCCTTGCGGGAGCATGAGCGGCTCACTGGGCGGAGGTTATTCCATGTCTGAAATAAGCACTCTGAAATCCAATGCAGATGACGCTGTGATTCTCGCCATGCGACGTTGGTTGGAGCGGGCCGTCATCGGCCTCAACCTGTGTCCTTTCGCCAAAGCCGTGCACGTCAAGAATCAGGTGCGCTATGTGGTTTGTCGTGCGACCGAGCCAGCTGATGGGCTGGATGTACTTCGCGAAGAGCTTCTGGGCCTCGAGCAAGCGGATCCGCAGGTGCGCGACACGACGCTGCTGATCCTTCCGGATGCGTTTGTAGACTTTGTGGACTTCAACGATTTCTTGTATTCCGCAGACAAAGCGCTCCGTAAATTGAAGCTTGATGGGGAGCTGCAAATTGCCAGCTTCCACCCTCAATTCCAGTTTGCAGACGCGGAGCCCGATGACATCGGCAACTTCACCAACCGGGCACCATACCCGACACTTCATCTCCTGCGTGAAACCAGTATCGATAAGGCGGTAGAAGCATTCCCCGCAGCTGAGCAGATTTACGAAAAGAACATTGCCACACTGCAGCGGCTGGGCCCCGAAGGGTGGGCAGCACTGCAAGTCGGCCCAGACATTGCGCCCTTGTGATGGGGCGAAAACACTCAATGAAAAAAAACAAAGCACAGCCCGTGAAGGTCGGCGGCACTCAACCCTCTGGGCAAATCGCGCCTGAAATCCGCCCCGGTCAGTCGGTGGACTTGCTCAAAGAGCTGCATATCCTCACGCGCGACGGAAAGTTGAACCAGGACTCCCGCCGGAAGCTCAAGCAGGTTTATCACCTGTACCAGTTCATTGAAAAACTGATGAATGAACTTCCGGTAACAGAAGGCCGCAGCTTCACCTTGGCAGACCACGGCGCGGGAAAGTCTTATCTCGGGTTCATTCTGTACGACTTGTACTTCAAGAACCTCCCGCACAGTCACTTGTACGGGATTGAAACCCGCGCTGAACTGGTGGAGAAATCCAAAGCCTTGGCCACCAAGCTCCACTTTGAACGCATGCGCTTTCTGAATGTGAGTGTGGCGGAGTCCACGAGCTTGCAAGAGCTTCCGTCCAGCTTCGATGTTGTGACTGCTTTACATGCTTGCGATACCGCGACGGACGATGCCATTGCGTTCGGACTGGAGAAAAAGGCGAGGGCGTTTGTGCTCGTGCCCTGCTGTCAGGCAGAGCTTGCCCGTCACTTGAATCAAAACAAGGCCATGAACTTGACGCGCACACCGCTGGCCGAGCTCTGGCGCCATCCTCTGCACACCCGTGAGATGGGTAGCCAGCTCACCAATGTGCTGCGATGCCTGTATCTGGAGGCTCACGGCTACCAAGTGACCGTGACTGAACTGGTGGGCTGGGAGCACAGCATGAAAAATGAGTTGATTCTGGCGCGCTACACGAGTCAGAAAAAACGTGCAGCTGCGGAGCGTTTGCGCGCGATTTTGGGCGAATTCGGGCTCACATCCCTGCTTGACACGCGGTTTACATTGCCGGTTGACAATACGGCTGACAACGGAGTGGTGGTCTAAAGCGTTAGCTGGGCTGAAGTGAACCGTTCCAGAACCGGAGAGAAATATGCAAAAGATCATGAAATGGGCAGGCATTGCCTTGGTAGTAGCCACTTTGGGTGCATGCGCGAGCAGCAGCCCGGATGTTATTCAGCGCGGTGATGCTCAGCGTATGGCCCAGGTACAAGACGGGGTCATCCTGTCCGTGCGCAATGTGGTGGTGGACGGCAGCCAGTCCGGCGTAGGCGCCGCTGTAGGCGGCGTAGTGGGTGCCATCGGCGGCTACGGCGGCAGCGGTGTGCAACGCGAGGCGCAAGTCCTGGGTGTATTGGCTGGCGTGGCAGGCGCTGCTGCAGGTAACGCGCTGGAGCGCTTGTCTACCAAAGAAGAAGCAGTTGAAATTCTCGTTCAACTCAAAGGTGGCGATCGCCGTGCCATCGTCCAAGCCAAGGGTGGTGAGCAATTGGCTGCGGGTGATGCCGTGATCATTGTCACCACCGGTGGCAAAGTCCGAGTGACCAAAGCGCCCAAATAATTGATGTGAATCAAAGCCCGGTTTTCGGGCTGATTTGACAATCGGGGTTCATGTGGGCGCATAGGCGCCCACTTTGCATAAGGGCCCCGCCATGGCTGTTGAACTCTACAAAGACGCCCATCACTGCTGTGTGATGTTTACGGACCTCGTGTCCGACGAACATGAAGCGGTGCAGGCCAATCAGTTTCTCATCGTCGACCATGGAGAGGGCGTGATCCTTGATCCGGGTGGCAACATGACCTACAACGAGCTGAACTTGACGATGCGCAAGTACATCGCGCCTCAGCACCTCGACTACATCATTGCCTCTCACGCGGACCCGGACATCATTGCCTCTCTGGACCGTTGGATGACATCCACCCAGGCCAAGTTGTTGATATCGCAGCTCTGGGCCCGTTTTGCGCCGCACTTCTGCAAAATCGGCAAGACGGAAGACCGCATCATTCCCATTCCCGATGAGGGTGGCAAACTCCGCTTCGGCAAGACCGAGCTGTGGCTATTGCCCGCGCACTTTCTGCATGCCGAGGGCAATTTCCAGTTTTATGACCCCGTGAG
Organism: Betaproteobacteria bacterium; assembly: GCA_009925925.1. GTDB lineage: Bacteria > Pseudomonadota > Gammaproteobacteria > Burkholderiales > Burkholderiaceae_C > Allorhodoferax. The sequence continues at coordinate 7,146 of RFQA01000104.1, forward strand.
CAAAATCCTGTTTTCCGGCGACTTGGGTGTTTCCATGCTCAGCGGCCAGGACGCACGCAAACCCATCTCCAACTTGATGCCGATGCCGCATGGCATGGAGGCGTTCCACCGCCGCTACATGGTCAGCAACAAAATCCTCAAGCTGTGGGTACGCATGGTTCGTGGGCTGGAGATTTCGATGATCGTTCCGCAACATGGCGCCCCCTTACAAGGAGCCGCCATTGCCCAGTTGTTGGATTGGTTGGATAACCTGTCATGCGGTATTGATCTCATGGGCACGCCCCAATACCAATTGCCGGTGACGAGTCTGTAAGCGGGCTGAGGCTGTGATCCGCTACCATCGCGGCCCATGGCACGACTTCCCCGCTTGGCAATTGCCGGACATCTGCACCACGTCTTGCAGCGCGGTGCGCATGGCCAGTCCATCTGCTCGGCCACGGAGGATTACGAAGAGCTGCTGAATGCGATACACCTCGCGGCCCGACAACATCAGGTCGCTGTGCATGGTTATGTGCTGCTGCAGGATCACTTCCATCTGTTGGTAACGCCTGCTAACGAGCAGGGCTTGGCGCTCATGATGCAGTCCTTGGGGCGTACTTATGTGCGCTACTTCAACCGCAAATACGCCCGCAAAGGTACCTTGTGGGAGGGGCGCTTCAAGTCCGCGGTTTTGCAGCCACGCCACGCCTTTGCGGCGCTGACTTTTATGGACTTGCACCCGCAGCGCGCCGGTATCGGATTGCCGCCCGCCGACTATCCGTGGTCCAGCTACACGCACTATAGCGGCGCCATCACCGACAAGCGCATCGTGACGCATCCGGCCTATTGGGCCTTGGGTAACACGCCCTTCGCGCGCGAGGCGGCATACCAAGCGGCGGCTCAAGAAGGCCTCAATTCAGTGCAACTCCATCAATTTACTGACTCGGTGACCCGTGGATGGGCGTTGGCGGACGATGATTTCATTGCCGAGTTGCAAAAAAATACCTCCCGACGCCTGCTGCGCAAAACGCCAGGACGCCCCCGCAAGGCAACTGTTTCGGAATAAATATCGGTGCTAGCCCACGCTATATGAGCGTGAAATGCTATAAATTTGATATGTCCCTATTTTTAAACGGTCGAATTCGGGTGAAATTAAAATAGTGTCTGACCCCATTTAAATTTCTTGGCACTTTTGTTGCGTTGCAGTATTCTCCAAGTCCACTGTAATTTTCAGGAGTGCGCCATGACTACGGCAGCCGAAATCCAACACCTTAAAGACCACGGTTTGTATTCCAACGCCAACGAGCACGATGCCTGCGGCGTCGGTTTTGTGGCGCACATTCGTGGTGAGAAGAGCCACGACATCGTCAAGAACGCACTCAAGATCCTTGAAAACCTCGACCACCGCGGTGCGGTGGGTGCAGACCCCCTGATGGGTGATGGCGCCGGCATCTTGATCCAGCTGCCTGATGCGCTGTACCGCGAAGAGATGGCCAAGCAAGGCGTGACCTTGCCGCCCCAAGGCGAATACGGCGTCGGCATGATTTTCCTGCCCAAGGAGCACGCCTCCCGCCTGGCTTGCGAGCAGGAAATGGAACGGGCCATCAAAGCTGAAGGCCAAGTGCTGTTGGGCTGGCGCGATGTGCCGGTGAACCGCGACATGCCCATGTCGCCCACCGTACGGGAAAAAGAACCTATCCTTCGCCAAGTATTCATTGGCCGCGGCAACGACGTAATCGTGCAGGATGCGCTGGAGCGCAAGCTTTACGTGATCCGCAAGACCGCCAGTGCCAACATCCAGGCGCTGGGCTTGACCCACTCCAAAGAGTATTACGTGCCCAGCATGTCCAGTCGCACCGTGGTCTACAAAGGCCTGCTGCTGGCTGACCAGGTGGGTGTGTATTTCAAGGATCTGGAAGACGCCCGCTGCGTGTCTGCCCTCGGCTTGGTGCACCAGCGCTTCTCCACCAACACCTTCCCTGAGTGGCCGTTGGCTCACCCTTACCGCTACGTGGCGCACAACGGTGAAATCAACACCGTCAAAGGCAACTACAACTGGATGAAGGCACGTGAAGGCGTCATGTCTTCTCCCGTGCTGGCTGCCGATTTGCAAAAGCTGTACCCCATCAGCTTTGCAGACCAGTCCGACACCGCCACTTTCGACAACTGCCTTGAGCTGTTGACTATGGCCGGCTACCCTATCAGTCAGGCCGTGATGATGATGATTCCCGAGCCATGGGAGCAGCACACCACCATGGACGAGCGCCGCAAGGCCTTCTATGAGTACCACGCTGCGATGATGGAGCCATGGGATGGCCCGGCTTCTATTGTGTTCACCGACGGTCGCCAGATCGGCGCAACGCTGGACCGCAACGGTCTGCGTCCTTCCCGCTACTGCATTACCGATGACGACTTGGTCATCATGGGTTCCGAGTCCGGCGTGCTGCCCGTGCCCGAAAACAAAATCGTGCGCAAATGGCGCCTGCAGCCCGGCAAGATGTTCCTGATCGACCTGGAGCAAGGCCGCATGATTGATGACGAGGAGCTCAAAGCCAGCCTCGCCAACAGCAAGCCCTACAAGCAGTGGATCGAGAACCTGCGCATCAAGCTCGACGACGTATCGTTTGACGAGCGCCGCACCGACAAGGCCTTGTCTGCGGTAGTGGCTGGCGTAGAGCCCAAGCGCGTTACCGACCAGGTGAGCCTGCTGGACCGCCAGCAAGCTTTCGGCTTCACCCAAGAAGACCTGAAGTTCCTGATCGCTCCCATGGCGACCGCCGGCGAAGAGGCTATCGGTTCCATGGGCAATGACAGCCCATTGGCAGTGTTGTCTGACAAAAACAAGCCGCTCTACAGCTACTTCAAGCAGTTGTTCGCGCAGGTGACCAACCCGCCGATCGACCCGATCCGCGAGGCCATCGTGATGTCCTTGGTGTCCTTTATCGGTCCCAAGCCCAACCTGTTGGATATCAACCAGGTGAACCCTCCGATGCGTCTCGAGGTGAGTCAGCCCATTCTGGACTTTGCCGACATGGCCAAGGTGCGTGACATCGAGCACCACACCCAGGGCAAGTTCCGCAGCTATACGCTGGACATCACCTACCCCTTGGCATGGGGCCATGAGGGTGTGGAGGCCAAGTTGGCTTCTTTGTGTGCGGAAGCGGTAGATGCCATCAAGAGTGGCAAAAACATCCTGGTCATCAGCGACCGCAGCATCAGCTCCACCCAAGTGGCGATTCCTGCGCTCTTGGCACTCTCCGCCATTCACCAGCATCTGGTGCGCGAAGGGCTGCGTACGACCGCTGGTCTGGTGGTGGAAACCGGCACCGCGCGTGAAGTGCACCACTTCGCGGTCTTGGCCGGCTACGGCGCTGAGGCGGTGCACCCCTACCTCGCCATGGAAACCCTTCAGGACATCCACAAGGACCTGCCGGGTGACCTGAGCGCTGAAAAAGCCATCTACAACTACATCAAGGCGATCGGCAAAGGCCTGTCCAAGATCATGTCCAAAATGGGCGTGTCGACCTACATGTCCTACTGCGGTGCCCAGTTGTTTGAAGCCATCGGCCTGAACACCGAAACCATCGACAAGTACTTCACCCGCACCCCCAGCAAAGTGGAAGGTATCGGCGTGTTTGAGATCGCTGAGGAAGCCATCCGCATGCACAAGCTGGCGTTTGGTGACAGCCCCGTGCTGGTCAACGCACTGGATGCCGGCGGTGAATACGCCTGGCGTACCCGCGGTGAAGAGCACATGTGGACACCCGATGCGATTGCCAAGTTGCAGCACTCTACCCGTGCCAACAACTGGAACACCTACAAAGAGTACGCCCAGATCATCAACGACCAGTCCAAGCGCCACCTGACGCTGCGCGGCCTGTTTGAGTTCAAGGTGGACCCTGCCAAGGCCATTCCGCTGGAAGAAGTCGAGCCCGCCAAGGAAATCGTCAAGCGCTTTGCAACCGGCGCCATGTCTTTGGGCTCCATCTCCACCGAAGCCCACGCGACGCTGGCGGTGGCCATGAACCGCATCGGCGGCAAGAGTAACACCGGTGAAGGTGGTGAAGACGCGGCACGTTACCGCAACGAACTCAAGGGCATCCCGATCAAGCAGGGCGACAGCCTCAAGAGCGTGATCGGTGCCGAGAACGTGGAAGTGGACCTGCCTTTGCAGGCCGGTGACTCCCTGCGCAGCCGCATCAAGCAAGTGGCTTCCGGCCGCTTCGGTGTGACCGCCGAGTACCTATCCAGTGCCGACCAGATCCAGATCAAGATGGCTCAGGGCGCGAAGCCCGGTGAGGGCGGCCAGTTGCCAGGCGGCAAAGTGTCTGACTACATCGGCAAGCTGCGTCACTCGGTGCCCGGTGTGGGCCTGATTTCGCCCCCTCCGCACCACGACATCTACTCCATCGAGGACTTGGCCCAGTTGATCCACGACCTGAAGAACGTGGCACCGCACTCCGGCATCAGCGTCAAGCTGGTGTCTGAAATCGGTGTGGGCACCATCGCAGCCGGCGTTGCCAAGTGCAAAGCGGACCACGTGGTGATCGCAGGTCACGATGGTGGTACCGGTGCATCTCCCTGGTCGTCCATCAAGCACGCCGGTTCTCCGTGGGAAATCGGTCTGGCTGAAACCCAGCAGACTCTGGTGCTCAACCGCTTGCGCAGCCGCATCCGCGTGCAGGCTGACGGACAGATGAAGACCGGCCGCGACGTCGCCATCGGTGCCCTGTTGGGTGCGGATGAATTCGGCTTCGCCACCGCCCCGCTGGTGGTGGAAGGTTGCATCATGATGCGCAAGTGCCACCTGAACAC
>RFQA01000105.1 GCA_009925925.1 Betaproteobacteria bacterium
CCGCCTCAAAGCGGTGGCCTTCGTGATTGCACCGCACGTGGAGGGAGCCTCGTTGCTTCGCAGCCGGTTTGACACCCTGTTGGATGGCGTGATCGCCTCCCGCGTTTTTACCGACAGCCAAAGCGCCAAGAACTGGATACAGACCCAGCTGCAATTGCCGGATACGGCTGGCCCGGACGCAGGCAATTAAAATCAGACGGTGAACACCGTACTGAACATCTCTTCCTACAAATTTGTCCCGCTTCCGGATGCTGCGGCCTTGCGCGAGGTTTTGCTGGCCCGGGCACAGGCCCTGCAGCTCAAAGGCACCATTCTTCTGGCTGAAGAAGGCATCAACCTGTTTCTCGCCGGGCGGGCGGATGATGTACGGAGTTTTGTCAGCCAGCTCCAGCAAGACCCCCGGTTTGCGGATATCGCGCCCAAGGAAAGCTGGTCAGATACCCAGCCGTTCAAGAAAATGCTGGTGAAGGTCAAGGGTGAAATCATCCGCATGAACCACCCCACCATCAAGCCTGCCGATGGCCGCGCGCCCTCGGTGGCACCCGCCACCGTCAAACGTTGGCTGGACCAGGGGCATGATGACAATGGCCGCCCGGTGGTCACCCTGGATACGCGCAATGACTTTGAAGTCGATGAAGGCACGTTCGATGGCGCCATCGATTGGCGCATCACCAAGTTCACCGAATTCCCGGACGCCTTCCGGGCGCACCTGGACGATCTCAAAGACAAAACCGTAGTCAGTTTTTGCACCGGGGGCATACGCTGTGAAAAAGCAGCCATCCTGATGCGAGAAGAAGGCCTGGAACACGTCTACCAGCTCGAAGGCGGCATTCTCAAATATTTCGAGGAAACCGACGGCAGCCACTACCACGGCGGCTGCTTTGTATTCGACGAGCGCCGGGCACTCGGTGCAGATCTGCAGGCGACCGGCCTGCAGCACAGCAGCGAAGCCTGAGCGGCTAGCGCTGCACCACCGGATCGCCAGCGGACAGATTGGCGCGCTTGAGCCACGCAAACACGGAATCCACCGTCACGGTTTCTATCCGGTCGGAGTAGCGCTTCTCATCCGGGTGGTCATCAAAGGCCACATTCGCCTTGGTCATGCGCGCTCCGAGGCGCACCAAAGGGGTGATCGTCAGGGTCGTAGGCTGGTAAGCGGCGCGCTGTAACCAGCTCTGTGCCTGAGCGCGGCTGGTCACCGGCTCTGCAGTGCCGGCCGTCATCGCAAAGGCCAATGTTTCGATCGCCCACTGGTTGCTCTGCTGGTACTTTTCTGCCCACGGATACGCCACCATGTTGTAGCGCGGCTGGTGGAACACCAGGGACTGCTGCGCATCCTGCAGCACTCTCAGCATCGCGGATTGGGCTTGCGGGCTGAGGACGACCCAGGCTGCTTCGTATTGCCAGAGGTCATCCAGAAAGAACTCGCCCAGCCCCTGCCGATAAATAGCGGATTCCGCTGTGCCGCACAGATTGAGCTTGTGCAGCACCCGCCACACATGCCCGCCATCCGCGGTGTCCTGCCGGTACACAAACCCCAGGTGCGAGTAACGCACACCGTATTTGCTCAGGTCCTGCCCGGCGCGCGCCATGACTACCACCTTGGCTCCGCTGGCATCCAGCGCCTGTAGCGTCTTCCAGGCCAAGGTCATGGACTTCTCCACGGTCTCAGGCTTCAGGTCCTGCGGCTCATTACAAGCGCGGCCGGCCTGCACCTGACCCGCAAAAGAAACAACCAGCAGGCCGGCAGCCAAGCAACGCTGCATGGAGCTCGGGCGGCTCACTGGCTGACGCGTTCGTTGTGCAACAGGGCCTTGCCGATTTCGTTGGGGATAAAGGCGATCACCTTGCCCGCAACGGACAACACCACGCCGGTACTGATCACGCTGACGAACACCACAGTACCGACGGCCGCGGAGGCACCGGAGGCTGCTTTGCCCGAGACCTCCACGCTGGCCTGTGCGCCATCGGACATGCGCTCCAGCACATAGACCGTGCCCTTGGCAGAGGCCTCCACGCCCTTCACCACCAACACCGCTCCCGTCGTAGAAAACGCGACGGGAATGGCGACTGCCGCACCCGCACTGGCCCCGACCACAGAAGCCACAGGCATGGCACTGATGGCACTGAACGCAGAAGCGTCAGTCTGTGAATACGCATAAAAAGACGTGCTAGCGCCCGCCAATATTGCGCAAGTAGCTATAAATTTAGTAGCAAAAAGGCGTGCCATGAGTGGTGAATCAAAGTTACGACGGGGGCATCTTAGCAATGCTCCTTTCCTCTTCCACCTCTTCGCCAAATCATTTAAACCGTATTTTCACTTAATTCCTTGACATTGTTATTTTTGAAATCTAATAATGAACTTCATATTTTCGGTATTTATCAAATACGTCGATTGGTCACACCGCTATGGACGTTTACTCCGTCGAAAACTGGGGACAAGGCCACCTTGAGGCCGCCACGGCACTGGTCAGCCAACTCGCAGAGGAGCTTGCGTTCGTAGAACCCGGCAAGGACACCGGCGTTTTGGCCATCAATGCGCTTACCATGGATTTCGGCGATATCCCGACGGAGGGTGCACCACCGGGGTTTGACGCCGGCATTCAAGTGCTGCGCCGCTGGGTGGACACGGTGCTGGACAGCACTGTCACCTTTGATCCGGACACCATCGCCCGCCTGGGCGAATGGCATGCCTGGATGAGCGCGCTGCTGTTGGCTTTGGAGCAACAACAAACTGTCCCGGAGCTGCCGGCGGCTTGGCAGCCCAAGCCCAAGCCCAAAAAGAAAACCAAGCCGGCAAAGCCTGCCAGTGCCGTACCAACGCCAAAAGTAGTCAACACACCACCTGAAACCCAGGCTGCGCTGCACGCCCTACCGGAGCACTTCACGCTGGACCTGGCCCGCGATGGAGAGATGCTGCGCGAGTTTGTGCGGGAGTCCGTCGAGCTGTTGCAAGACCTGGAGCAAGGCGTGCTCACCCTGGAGAGCAATCCGCAGGACAAGGCCACTATCGACTCCATCTTCCGCGCCTTTCACACCTTCAAAGGGGGTGCCGGCCTGGTGCACCTGCCGGTGCTGGCGGCATTGGCACACGAGTTGGAGACCTTGCTGGAGTCCGTTCGGGCAGGCAAACTCGATATCAACCCGGAGATCATTGAGTGCGTTCTGGCGGGTGCCGATGCCCTGAAGGCATTCACCGCCCAAATTGGCCTTCAGCTGGATGGCCAAGGCGCAGGCAGCGCCATCGCCTCACCGGTTCAGGCCATTGTGGACCGGGTCCGGGCCGCTTTGCTTGGCCAACCCGCACAAGCAGTCTCGAAAGCCGCCAAGGTGTCTCCGAGCAGCATGAGCACTCCGCCCTCAGGCCCCCCCGACAAAACGCCTTCAACCCGCACTGCGCCCGCACCGACCGCAGCGGTGTCCACGGGCTTTGTGAAGCTGGACACCGAGAAGCTGGACAACCTGGTCAATCTCGTGGGCGAGTTGGTCATTGCGCAATCCATGGTGGTGCAAAACCCGGATGTCCAAAACCTCAACAGCCTGCAGCTCTTGCGCTGCCTGCGCCAGCTCAGCCGGGTGACCTCGGAGCTGCAGCGCAACGCCATGTCGCTTCGCATGGTGCCCATCCGCAACCTGTTCCAGAAAATGAGCCGCCTGGTGCGCGACCTGAGCGCCCAACTGGGCAAACAGATCCAGCTAGAGCTGCACGGCGAAGACACCGAGCTGGACCGCAACATTGTGGAAAAGGTGGGCGACCCGCTTATTCACATGATCCGCAATGCGGTGGACCACGGGTTGGAACTGCCCGATGTGCGCACCGCAACTGGCAAAGCGCCCACCGGCACCATCAAGCTCTCCGCCCACCACCAGGGCGGCGGCATTGTGATCCGCATCCAGGACGATGGCAAAGGCCTGGATTCCGAGCGCATTCTCGCCAAAGCCATTGAGCGCGGCTTGGTGCGGCCGGACGCGGCGCTGAGTAAAGAAGAGATTTATGCACTGATCTTCCTGCCCGGCTTCTCCACGGCAGAAACGGTGACCGACCTCTCCGGTCGCGGAGTCGGCATGGATGTGGTGCGCGGCAATATTGACAGCCTGCGGGGCCGGGTCGACGTGCAATCCAGCCCCGGTAAAGGCAGCACCTTCACCATCACCCTGCCCTTGACATTGGCCATCATCGACGGCTTTCTGGTGGGCGTGGGCGATGAGCGTTACATCATCCCCACCCTCTCGGTGCGTGAGTCCTTCAAACCCCGGCCCGGCATGGTAAGCACCGTGCATGAGCGCGAAGAAATGGTGACGGTGCGCGGCCGCCAGACGCCGGTGCTACGGCTCGGCAATTTCCTGGGCAAAGGCGGACATGCCCAACGTCCGGAAGACGGCATTGTGGTGGTGGTCGAGTCCGGCGGTGTCTCGCGCGGCATTTTGGTGGACCACCTGATCGGCAAGCAAGAAGTGGTCATCAAAAGCCTGGGCCCCACCTTTGAAAACCAGAACCTCGTTTCCGGAGGCGCGGTGCTGGGCGACGGCTGGGTCGGCCTGATTCTCGATGTCGACACACTGGTCAAGCTCCCGCTCGACCACCGCAAATCCCATTCCCCCCTGTCCACAGGTATCCACCCATGAATGCAAGCACCACAGCCCCTCCTGTGACAGCCCAAACCCGCATATCGGGTCGCTATCTGACCTTCTCCCTCGGTGCGGACTCCTATGGCATCCCGGTGATGAATGTGCGGGAAATCATCCGCATCTGCCCCATCACGCCGGTGCCCCGCATGCCCGCCTATGTGAAGGGCGTCATCAACCTGCGGGGCACGGTGATTGCGGTGATAGACCTGCGCGAAAAATTCCAGATGCCGGCCGTCGCCGTGGGAGACCGCAACTGCATTGTGGTGGTGCAGGTGCACCTCAGCAAAGGCGGTCGCACCCTGATGGGCGCCATCGTTGATTCAGTGGAAGAAGTGGTCAACCTCGCGGCTGCCGACATTGAACCCACCCCCGACTTCGGCGAATCGCTGGACACCGACTACATGCTAGGCGTAGCCACCATCCGGGGCGGTGTGAAGACGCTACTGGATATCGAACGCATCTTTCAGGAAGACGGCAGTCTGACGCTTCCCCCTGTTTCCAAATCCGCGCCGGCGACGGCATCTTCCTCAGAGGTATGACACCATGAACACCAACGCTTGGACCATCGCCGCCCGGATCATTGCCGGCTTCGCCACTCTGGTGGCTCTCAGTCTGATCACGGGAATCATCGCCCTCACACGCTTTGCCGGCATAGGCACCTCCGTGGTGGACTTGGCGGACAACGTTATCCCCAGCCTAATCATCATCGCGGATGTGGACTCCAAAGTGCGGGCCCAGACGATTGAACGATTGTTGTTGCCGCAATCCACCGAGGCCGAGAAAGCGGAGCGCGAGCGCATGATTGCCGAGCTGGACAAGCAAATCGTCGAGCAACTCAAAAAGTACGAACCCTTGATCGTGGACCAGGACGACAGGCGCCTGTTTGAAGATCTAAAAAAATCGTATGAGGCCATTAACAGCACGAATGCACGCATCCTCTCCCAGACCCGGGAAGGCAAGGCGGAGGAAGCCCAGAAGACATTCAAGGATGTACAAGTCCCCAATTTCATGAAAATGGAAAAAGCGGCCGATGCGCACATCGACTTCAACGAGCGCTTGGGCGAAAAAGCCGGCTCTCAAGGCAAAGCCCTGGTCAGCTCCGGCATCTGGATGCTGCAAATCACTCTGGCCATCTCGATAGCCTTGGCCGTGATCATCGGCTACCTCATCATCCGCAGCACCAACTCGGCTCTGCGCAGCATCACCCAAGCGCTGGAAAGCGGTGCCGTGCAAACCGCTGCAGCCGCCGGCGACGTGTCATCGGCCAGCCAAGGCCTGTCTTCGGGTGCCACCGAACAAGCAGCCGCCATTGAAGAGACCAGCGCCTCACTGGAAGAAGTCTCCAGCATGATCCGCGCGACCGCCGACAACGCACAAAAGGCCAAGGTCCTGGCATCGCAGGCCCGCGAGGTGGCCGACACCGGCACCCGCACCATGACCGAAATGACTGCAGCCATGGCCGCCATCGACGCCTCCAGTGCCGAGGTGGCCAAGATCGTCAAGAACATTGACGAGATTGCATTCCAGACCAACATCCTTGCGCTGAACGCGGCCGTGGAAGCCGCCCGCGCCGGAGAGGCAGGCGCCGGTTTTGCTGTAGTGGCCGATGAAGTCCGCTCGCTGGCACAGCGCAGTGCCGCGGCCGCCAAAGAAACGGCCGAGAAGATTGATGCCGCCATTGCCAACAGCCGCCGCGGCGCCGAGTGCACCAGCGAGGTGGGCCGCTCATTGCTCTCCATTTCAGAAAAAGTCTCTGCAACCGACGCGCTCGTGGGCGACATTGCCGGTGCAGCACGAGAGCAGGCCCAGGGCATTACCCAGATCAGTGTGGCCATCAACCAGATGGACAGCATTTCGCAAAGCAACTCGTCGACCGCGGAGCAGTGCGCCAGCTCTGCCGAACAGCTCAGCGCACAGGCCGAAACACTCAAAGGCTTGGTGCTCCGACTGGGCAGCCTGGTCGGCGGCTCCACGGCAGCAGGCGCCACGAGCATGGATAGCGAGTCCTCCGCCCTCATGCGCATGGGTGCCCGCAAGCCGGCAGCCCGTGCCCGCCCGCTGCAGATGGCCGGCCGCAGCCGCCCGGCGGTAGTCAGCCCCCCGCCTCTGCGCCGCCCGGCTTCATCGGCCAGCATTCCCATGCCACCGGAGCCTGCAGAGACCAGCGGTGAACCCGAAGCCGGAAGTTTCCGCAATTTTTGATGTCGCACGCTGCCGCTGAAATGGCACAAGGAGAACAAGGTGGCAGAGGGTTTGTCCAATCAGGCGTACCAAACTTTGGTGGGGCTGGTCTACCGGCATAGCCACATACGGGTGGGCCCCGACAAAGGGTTGATGCTGTCGAACCGGCTGCGCAAGCGCATCGACAGCATAGGTTTGCGCAGCATTGATGAGTATGCGGATTACCTGCATGAAACCCAGGACCCGGACGAGATCGAAGAGCTAGTGGACTTGATCTCCACCAACCACACCCACTTCTTCCGGGAAGAAGCGCACTTCTGGTTTGCAGTGCGCACCGCCATACCCACCTTTCTGCCAGGTTTGCAGACAAGCGGTAGCCCCTTGCGTCTGTGGTCTGCGGCCTGCTCCTCCGGCGAGGAGCCCTACACATTGGCGTTGGTGGTGGCAGACCTGATGCAGCAGCGTCCGGACCTGTCCTGGGGCATCACAGCGTCTGACATATCCAACCGCATGCTGGCCTTTGCCGAACGCGGCATTTACCGTATGGAGAGCGTAGAACCCGTACCGCGTGAACTGCTGGAGCGCTACTTTCAGCGCGGGTATGACGCATGGGAGGGCACTTGCCGTGTCAAAGCGGAGCTGCGCAACCAAGTGCACTTTCAGCGCATCAATTTGTTCCAGCCCCGCTACCCGGTGACAGAGCGACAGCACATCATCTTCTGCCGCAATGTGCTGATGTACTTTGACAACCAGTCGCGTGCGATGGCCGTCGAGCGGCTGGTGGACATGTTGGTGCCAGGAGGCTATCTGGTCATCGGCAATTCAGAGAGCCTGTTCGGCATCCGGCACAAGTTGCGTTCGGTGCAACACGGCGTGTACCAGTTGGTATGAGAGAAGCGCATCCCATGACTGGCACCGACGCCCTGCTCAGACGCCCCATTGGCAGCGGATCGCGCAAAGTCCGCGTGCTGGTGGTGGACGACTCTGCGATGGCGCGCAAGTCCATCATCGACGCGCTGTCCAAAGACCTGTCCATCGAGGTGGTGGGCTCCGCGCCCGACCCCTATGTAGCGCGGGACATGATTCTGGCGCTGGACCCCGATGTGGTGACCCTGGACCTGGAAATGCCGCGCATGGACGGGCTCACGTTTTTGAAGATCTTGCAGGAACACCACCCGGTTCCGGTCATTGTGATCAGCTCCCTGACCCAGACCGGCTCGGCCCGGGCCCTGGAAGCGCTGGCAGCGGGTGCTATTGATGTCATGGGCAAGCCCGATGGCAGCCAGTCCATCGGGGAAATGGCGCGACACCTGGCCCACCTGGTACGGGCAGCGGCCAAGTCCCACCGCAGCACCCTGCCTGCAGCCACCGCTCTGCAAGCCCCAAACGTCCAGCGACCGGCACGGGCCTACTCTGCCCGCAAACTGATCGTGCTGGGCGCCAGCACCGGCGGCGTCGAGGCCCTGAAATACCTGCTGCCCCATTTGCCGGAGGGACTGCCACCCATCGTGGTGGTGCAACACATTCCGCCCAATTTCTCACGGACCATGGCGCAACACCTCGATGAGCTGTGCGCCTTCCCGGTGAGGGAGGCAGAAGACGGTGAAGAGCTCACCGGCAACACCTGCCTCATCGCCCCCGGCAACCAGCATCTGGCGCTGGTGGCATCCGCGCGGGGCTACCGGGTGCGGCTGACGCAGTCGCCCCCCGTGCACCACTGCCGCCCGGCGGTAGACATTCTGTTCCGCTCTGCGGCCGAGCTGGCCGGGCGAGATGCTGTGGCCGCCTTGCTTACTGGGATGGGGGTAGACGGCGCGCGTGGCTTGTTGGCCCTGCGCTCGGCAGGTGCGCGCACGCTGGCGCAAGACGAGCACAGCAGCGTGGTCTTCGGCATGCCCCAAGCCGCCATCAACATGGGCGCGGCCGAACAGGTGCTGCCACTCAGCCACATGCCGCACGCCATCGTGCAGGCCTTGGCCTGTTAACCCCCACAAGGAACCGCATGAACACCATCGCACCCGGCCCCATCGTCACTGAGGCCGTGACCAAGGTACTGAGTACCCAATTCGGCATGCAGGCTGAAGCGTCCACGCAAGCAGCGCCAAAGTTACAGGGCTACACCTCGCACCTGTTGGGCACGGTCAGCATCACCGGAAGCCGGGTGCGGGGTGACCTGTACTTGTCCATGCCCGATCCGCTAGCCGACAAACTGGTAGCTCGCATGCTGGGCGGCGCTGAGGACAATGAAGCAACACTGGCTGACAAGGTGGACGTGGCTGGTGAAATCTGCAACATGCTGGCCGGTCAGATCGGAGCGGCCCTCTCCCGCAGCGGCTATGCGAATGACCTGAGCATTCCCGAGGTCTCCCACAACTCCGATACCTGGACCGAGCCACTGGCGGAACACGCGGACTACCACGCGGTATGGCAATGCGCCGGGCTGCCTTTGGTATTGAACCTGGCGCTGCGCTTGGAGCCGCTATGACTCTGCGCATTTTGAGTGTGGACGACAGCAGCATGGTGCGCAAAGCCGTCCGCCGCGCGTTTGCCGGCTTTGCCTGCGAGGTGGTCGAAGCGGAGAACGGGCAGTTGGCGCTCGACGCAGCCCGGCGATACCCGCCGGACCTGATCGTGCTGGACTACAACATGCCCGTGATGGACGGGCTGGAGATGCTGCGTGCACTGCGGGCGGACGACGCACTCAAACGGACCAAAGTCATCATGCTCACGGCCAACGCCAACCCCGAGACAGTGGCCGCGGTAGCCCGCCTGGGGGTGCGCGACTACATCACCAAACCCTTTGAAGCCGAAGCACTTCTCACCAAGGCAGCGCGCCTCATGGCGCTGGTGCCCCGCCCTGCGGGCAGTTCAGAAACACCCACCTCTTGAAGCACCCAGAAAGGACTTTTCCATGAACCCCAATATCCTGATCGTAGACGACAGCGGCATGGTCCGCCGTGCGGTGGCCAAAGCCCTGTCCGGCCACGATTGCAATCTGTACGAAGCTGAAAACGGCATGGTTGCCATGCAGATGATGGACAAGTACAACCCGGCACTGGTGATCCTGGACTACAACATGCCCGGCATGACCGGAATGGATGTTCTTCTGGCCATGAAAGAGGAAGGCCTGCTCAAGACCACCAAGGTCATGATGCTGACCGCCAACAACAGCACCGAGACGGTGGTCACCATCGCACGCATGGGCGTGCGGGACTACCTGACCAAACCCTTTGAGCCGGAGCAGATACTGCAACGGGTCACCAAGCTGGTGCCGCTGGAAGTTTCCCTGATGGCCGGGCTGGGCGGTGAGGATGCCAACGAGGCGCCAGCACCATAAGAAAAGCCCGCACGAGGCGGGCTTTTCGCTTCACCGGCGAACCGGTGTCAGAGGGCCTTAGGCCTTCAGCTTGGCAGCAATGGATGCCACGCGTGCGCCGTAGGCTTTGGCGGTGTCCAGGTCACCTTGAGGAATGTCTTCCGCTGGGCTGGTAGGACCGACTTGGGCCATCACGCCGGAATTGGAACCGATGCGGTTGATGGTGCCGTCGTTCATG
Organism: Betaproteobacteria bacterium; assembly: GCA_009925925.1. Taxonomy (GTDB): domain Bacteria; phylum Pseudomonadota; class Gammaproteobacteria; order Burkholderiales; family Burkholderiaceae_C; genus Allorhodoferax. Next base: position 10,365 of record RFQA01000105.1, read on the forward strand.
GCAGGCTGGCCGACCCAGATCATGCCGTGCTGCTGAGACAAGGTGATGAAGTACTGGATGGTGGACAGCTTGTCACCGCTGGGGCTAGCGGAAATGGTGAATCCGCCGGCAACCTTGTCCTTCCAAGCGGTAGTGAACCAACGCTTGCTGGATGCATCGGCAAACTTCTTGAACTGCCAGGAAGCCATGCCCATGTAAGTGGGGGAACCGAAGATCACGGCGTCTGCCGCATCCAGAGTGGCCCACTGCGCATCGGTAATGTCGCCGTTGGCGTCGATAGTGATCAGCTCGGCGCTGGCGCCTTCTGCCACGAATTGCGCCACGCGCTGGGTGTGACCGTAACCGGAATGGAACACGACTGCTACTTTTGCCATTTGTTAACTCCTAGGTAAAAAGACTCAAAGAAAGATGCCCGCACCTTGCGGACACCGGAAAAAAATCAGGCTTCCAGATCAAAAACCAGGACTTCGGCGTCCCGCGCCGCGTCCAGCACCAAGGTGCTTTCGGCGCTGAGCAACGCAGCATCCCCAGTCTGCAGGGGCGTGCCGTTCACCGATACCGAACCGCGCAGCACCTGCACATAGCCCTTGCGGGCGGGGTCCAGCGCCAGGCTTGCTGCCTGGGCGCCATCCAACAAACCGCTGTACAGCTTGGCGTCGGCGTGAATCACCACGCTGCCCTCCGCACCATCCGGCGAAGCCACCAGCTTCAGGGTGCCTTGCTTCTCGGCTGCAGCGAATGTCTTTTGTTCGTAGCTTGGCGGAATGCCGGTCACATTGGGCTCGATCCAGATCTGGAAGAAATGGGTCGTGTCGTTGGGCGCGTGGTTGAACTCGCTATGCATCACGCCGGTGCCTGCGCTCATGCGCTGCACATCGCCCGGTGGAATGCCTTTGACGTTGCCCATGCTGTCTTTGTGGGCCAGGTTGCCCGACATGACGTAGCTGATGATCTCCATATCGCGGTGGCCATGCGTACCGAAGCCAGTGCCGGGAGCGATGCGGTCTTCATTGATCACGCGCAGATTGCCCCAGCCCATGTGCGCGGGGTCGTAGTACCCGGCGAACGAAAAGCTGTGAAAAGACTTGAGCCAGCCGTGGTCGGCATAGCCTCTGTCCTGCGATTTGCGTACGGTCAACATGTGATGTGCCTCTGGTTTCGTATGGGTTGAACTTTAGGCCCCAGGCACTCGATTTCCATCCATGCCGTTTGATGGCATCATTCAAAAAAACTCAACTTAAGGGTATCGACCATGCAAACCGCGCGCGACTTCCTCACCCCCGACGCACTCTCCATGTTGCAGTCGATCGCAGAGGCCGGCAGCTTTGCCGCAGCCGCCCGCGAGATGGGCATGGTACCCAGCGCCTTGACCTACCGGGTGCGCCAGATTGAAGACGCCTTGGACGTACTCTTGTATGACCGTAGCTCGCG
>RFQA01000106.1 GCA_009925925.1 Betaproteobacteria bacterium
CTCGCGCATGGCAAGTGCGTCCTCAATGTACTTGCGGGTGTTCTCCGGCTCGGGCACTGAGGTCACCCGGATCTTCCAGAGCTCACCATCCGCGGCGGCGGCCTTCAGTCCGTCTTCGTGTTCCAGCGCCAACGGAAGCAAGGTGACGCCGCGGGCGCTCAGGGTGACAGGCTCTACGAATGCCATGTTTATTCCTTGGGAGTGTCGGACTGGCGGTTACGCCATTTGCGTGCCAGCTGCAAGCCGATGCCCCCGCCCAGCCCCACCAGCACAATCGCGCCTACGCTGGCATTGCCATAGCCGGGTGCGAACAGGTCCAAGCCCAGCAGGCGACCGATCCAGAAGCCCGCCAGGGCTCCACCTACAAAGCCCACGGCGTCTGATACGCCTTCTAGCAACAGTTTGGAACTCATGGCGATCAGCGGTGATTGCGTTGCATGAACATCAGCTTTTCAAACAGCGTGACGTCTTGTTCGTTCTTCAGCAGTGCGCCAACCAGCGGGGGAACGGCCATTTTGTCGTCTTTGCTTTGCAGGGCTTCAGCCGGAATGTCAGTGGAAGAAGCAGCGGCGCAAGAAGGCGTCGGGCAACTCTTTCTCGTTGTTGGAGGTGATGAACACCAGCGGCCGGTGCTTGGCCTGGATCAGCTGGCGCGTCTCATAGCAATAGAACTCCATGCGGTCGATCTCACGCAAGAGGTCGTTGGGGAATTCGATGTCCGCCTTGTCGATTTCGTCAATCAGCAACGCCACCGGCTGGTCGGCGGTAAAGGCCTGCCACAGTACGCCTTTAATGATGTAGTTGTTGATGTCTTTGACGCGCTCGCCGCCATCCACATCGGAGAGCTGCGAGTCGCGCAGGCGGCTCACAGCGTCGTATTCGTACAGGCCCTGCTGGGCTTTGGTGGTGGATTTGATGTGCCATTGCAGCAGCGGCATGCCCAAAGCTTCAGACACCTCTTCGGCCAGCATGGTTTTGCCGGTGCCGGGTTCGCCCTTGACGAGCAGGGGGCGCTGCAGGGTGATGGCGGCATTGACCGACAGCATCAGGTCTTGGGTGGCAACGTAGTTGGAGGTACCGGTGAATTTCATAGCAAATACTTCGGCGTTGTCGCTTGATGGGGATCAAACATAGGGGTTCTACGGGGGGCCTTGTCGATATAATGGTTTGATACAACCACCACGTCATCACTCTGTGATTGTCCTCGCAAAATGAACAAAATTCTCTTGTCGCTGTCCGCCGCGCTTGTCGCCTCTGTGACCGTTTTTGCAGCTCATGCCGAGGGCGTGCAGGGTGATGTGCAGGCCGGCGCCAAAAAGAACGCCATGTGCATTGGCTGCCACGGCATCGTGGGCTACCAAGCCAGCTTCCCCGAAATTCACAAGGTTCCCAAGATTTCCGGTCAAGGCGGCAAATACATCGCTTCCGCCCTGAATGCCTACAAGAAGGGCGAGCGCAAGCACCCCTCCATGAAGGGCATCGCCGCGTCCTTGACCGACCAGGACATTGCTGACTTGGCTGCGTATTACGAAGCCAGCGGCGTGGTGGAAGGTGCTCCCGCATTGGAAAAGGCAGCTCCCGGTTCTGAAAAGGTCAACGCCTTGCTGACCAAAGGCAACTGCGCTTCCTGCCACGGTGAGTCTTTGAGCAAGCCGATCGACCCCACCTACCCCAAGATTGCCGGCCAGCACAGCGACTACCTGTATGTCGCACTCAAGTCTTACAAGGTGGAAGGCAATGCCAATGTGGGCCGTGGTAACGCCATCATGGGTGGTGTGGCCAAGCAGTTCAGCAACGCCGAGCTCAAGGAGCTGGCTAACTATGTAGGTGCTTTGCCCACGGAGTTGAAGGTGGTTCCCCAGAGTCGCTTCAAGTAAGCCTCCGGTGTCTACCCCATTCAAAAGCCGCTCGATGAGCGGCTTTTTCGTTTCGGACTAAGTGGAAGCAACCGGCACGATAGGGATTACCGGTTTGGCAGTGCCCGCTACAAAGTAGCTGGGGCACTGGTAGCGCGCAATGTCGTGGCTGTGTAGAGGGAAGGACCCGCAATTCGAGGCCTTGCGCAACGGCGAGTGGTAAATGCCGCATTGAAAGCGCTGCGGCCCTGCAGGCTCCAGAAACATGCACTGGTGGTTCATGCAGCAGTTGCCGCACTGAATGCACTCGCCCTCAATGTGCTCCGGCACCTGGCGCTCGCGTCCGGCCACGTCTTGAAAGTAATGCAAAGCGGGGCCGGCTTGCATGGCCCGGATATGGCGGTGCGCGTTGCGCATGGTGCCCCGGTAGTCCCGCAGGTAGCGCTTGCGCCAGAACACCAGGCTGGCCAGGGCCGGTGCAATCGGAATGCTGACGTACGCGCAGCCTATCAGTGCTTTGGCGGCCCATCGTGCCATGTGATGTCGCAAAGTCGCCCCCTTTGTTTTGGATGCCGGATGCTAGGCAAGCATTGCGGCAAAACCGTGACATGGCCTTTTCACATCCGGTGTCACCGTGCCTTCACATGCAAACGGCAGCATGCGCAGCTTCAACTTTTGCTGAACCATGCACGCCACATCCCGAACTATGCCCCGTGCCTTCTATGTGCTGCTTGCGGTGCAGTTCGTTTCTACCCTGGCGGATAACGCGTTCCTGATCGTCGCGATTGCCCGAGTGATGGAGCTGGCCGAGGCGGATTGGCGCATCCCCCTTCTGAAAATCGGCTTCACCTTGTTTTATGTGTTGCTGGCCCCTCTGGTGGGGCCGGTGGCTGACGCCTTCCCCAAAGGGCGGGTCATGGTGCTGTCGAATGCCCTCAAGGTGGTGGCCATGGTGCTGCTGCTTAACGGGGTGGATCCGCTCTTGGCCATCGTGGTGGCGGGCTGGGGCGCTGCGCTGTATGCCCCGGCCAAATACGGCTTGATGACCGAGTTGCTGCCGTCCAGTGAGCTGGTGCGGGCCAATGGTTTCTTTGAAGGTGCCACGGTATGCGCCGTGATTTTCGGCACCGTGCTGGGCGGGGTATTGATCAGTCCGCTGATGCCGGTGCTGGAACGGCCCAAAGGGTGGGGCTGGTACGAGGCCACTGGCACTGCTTTGCTGGCGGGCATGTTGGTGTTGCTGGTTTTGAATAGCCTGGCCATGCTGGTGTGTTTTGTTATTCCAGACAGTGGCGCGCGGTATGACCCTCATTCCATCCACCCGCGGGCACTTGCCGTTCGTTTCTGGCGTGAAAACATTCTTTTGTGGCGGGACGCTGTGGGTGGCATGTCCATGTCGGTGACCACCTTGCTATGGGGCGTAGGGGCGACCTTGCAATTGGTGGTGCTGCGTTGGGCGAATGAGGCCTTGGGTTTGCCACTGGACAAAGCGGCTTACTTGCAAGGTGTCACTGCACTGGGTGTGGTGGTCGGCGCCATAGCCGCCAGTCGCTATGTGGCACTGGAACGGGCGGTACACCTTTTGCCCTTGGGATTGCTGCTGGGGCTGGTCATCCCGCTCATGCTGTGGGTCCAATCCATTCCCATGGCAGCCGTGTTGATGGTGCTGGTCGGTGGCATGGCGGGCTTCTTTGTGGTGCCCATGAATGCCTTGCTCCAGCACCGTGGCTACACCTTACTCACTGCCGGGCGCTCTATTGCGGTACAGGGTTTCAATGAAAACGCAGGTATGTTGGTCATGCTTGCGGTTTATGCCGGGGCCACCGCATTGCAGCTGCAGCTCAGCACCTTGGTATACGGGTTCGGTGCCCTGGTGACCATAGGCATGGTGCTGCTGTGCGCGGCGTACCGTGGGCAGTGGATGCCGGCTCGCGCGGCTTGATAGACGTCAAACTGTCAAAAAAACATCATCAAGCTGTTATGTGGGGTGCCTAGTCTCGGGTGTGTGAAAACCTCCGACGACCTCCTCATCGAGTCCTTCGCTCCGCAACTCTCCAGTTTGCGGATTGCCGTCGTGACTGAAACCTTCCCACCCGAAGTCAATGGCGTGGCCATGACACTGGGGTGGCTCGTGAACGGCTTGCTGCAAAAGGGCCACTCCGTGCAGGTGGTGCGACCGCGCCAATCGCGCGAGCAAAGCACCATGCAGCACGAGGGCTTGGACGAGGTGCTTTCCAAAGGCGTGCCTTTACCTGCTTACGGTGAGCTGCGGTTCGGCATGCCCTCCAAAAGCCGCCTGATCAAACTCTGGGGCGAGCGCAGGCCCGATATCGTGCACGTAGTCACCGAAGGCCCGCTGGGCTGGTCGGCAGTAGCAGCAGCCCGGAAGTTGCAGCTGCCGATCACCAGCTCGTTCCACACCAATTTTCAGAGCTATTCGCAGCACTATGGCATTGGCCTCTTGAAGACGCCGATCGAGTCTTACCTGCGCAAACTGCACAACCGCACCCAAGCCACCATGGTGCCCACCCGCAGCCTGGTGCAGGACCTGAGCGCGCGCGGCTATGAGAACGTGACGCTGCTATCGCGCGGGGTGGCGCTGGAGCAGTTCGGCCCGCAACACCGGTCTGAGGCGCTGCGCCGGCAGTGGGGTGTGCAGGGCGATGAGCCCGTTATCCTGCTGGTGGGGCGTCTGGCGAAAGAGAAAAACGTGGGGCTGGTGGTGGCTGCATTCCGCGCCATCAAGGCCCGGGTGCCGGATGTGAGGCTGGTGTTTGTGGGCGATGGTCCTCTGCGCAAAGCGCTGACCGAGGCGTGCCCGGAAGCCTACTTTGCCGGTGTGCAAAAAGGCGGCGACCTCGCGGCGCACTATGCCTCGGCCGACCTGTTTTTGTTCCCCAGCATGACCGAGACCTACGGCAACGTGGTGCCCGAAGCATTGGCCAGCGGGCTGGCGGTCGTGTCGTATGACTGTGCCGCGGCGCTGGAACTGATTGAAAGCGGTGACAACGGGGTGCTGGTACCCACGGGCGACGATGTGTCCTTTGTCAATGCCGCAGTGCAACTGGCGGTGGACCCTGAGCGCATCGCGCGTTTCCGCGCGGCGGCTGCCAAGGCGGTGGCCGACCGCACTTGGGATGCGGTGGCTGACACGTTTTTGCATACCTTGCGCTCGGTGCTGGAGCGCCACGGCAGACCTTTTGCTTCCGTCCCAGCGAGCCGGGCGAGCGCCTCAGGCCTGCCAGCGAAGGAGCGGCTGGCCCATTCGCACGCGCGACCCTTGCTCTAGGCCTGCGTCGAGCACAAAGCCTTTGGGCGCCAGCACGATCACGGTGGAGCCATGCTGAAACCAGCCCATTTCCTGACCGCGCTCAAAGCTTGCGTTGCAGGCAATCTTTTTGGGGCCGGTGTACTTGAGGTGAAACAACACATCCAGAAAGTGGAGCCGGATGCTGGCCACCAACACAGCTGCCACCGGCACCAGTCCGACACGTTGCCCATTCAGTGGGCCGGGGCCGTTCAGTCGGGTACCGATGAAGGCGCGTTCGTTTTTGCAGAACAGTTTTTCCACCCGCTTGAGGGCAATGGGGTTGACGTTCCATGTGTCGCCCGAGAAGTAGCGGACCTCATCCACGGTGCAGTGGTGGGGCGCATGGAAGCGGTGGTACATGCTGGACGTCAGGCGCAGGGTCACATAGCTGCCGTCGCGCCATTCGTCGATGTCCGCGTCCGGACCCAGCAGGTCCTCCAGGGTGTACGGAAAGCCCTTGGCCTGAAACACGCGGGTGCCTTCAATGGGACCGCTCGCGCCCACGATGGCATCGACCGGGCTGGTCATGGCATCCACATCTTGCGCAATGGGGCGGGCGCCGTCTTTGAGTTCGCGGGTGAAGCAGTCGTGCATGCTGGAAAAGCGCTGCTTTTTGGCTTCGCGCAAGTCCAGGTCGCTGAAGAACTTCCAGATGCCGATAGAGGCATCCCGCACCAGCGGTTGCTCGATTTTGCTGAACCAGCCCAGAAAGCGGGTGAGCGCCTGGCGCGGAATGCGGTTGGTCAGCAGGAAGTTCAGGTCTTCCTGGCTGAGGATTTTTTGAATCTGTGCACGTAGTTGCATGGTGATTGTTGATAGTGAAGTTGGATTGAAAGGTGAATGTCGTGAATGAATCTCTAGAACTGCAAACCCTGCTGCTGGCCGGCATGGGAACGGCGGCGGCCATAGCGGCTTTGCGCAAATTGAAGGCGCGCGCCGAGCTCTCGCTGGCCAAGCACCGCTCGCTGGCAGGCCATCCGCGGAATGCGCGTTTGCTGGCTTCTTTGCTGCCCAACTACAGCTACGACGAGCAGCAGGTTTTCGCCGTAGACGGTGCGCCAGTCGATGTGGTGGCACGCCGCAAGGCGGCATTTGTCGCGCTGGTGCAAGGCATTGCACAGCGTTACCCCAAGACCCTGGAGGCGGGCGCTTCGGTGATCGATGGCTTGTCGGACATGCAGTTCGTCAGTGCCTACCGCGTGCCCTATCAGTTCAAGTCCATGGTCAAGCAGGGCTTGAAGATCGGCTCGTTTTTGCAGTCGTCTTCCGGCGTCACCGTGACCGACTTGGACGGCAATGTGTTTATCGACCTGACCGGCTCCTATGGCGTGAACCTGATGGGCAATGACTTCTACAAGGAGTGCATTGACGAAGGCGCTGCCATCGCGCGCGACCTGGGGCCGGTGCTCGGGGCTTACCACCCGGTCATGGTGGACAACGTGCAGCGCCTGCGCAAAGCCTCGGGCATGGACGAGATGTCTTTCCATATGTCCGGCACCGAGGCGGTCATGCAAGCCGTGCGCCTGGCCCGCTACCACACCGGCCGCAAGAAGCTGGTGCGTTTTTGCGGTTCCTACCATGGCTGGTGGGGTGATGTGCAGCCCGGCATTGGCAACCCGATGACGGCCAAAGACACCTTCACCTTGTCTGAAATGGGCGAGGGCACCCTGCGCGTGCTGCGCAAGCGCCGTGACATTGCCTGCATTTTGATTAACCCCTTGCAGGCCCTGCACCCCAACATGGCAGCGCCCAGCGACGGCTCCTTGCTGGATGGTTCGCGCAAAGCCGGGTTCGACAAAGCGGCCTACACCGCATGGCTGCAAACCCTGCGCACGATTTGCGATGAGCGCGGTATTGCGCTGATTTTTGACGAGGTGTTTGTCGGCTTCCGCCTGGCGCCCGGTGGCGCACAGGAATACTTCGGTGTGCGTGCCGACCTGGTGACCTACGGCAAGACACTGGGCGGCGGACTGCCCATCGGCGTGTTGTGCGGCAAGCGCGAATGGATGCGCCGCTTCCGTGACGACGCACCCGCAGACATTTGCTTTGCACGTGGCACCTTCAATTCGCACCCCTATGTAATGGGCGCTATGAATGCCTTCATGCGCAGGCTCGAAACACCCGAGGTGCAAGCGCTCTACAACGATCTGGATAGTGTCTGGAACCGCCGCGCCGCGCAGCTCAACCACGCCATGGAGGCGGCGGGTCTGCCGGTACGCGCGGCCAACCTGTCGACCATCTGGACCGTGACCTACACGCAGCCCGGCTGCTACCACTGGTTGTTTCAGCACTATTTGCGTTTGCAAGGGCTGGCCTTGAGCTGGGTGGGAACCGGTCGCATGATCTTCAGCCTGAATTTCAGCGATGCGGATTTTGACGAGGTAACCCGCCGGTTTGTGGCGGCGGGTCAAGCGATGCAGCAGGATGGCTGGTGGTGGACCGATGGCGCTCAGACGCACAAGGCCATTAAGCGCCGCATCCTGCGGGAGATGCTGGCCGCCAAGTTCTGAGCCGCAGAGGGCCGGAACCTGGCGACGGGTTCCGGTCAGGTGGGTGCGTGGTCCATATTGCCGCGGGGTTCGATGAGTTCGCCGCGCATCAGGGCCAAAGGCGCCTTGTAGTAAAGCTTGATGTCGTGGAACGGGTCGGTGATGATTTTGGTCATCCACACCAGACCGGACATCACGTCCTTGATGAAGAAGAGGTGCACGGTGCGGAAGATCAAGCCGCCCACGCCCACGAACAGCCAGAGCTCTCCGGTATGGCGCATGAAGGCTTCGATGCCGTTGGACGGCTCGAAGTAGCCGAACAGGGTTGGGTCGATCCAGAGCGCAACCGGTGCCGCAGCCCAGACAGCCATGAGCACGATTTTGCGCTTGAGGTTGTAGCCCACCTTGATCTCTTCTTTGTACTCGTGGGTGGCCTTGTTGACATGGTCATAACCCAGAGGCTCGAAGAAGAAATGTCCGGCTTGACGTGAAGTCATGGACACCAGCCATGCGATCAGAGCCGCGATGGCCGGGTCTTTGAACAGCAGCGCATAGGCGACCAGAAAACTGATCGCGCTCAACAAGTGCAGGGACTGGTTGATGCGGCTGTGGTGGTAGTAGCGGTGGTCATCCCAGCGCTGGATCTTGAGTTGTTTGAGAAAGTCTTGCATACACGAAGTCTCCAGGAAACGGAAATTTCATGCTACCCAGACTTGATGGCAAAGCCGTGACAAAGCCTGTGACGGTTTGGTGAAAGCGCGTGGCTAATCTCGGGTGGCGTGGCGTTGCACGCAGGCGATGTAGGCATCGCCATCCGGAGGACGTCCTGCGCGCTGGCTTTCCCACAGCATGGTGCCTAGGCACTCCATGGCTTCGTGGTGCGCCTGGTGCAAAGAGTTCCGCTTGTGGGTCAACAGCTCTACCGCCTGACGAATGCCCCGGGGCTGGTCGATGCTGCACTGTTCGCTGATGGACAGGTGCATGCTCAGGTGCAGGAAGGGGTTGGTGCGCCCCTCTGTCGCCTCGTACATGGTCGTCAAAGCCTTGTCCACATCCGCAAAGTCCGCCTGATATTCAGGATGCTCGTCCATCCATTGGGCTGCTATGGTTTCAATAGCTTCCATCGACTGTCCAGCGCGGGACTTAGCGTAAACGGAGCAGAAAAATCGACGTACGTCTTCTTGGGATGGATTGAACATGGCCAGAGGTTAGCACGCCGCTTTACTGCCCGCTCCAGTCGGAGCCCCTGGGTTTCTCGCGTTCGGCACGTTCCTGGGCCATTTGCTCTTCCAGCTGCTGACGACCTTGTTTGACAGCTGCAATCAGTTTGGTGCGGTCCTTGAAATGGGGGCGCATTTTCTCGAAAAGCTGCAGGTTGTGCTGCCGGAAGCGCATGGTGCTCTGGCGGGCGACATGGGCGGGTTGGCCCAATACCTCCAGCACGCTGCGGGCACTGCGCAGGCTGGACTCAAACAACTCACGCTCGACCAAGGTGACCTCCCGTTCGCGCAGCTGGTTCCAATGGGTAACATCCCGGGCGCGAGCCACGATGGGCAGGGTGGGAAAGTGTTCACGTGCGAGATCCACAATGGCCAGGGACTGCTCCACATCGTCAACCGCCACCACCAGTACACGGGCCGTCCCGGCGCCGGCAGTGCGGAGCAGGTCCAGCCTGGTGGCATCACCAAAAAACACGCGGTAGCCGAAGCTGCGGGCGGCTTCGACCATGTCGGCATCGTGGTCCAGCACGGTAGCGGGGATGCCCTCGGCGAGCAAGACGCGGCCCACAATCTGCCCGTATCGCCCATATCCTGCAATGATGACCGGCGCGCTTTGGGGTTCTGCGATCTCTTCCAGCGCCGGCCCCTTGCGGCCTGCAAAGCGGGGCAGTACCCACCGGTCCACCGCCACCAGCACCAGAGGGCTCAGCAGCATGGAGACCGCTACGGCACCTATGAGTAGTGATGCGGTGGGTGCAGAAAATACATTCGCCCCGGCCGCGGCCTGAAACACCACAAAGGCAAATTCCCCCCCCTGCGCCAGCAGCAAGGTGAACACCGGGCGCTCCGGCCCCGGCAGTTGAATATGGCGGGCCAGCCCGTAAATCACCACGGCCTTCACCCCCAGAAAACCCAGCACCACCAGCGCCATGGTGCCCGGGGAGGCCAGGAGCACGCCGAAGTCGATACTCATGCCCACGGCAATAAAGAAGAGGCCCAGCAGCAGTCCTTTGAAGGGCTCGATGTCGGTTTCCAGCTCCCGCCGATATTCACTTTCGGCCAGCAGAACGCCGGCCAGAAAAGCGCCTAGCGCCATGCTCAGGCCCACCAACAACATGAGCGCCGAGATACCCACCACGAGCAAAAGCGCTGCCGCGGTAAAGATCTCGGGCGTGCGTGACCGTGCGATCCAACGGAACAGGGGGCGCAAGAGCAGGCGGCCGCCGAGCACGATGCCGGCAATGACTGCTATGATTTTGATAGCTGCTTGCGCATATTCCATGGGCGCCAGGCCGTCATTCGATCCTGAGCTAGCACCCAGCAGGGGCAACAAGGCCAGAATGGGGATGGCGGCTACGTCTTGAAACAGCAGAATGGAAAAAGCCGCCTGGCCGCTTTGGGTGGGCATCAGGTTGCGTTCACCCATGACCTGCAGTGCGATGGCGGTGCTAGATAGCGCCAGCCCCAGCGCCCCCACCAGGCTCAGCCGCCAGCCCACACCGCAGGCCATGGCAACCAGCATCAGCAAGGCCGTGCAGCCCAGCACCTGCAGTGCGCCCCAGCCGAAAATGGAGCGACGCAGGCTCCACAGCCGCCGGGGTTCCAGTTCCAGGCCCACCAGAAATAGCATCAGCACTACGCCGAATTCGGCAAAGTGAAGAATGTCTTCCACGTTGTTGACCAGACCGGCGCCCCAGGGGCCGATGGCAATACCCGCGGCCAGGTAGCCGATGATGGCGCCCAGCCCGACGGCTTTGGACAGGGGAACGGCAATGACGGCGGCGCTCAGGTAAATCAGGCTATTGATCAGCCAGGCCGGTGCGTGCTCCATGTCACAGGTCTCCTTGCAAGGGTGCTGAGCCGGCAGGCCGGTCTGCATCCGGTACATCGCAGGTGGCAGTGCTCTCCAGTTCGGCCAATTCCGGCCAATCGGGGTAGGTGCGCAGCCGCTCTGCGAAGGTGGCGACGTGGCTTGCTACGTCGGCCTGCGGCGCGCTGTGAGCCCCATGGAGCACCATGGGCGGCAGAAAACGCATGCCGCACAGCGCTGCCGTTTGCTCGTAGGGTGGCAGGAACGCGTCGAAGAAGTAGCGGTTGTAACCCTGTGGGTGGTAAGAAGCCTCGGGGCCGCCGGTGCTGGCGACCAGCCACAGGTCTTTGCCCTGCAGCGCTTTGGAGAGCTTTTCCTGCTCAGCCTGTACGTCGATGGCGTAATCCGGGTAGCTTTCGTACAAGTCGCATAGCGCTACACCTTCGGCAGAGGCTGCGGCCTGGCGGAGTTGGCGGTTGACGTGGGAGTTGCGCCAGTTGGGGTGTGCGGCAACGACGTAGATGGGGTGAGATTGGTTTTCAGTGACCATGGTCGTAACATAGCGCAGTTCAAGTAGCGGAGGAGTTGTTCATGCCAGTGGTTGTTGTTGCAAATCCCAAGGGGGGTGTCGGGAAGTCCACGATGTCTACCCAAATTGCCGGTTACTTTGCCTCCAAGGGGCATGCCGTCATGCTGGGAGATGCGGATCGCCAGCAGTCCTCCCGGCTGTGGCTAGGATTGCGCCCTCCGGCAGCCAAGCCCATCACTGGGTGGGAGTTCAGTGAAGCGGGCTTGGCAAAGCCACCCAAGGGCACGAGCCATGTGGTGTTGGACACCCCGGCCGGTCTGCACGGCAAGCGCCTGAAAGAGGTTCTGAAAATCGCCACCCATGTCGTGGTGCCCTTGCAGCCCAGCGTGTTTGATATCTTTGCGACCAAGCCTTTCCTGGATGAGCTGGCCGCAAGTTCGCGGGCAGACAAGTTCAAAGTGGGCATTGTGGGCATGCGGGTGGATGAGCGCACGCTGGCCTCTGAGCAGCTGCAGC
>RFQA01000107.1 GCA_009925925.1 Betaproteobacteria bacterium
CGACGGCCTGTGGACGCACGAATACGCCGCCCTGCCGGGGGTGAAGCTGATCCGCGTCGACGGCAGCCGCCACTTCATCATGGCCGACCAGCCCGCCCGGTTCGACGAACTGGTCGACGACTTCCTGAAGTCGGCGCCCTAGCCCTTCGGCATCACCGGGGCTCCGGCGAACTCGTCGGCATAGGCGGGGGCCAGCAAACTGCGGATCGCGGCCTGCGGCACCGGCACCTGATAGGAGCCCTCGGCATAGGGGCCGACCTGATAGGGGCCGACGAGGAAGACGAGGCCGCCCGCCTTGCCCGGTTCGGTGCTGGGGGCCAGGACGATGGGGGTATCGGCGGCGTGGGGGCAGCTCCAGCCCGAGGCGTCCTTCGGGTTCAGGCTGATCGTCTCGGCCTGCGGGTCGCGCTTCTTCTTCTCGGCGTTGACGGCGGTGCAGAGCAGGCCGTCGAGCGCCGACAGGGCGACGCCGGGCTTGAGCAGGCCCGCCGCCGTGACCGGCCGCTTCATCGCCTTGTCCCACAGGACGCCGGTATAGGCTGTGTTGCCGTGCGCCCCGCCGGTGAACTCATAGTCCGAACGGGCCAGGCTGAAGAGCTTGCCGGTCTCGACCGGGGTGTCGAAGGTGATCAGGGATTCATAGGCGGGCATGCCCTGATCGCCGCCGGCCTCGGTGCGGTCGGCCTGGGCGCCCTCAAGGAAGGCCTTCAGATCCTTGACCGATTCCGCATAGAGGCGGACGTGCAGGTCGGGCTGGCCGCGCACGGCCTCGGGCCGGGTCAGGCTTTGCCAGGCGTGCTGGCCGTGAATGTCCAGCAGTTGCTCGCCGATGGTGCGCAGCTGCTGCGCGGTGGCGGGGCTGCCATTCACCCAAGCGCGGCTTTTGCCTTGCGTGTCCACGGTGCGGCGCAGCAGCAGGGTGTCGCCGGCTTCGAAACCGGCGTCGTCCAGCACGGCTTGCAGGCCCGGCGCATTGTCAAACTCGGCGCTCACGTCAGTGCGCGCCGCGCCTTCGCGGATCACGCCGGTGTCAGCGCGCGCGCCAGTGACCAGCTGCAGCGCATCAATCAGGATGGATTTGCCCGCGCCGGTTTCGCCGGTCAGCACCGAAAAGCCGGACTCCAAGTCCAGCTCCAGCTCGCTGACGATCACAAAGTCTCTGAGAACAATTCGCTTGAGTGCCATGTGTTTAGTGTGGGTGGCGCTTACGCCACCCCTTCATTCCAATGCATCTTCTGGCGCAGGGTGTCAAAGTAGGTCCAGCCCTTGGGGTGCAAAAAGCGCACCTTGTGCTGCGAGCGGGTCACCTCGATGCGGTCGCCGTGCATCAGGCTGGCCAGGCTCTGCATGTCAAAGTTGGCGCTGGCATCGCGCCCCGCTACGATTTCAATAGCTATCCGCGCACTGTCGGCGAGCGCTATCGGCCGATTTGACAATGTATGTGGCGCAATCGGCACCATCACCCAGGCGGCAATCGAGGGGTGCAACAGCGGCCCGCCGGCCGACATGGCATAGGCGGTGGAGCCCGTGGGCGAGGCGATGATCAGCCCGTCCGCCCGCTGGTTGGCCACAAAGTGTCCGTCTACCTCCACCCGCAGCTCCACCATGCCCGAGGTGGCGCCGCGGTTCACCACCACGTCGTTCATGGCCTCGGCCTCAAACACGCAATGGCCGTCGCGCATCACGCGGGCGCGCATCAGGGCGCGGTCGTCCACCTCGTAGTGGCCGGCCAGCATGGGGGCCAGCGTGGTTTTGTATTGCTCGAAGCGGATGTCGGTAATAAACCCCAGCCGCCCGGAGTTGATGCCGATCAGCGGCACCTGGTAGCGCGCCAGCTGGCGGCCTATGCCCAGCATGGTGCCGTCGCCACCCACCACCAGGGCCAGGTCGCAATGGGTGCCAATGCCGTCCACATCCATGGTGGTGTAGTTGCTCAGGCCCGTGTTGGCGGCGGTGTCGGCCTCGATCACCACCTCGCAGCCCTGGTCCATCAAATAATGGGCAATCTCGTCCAGCGATTTGCGGGACGAGGCCCCCGCAGCGCTGGTGCCGGTGGTTTGGTACTTGCCGATCAGAGCGACATGCCTAAATTGGGACAACATGCGCAAATTAGACACTAAATAGGTTACTAAAATGACCGGCATGCTCGATGAACGTTCCAAGATGTTGATGAAGGCGCTCGTAGAGCGCTATATCGCCGATGGACAGCCCGTCGGTAGCCGCACGCTCTCCAAAGAGTCCGGCCTCGACCTCTCGCCCGCCACTATCCGCAACGTCATGTCGGACCTGGAAGACCTGGGCCTCATCGTCAGCCCCCACACTTCGGCCGGGCGCATTCCCACCGCACGCGGCTACCGCCTTTTTGTGGACACCATGCTCACCGTGCAGCAAGGCCACATGGCCGCGCACAGCCTGGCGCCCGATCAGCCACAAAAAGTCATCAGCAACGCAGCCAACCTGCTCTCCAACCTGTCGCAGTTTGTGGGTGTGGTGATTGCGCCGCGCCGCACATCGGCCTTCCGGCATATTGAGTTTTTGCGCCTCTCGGAGCGGCGGCTGCTGGTCATCATCGTGGCGCCCGATGGCGATGTGCAAAACCGCGTCATTTACACCGAGGTGGACTACACCCAAAGCCAGCTGGCCGAGGCGGCCAACTTTTTGAACAGCAACTACATGGGGCTGGAGATCGAGCAAGTGCGCCTGCGCTTGCAAGGCGAGGTGGAAAGCCTGCGCGGCGAAATTGCTGCTCTCATGCAAGCGGCGGTGAACGCCAGCTCAGAAGTGATCTCCGAGGCGCAAGACGAAGTGGTGATCTCCGGCGAGCGCAACCTGCTGTCGGTGTCTGACTTTTCGAGCGACATGGGCCACCTGCGCCGCGCGTTTGAACTGTTTGAGCAAAAGGCCCAGCTCATGCGCCTGCTGGACGTGACCGGCCAGGCCGAAGGCGTGCGCATCTTTATCGGGGGCGAGAGCCAGGTAGTGCCGTTTGAAGACCTGTCCATCGTCAGCAGCCCCTACGAGGTGGACGGCAAAGTGGTCGGCACGCTGGGCGTGATCGGCCCCACCCGCATGGCGTATGACCGCATGATCCAGATCGTGGATATCACCTCCAAACTGGTGAGCAACGCCCTGAGCCACCATAAATAGCCCCTGCGGCCGGGCACTGGCCCAAACATCTGGCAGATTTGCATCCTGCCTTCGTTCCATAAATGGACATAACAAGTATTCAATAGGAAGACTTAATGACAAGCTCCCAACAACGCGCCGCTCTGCAAAGCAGTATCTGGAAAATCGCCAATGATGTGCGTGGCGCCGTAGACGGCTGGGACTTTAAGCAATACGTGCTCGGCTCTTTGTTTTATCGTTTCATTAGCGAAAACTTTGCGGCCTATATAGAAGGCGGTGACGACAGCATTGCGTATGCCAAGTTGGCCGATAGCGTGATCACCCCCGCCATCAAAGACGACGCCGTCAAAACCAAGGGCTACTTCATCTACCCCAGCCAGTTGTTTATCAACGTTGCAGCCAACGCCAGCATCAACGAAAGCCTGAACACCGATCTAGCCAACATCTTTGCCGCTATTGAAGCCTCCGCCAACGGCTACCCATCCGAGCGCGACATCAAAGGCCTGTTTGCCGACTTTGACACTACCAGCAATCGCCTGGGCAACACCGTCAAAGACAAAAACGCCCGACTCGCCGCCGTACTGAAAGGCGTGGCAGGTCTGGACTTTGGCACCTTTGACGACAGCCATATCGACCTCTTTGGCGACGCCTACGAATTCCTCATCTCCAACTACGCCGCCAATGCTGGCAAGTCGGGCGGAGAGTTTTTCACACCTCAGCAGGTCTCCAAGCTGATCGCCCGGCTGGCCATGCATGGGCAGAGCAGCATCAATAAAATATACGACCCGGCCTGCGGCTCGGGTTCGCTGCTGCTGCAAGCTAAAAAGCAGTTCGACGACCACATCATTGAAGATGGATTTTTCGGACAAGAACTCAACCACACCACGTACAACTTGGCGCGGATGAACATGTTCTTGCACAACGTCAACTACGACAAGTTCAACATCCAGTTGGGCGACACCCTGATCGAGCCGCACTTTGGCGACGACAAGCCGTTTGATGCCATCGTCTCCAACCCGCCCTACTCAGTGAAGTGGGTTGGCTCAGACGACCCTACCCTCATAAACGATGACCGCTTTGCCCCGGCGGGCGTGCTGGCGCCCAAGTCCAAAGCCGACTTTGCTTTTGTGCTGCATGCGCTCAGTTACCTCTCTGCCAAGGGCCGTGCGGCCATCGTCTGCTTCCCTGGCATCTTTTACCGGGGCGGGGCGGAGCAGAAGATTCGCCAGTATCTGGTGGACAACAACTATGTGGAGTCGGTGATCTCGCTAGCGCCCAACCTGTTCTTTGGCACCACCATTGCCGTAAACATTTTGGTGTTGTCCAAACATAAAACCAACACCACCATTCAATTCATTGACGCAAGCGGTACAGACTTTTTCAAGAAGGAAACCAACAACAATGTGCTGCTAGACAGGCACATCGACCAAATCATGGCGGTGTTCGACAGCAAGGCCAATGTGAACCATTTCGCCCGGTCCATACCGTTTGAAAACGTGGCTGCCAACGAATACAACCTGTCGGTCAGCAGCTATATCGAAGCCAAAGACACCCGTGAGGTGGTGAACATTACCAAGCTCAATGCCGAGCTGAAAACTACCGTTGCCCGCATCGATCAGCTGCGCAAAGACATTGACGCCATCGTGGCCGAGATTGAAGGCTCTTAAGTCGAAGCTCACCCCATGACACTTAGCAACAGCCAGATTACAAAACTGGGCGACCGGCTTCGCAGCGGCGACTTCAGCGAAGCTGATTTAGCGATGCTGGATGCGTTTCGCCAAACCTATAGCGAGATTGATGAACAGGCTTATCAGCTTATCCAAAGCACACTTGTATCAATAACTGGCTGGATCAGCACCCAACGCAAGCGCAAAACCCAGCAGTCCATTGTGGATAAGCTGTGTCGCCAGCCACAGTTGCGTTTGCCGCAAATGCAGGATATCGCAGGCTGCCGGATTGTGATTGAGGGCGGGAGTCAGAAAGCTAACACGCTGAGCGACTTGCTCATGGGCGCGTTTGAATCGTTTGAATGGAATATTGAGCGCAAAGATCGGCATGCTCATGGTTATCGGGCACTCCATATCATTGCGAAAAGAGGCCAGAAGTTTTACGAGATCCAGTTGCGAACGTATGCGCAAGATGTATGGGCCAACCTGGTTGAGAGCTTGTCAGACGAAAGCAACTCCCTCAAATACGGCGGCAACGATCAAGAGCAAGCACTGATAAGTAAGTTGCAAAATTTGTCGGGCAGCTTTTTTGAAATTGACCAGCTTACTCATCAGGCGTCGTTTGAAGAGTATCAGCAGCAACTAGAGGATGCGATTCGCCATGTATTTTCTGATTGAACACAATCGCACCACCAAAGAAACACGCTGCACAGAGTTCAGAGATTACTCTGCTGCGCAGTTTGCCGGGCTGCAAAAAGAGCAAGGTTATTTTCACGCCCAGCGCCATGAAATGGAAGTCGTGGTTTTTGAAGCCAACTCCATCGATGATTTAAAGCGAACCCATAGCCGCTACTTTGTGGCTGAAGGTCAAAAAGACGATGCAGCAGGCGCTTTGCTGGCCATTGGGCTCGTTGGTCTAGCGATTTATCTGCTGAACAAGAAGTGAGTTAGCGAGCATGGATTTTTTGAAAAAGTTGCTAGATGGCGTTGAGGTGAAATGGACGACCTTAGGGGACGAGCGTTTTGTTGAAGTGGCAAATGCCGCAAGGCAACCTGTAAAGGCTTCGCTACGTATATCCGGGGAAACGCCATATTACGGAGCGAACAATATCCAGGATTATGTGAATGGATATACGCACGACGGCGAATATGTGCTGATTGCAGAGGATGGTTCAGCAAGCCTAGAAAACTACTCCATTCAATACGCGAAAGGAAAATTCTGGGCAAACAATCACGTGCATGTTGTGCGCGGAAACCAAGGGCTAAACACTAGGTTTCTGTATCACTATCTGCGCATTGTTGATTTCATTCCGTACTTGCCTAACAAAGACAGGTCAAAGTTAACAAAAGGGGAAATGATAAAAATCCCTCTCCCCATCCCCTGCCCAGACAACCCCAAAAAATCGCTTGAAATTCAAGCTGAAATTGTCCGAATTTTGGACAATTTCAGCGAGCTTGCCGCCGAGCTTGCCGCCGAGCTTGCCGCCCGCAAAAAGCAGTACGACTACTATCGTGACCAGTTGTTGAGTTTTGAAGAGGGCGATGTGGAGTGGCGGACGTTGGGGGAGTTGGTATCACCTCAACGTGGTAGACGACTAGTTAGAGGGCAATTGGAAGAATCCGGCAAATATGCTGTCTATCAGAACAGCATGAAACCGCTTGGTTATTACTATGAATGCAATACCCAGCCCGAAGTAACCTTTGTGATTGTTGCAGGCGCAGCAGGAGAAATTGGTTACAGCGCTGATGCTTTTTGGGCTGCGGATGATGTTTATTTTTTTCCAGAGGCGGATGCAGTCATTAACAAATATCTATATCACTTTCTCTTGACGAAACAGCATGAGATTTCATCTCAAGTGCGTAGAGCAAGCGTTCCGCGCTTATCAATAGCTGCGATTGAGAAACTAAAGATTCCAATTCCCTCACTCGCCACTCAAATCCGCATCGTCTCCATGCTCGACCAGTTCGATGCCTTGACCAACTCCATCACAGAAGGCCTACCGCGAGAAATCGAGTTGCGTCAGAAGCAATACGGGTATTACCGTGATTTGCTTTTGAACTTCCCGAGGCCTGATGAGGTGGCGCACTGAAATGAGCAAGACGCTAACCGACATTGCCCAGCAACTCAAAGATGCCAACAAGAAGGTTCAGCTTATCTATGCCTTTAACGGCACCGGTAAAACGCGCCTGTCGCGAGAATTCAAGCAGCTGATTTCGCCCAAAGTGGAGGGTGAAGAAGCTCAGGCGTCCGAATTGGCAGACAAGAAGATCCTCTACTACAGCGCGTTCACAGAAGACTTGTTTTATTGGGATAACGACTTGGGCCAGGATGCAGAGCCCAAGCTCAGAATCCAGCCCAATGCCTTCACCAAATGGGTCTTGGAGGAACAAGGCCAAGATCAGAGCATTACTGGCACCTTTCAGCACTACACCAGCGACAAGTTGACGCCGCATTTCAGCCCCGACTTTTCGTCGGTGAGTTTTTCATTTGAGCGTGGCAACAATCACCATGAGCCCAACATCAAAATCTCCAAGGGCGAGGAAAGTAACTTCATCTGGAGTGTTTTCAATGCGCTGCTGGAGCAGGTGATTTCGGAACTGAACATCGCAGAGGCTGTGACTCGCTCTACCGATGTATTTAACAACCTCAAGTATGTTTTTATTGACGACCCGGTCAGCTCGCTGGATGAAAACCATTTGATTGAGCTGGCGGTGAATTTGGCGGGTTTGATCAAATCCAGTCAATCCGATCTCAAGTTCATCATCACGACGCACAGCCCGCTGTTTTACAACGTGCTGTTCAACGAGTTCAACAACAAAACCTGCCACATGCTGGACCGATTTGATGACGGCAGCTTTGCGCTCACGGAAAAGCCAGGCGACTCCAATAGGAGTTTTTCCTACCATCTGCACCTGATGCAGACCATTGAACAGGCAGTTGCAGATCAAAAAGTCGAGCGTTATCACTTCACGCTGCTGCGTAATCTTTATGAGAAAACTGCCAGTTTTTTGGGCTATCCGAAGTGGTCTGAGCTTTTGCCGGATGACAAGCAGCTTTACTACAGCCGCATCATCAATTTCACTAGCCACAGCACGCTGTCCAATGAAGCCGTTGCGGAGCCAACGCCAGCGGAGAAGGCAACCGTCAAGTTGTTGCTAGAGCATTTGAAAAACAACTATGGGTTTTGGCAGCAAGCAGCGGCATGAAGGAATGATCGACCCGATTCACGACGATGAGCGCAAACAAAAATGACTGACTACACGACCATTGCTGAATCCAGAAACTTCATCGTGCTGGATAAGTACACCAAGGAATGGCAGGTCAATGAGAGCTACCAGAGCGAAAGCGATTTGGAGCGCGAGTTCATTCAAGACCTGGTTCACCAAGGTTATGAGGCTCCACTGGGCCTGAACACGCCTGCGGCCTTGCTGGCCAATGTGCGTGTGCAGCTACAAACGCTCAACAACGTGCAGTTTGCAGATGCAGAGTGGGCGCGTTTTGTGGAGACTTGGCTGGACAAGCCAAGTGATAGCATTGTTGAGAAGACGCGCAAGATTCACGACGACTATGTGCACGATTTCGTGTTTGACGACGGCCGCATCCAGAACATCTATCTGCTGGACAAAAAGAACATTGCTCGCAACAAGGTGCAGGTCATCAAGCAGTTTGAGCAAACTGGCTCACATGCCAACCGCTATGACGTGACCATCTTGGTGAACGGCCTGCCGCTGGTGCAGGTGGAGCTGAAGAAGCGGGGCGTGGCGATCCGCGAGGCCTTTAACCAGGTGCACCGCTATAGCAAGGAGAGCTTTAACAGCGAGCATTCCTTGTTCAAGTACTTGCAACTGTTTGTGATTACCAACGGCACGGACACCCGTTACTTTGCCAACACCACCCAACGCAACAAAAACAGCTTCGACTTCACCATGAATTGGGCGAAGGCGGACAACAGCTTGATCAAGGACCTGAAGGACTTCACAGCGACCTTTTTTCAAAAGCACACGCTGCTTAATGTGCTCTTGCATTACTCGGTGTTTGACACCAGTGACACGCTGCTGGTGATGCGCCCTTACCAAATTGCCGCCACAGAGCGCATTTTGTGGAAGATCAACTGCGCGTACCAGGCAAAGAACTGGAGCAAAGCGGAGAGCGGTGGTTACATATGGCACACCACGGGCTCGGGCAAGACGCTAACCAGCTTCAAGGCTGCACGCTTGGCCACGGAACTGGAATTCATCGACAAGGTGTTTTTTGTAGTGGACCGCAAGGATCTGGACTACCAGACCATGAAGGAATACCAGCGCTTTTCACCGGACAGCGTGAATGGTTCAGACAGCACTGCGGGCCTGAAGCGCAACCTGGAGAAGGATGACAACAAGATCATCGTCACCACCATCCAGAAGCTCAACAACCTGATGAAGAGCGAAGGCGATCTGCCTGTGTACGGAAAGCAGGTGGTGTTCATTTTTGACGAATGCCACCGCAGCCAATTTGGTGAAGCGCAGAAGAACCTGAAGAAGAAGTTCAAGCGGTTTTATCAATTTGGATTTACCGGCACACCCATTTTTCCGCAGAACGCCGCTGGTGCGGAGACCACCGCGAGTGTTTTTGGGCGGGAGCTGCATTCGTATGTAATCACCGATGCCATTCGCGATGAAAAGGTGCTCAAGTTCAAGGTGGACTACAACGATGTTCGCCCCCAGTTCAAGGCCCTAGAAGCCGAGCAGGACGAGAAAAAGCTAAGCGCGGCTGAGAACAAGCAAGCCCTGTTGCATCCCGACCGCATTCGCGAGGTCACACAGTACATCCTGAATAATTTCCGGCAAAAGACCCATCGCCTGCAAGCAGGCAATAAAGGGTTCAATGCCATGTTCGCGGTCAGCAGCGTGGAGGCCGCCAAGCTGTACTACGAATCTTTTAGGGAGCTGCAGAAGACCAGCGACAAGCCTCTGAAGGTGGCCACCATCTTTTCGTTCGCCGCGAATGAGGAGCAAGATGGAGTTGGCGACATTCAGGACGAAAGCTTTGATGTGTCGGCCATGGGTAGCAGCGCCAAAGAGTTTTTGAGCGCAGCTATCGCGGATTACAACGGGCTGTTCAAGACAAACTTCAGCGTGGATAGCAACGGCTTCCAAAACTATTACCGCGATCTGGCCAAGCAGGTTAAAGCCAAGGATGTTGATCTGCTCATCGTGGTGGGTATGTTTCTGACGGGCTTTGACGCGCCCACGCTGAACACCTTGTTTGTGGACAAGAACCTGCGCTACCACGGACTGATGCAGGCCTATTCGCGTACCAACCGGATCTTTGACGCCACCAAGACCTTCGGCAACATCGTCACCTTCCGCGATCTGGAGAAGGCGACGATTGATGCCATTACCTTGTTCGGCGACAACAACACCAGGAACGTGGTGCTGGAGAAGAGCTACACGGAATACATGGACGGTTTCACCGATGCGGCTACCGGTGAGGCTCGCCGTGGCTTTGTTGATGTGGTGAAAGAGCTGGAAGCGCGCTTCCCTGACCCCGCTGTCATAGAGAAAGAGTCCGACAAGAAAGCTTTTGCCAAGCTGTTTGGCGAATACCTGCGCGTCGAAAACATCCTACAGAACTACGACGAGTTTGCCAGTCTGAAGGAGCTCCAGGCCGTCGACCTGACGGATGCAACAGCGGTGGAGGCGTTCAAGGCCAAGCACTACCTGAGCGATGACGATCTGACGGCACTGCAAGCCATCACGCTGCCGGCCGAGCGGAAAATCCAGGACTATCGCTCCACCTACAACGATGTGCGCGACTGGTTGCGCCGTGAAAAAGCGGGGGCCGAGAAAGAAAAATCCACCATCGATTGGGATGACGTGGTCTTTGAGGTGGACCTGCTCAAATCGCAGGAGATCAATCTGGATTACATCCTCGAGCTGATCTTCGAGCACAACAAGAAAATCAAGAGCAAGTCGGAGTTGGTGGATGAGGTGCGGCGCGTGATTCGTGCAAGTCTGGGGAACCGCGCCAAAGAGAGTTTGTTGGTGGACTTCATCAATCAGACCGATTTGGACAAGATCGCTGACAAAGCCAGTGTGATTGATGCCTTTTTTACATTTGCACAGGCGGAGCAGCAGCGTGAGGCGCAGGACCTGATCAGCTCGGAGAGTTTGAACGCAGAAGCAGCGCGGCGCTATATCACCACCTCTTTGAAGCGCGAGTTCGCCAGTGACAACGGCACCGAGCTAAATGCCGTTCTGCCGAAAATGAGCCCGCTCAATCCGCAATACCTGAGCAAGAAGCAGAGCGTTTTTCAGAAAATCGCGGCCTTTGTGGAAAAGTTCAAAGGCGTGGGCGGGCAGGTTTAGACCGGGTGCTTGGCGAGATACAATCCGCGGTTCGGTTGGGGCGTTAGCTCAGTTGGTTAGAGCAGAGGACTCATAATCCTTTGGTCGAGTGTTCAAGTCACTCACGCCCTACCATTCAAACAAAGCAAAAAGCCTGTGAGTCTCACGACCCACAGGCTTTTTTCATTCCGCGCTGAAGCAATCAGCGCACTAGCACCTCAGTGCTGAAACACCACCGCTTCCAGCTTCATCCCCTTGATCTTCTCGGCCGCAGCATCGGCCAGGGCCTTGCTCAGGTAGGGGCCCACGCGCACGCGGGTGAGGGGGCCTTTTTTGCTCTTCACCACATCGGTGAACACGGGCAGCTCGGCCTTCTCCAGGGTGCGGAAGGCGTTGGTGCCGTTGGTGGGCACGGCAAACAAACCTACGTTGATATAGAAGCCGGGCACCAGGTCGCCGCCGCTGGACTTGGGTGCTGCTGCTTTGGCGCTGGCTTTGTGATCAGCACCGGCGTGGGCAGCGGCTTTTTCTTTGCCCTTGCCTTTGCCCTTCGCGGGTGCTTTGGCGGTCACGGCGGGTTCGGGCGGCGCCATCACGGGGGTGGACTTCA
>RFQA01000108.1 GCA_009925925.1 Betaproteobacteria bacterium
GATTTGGAGGCGGAGCATCCCGAATGGGTGACACCTGATTCCCCGACGCAACGCGTTGGCGGGCAGGTGCTGGATGCCTTCACCAGCGTTCGCCATGCAGTGCCCATGCTCAGCATTCGCACAGAAACCGACACCGAATCTACAGGCGCACTCGCGTTCGATACCCGCGTCCGCAAAGAGCTGGAGCTGAACGAGGGTGATGCTCCGGTGGAGTACGTTGCTGAGCTGAAGTTTGACGGCTTGGCGATGAACCTGCGTTACGAGCAGGGCGTGTTGGTGCAAGCGGCAACACGGGGCGACGGTGAATATGGCGAAGACGTGACCCAGAACATCCGCACCATCGGCCAGATTCCGTTAAGGCTGCCGGATGGGGTACCCCCTGTTCTGGAAGTGCGCGGCGAGGTCTACATGCGGCGCGATGATTTCGAGGCCTTGAACGAACGCCAGCGTGCACGCATTGCGGCCGGCGAAAAGGGTGAAAAAACCTTTGTGAACCCGCGCAATGCGGCGGCAGGCGCTGTGCGACAACTGGACCCCGGTATTGCCGCCCGGCGGCCCTTGAGCTTTTTTGCCTACGGTCTCGGTGAGGTCACCCCCGCCAGCGAGGGCGGGCCCGTGTTCGGCACCCACTACAGCATGCTCCAGACTCTGAAATCATGGGGTTTTCCGGTTGCAGCTCAGGTGGATACTGCGCGAGGCGCTCCTGAATTGATAGCATATCACCAGCGCATTGGCGCTGGTCGCGATAGCTTACCGTTCGATATCGACGGCGTGGTCTACAAGGTCAATAGCCTGGCTCTGCAGCAAAGGCTGGGCTTTGTCACGCGGGAGCCGCGCTGGGCCGTGGCCCACAAGTACCCGGCGCAGGAACAGATGACCACGGTATGGGCCATTGACGTGCAAGTGGGGCGCACCGGCAAATTGACGCCTGTGGCCAAGTTGGCGCCTGTCTTCGTAGGAGGCGTCACCGTTACCAATGCCACCTTGCACAACGAGGACGAGGCCCGTCGCAAAGATGTGCGGGTGGGCGACACGGTGATCGTGCGCCGCGCTGGGGATGTGATTCCGGAAGTGGTGTCTGTGCTGGCTGAAAAGCGGCTGGGTGATGCGCCCCCGTTCACCATGCCCCGCATCTGCCCGGTGTGCCAATCCGCTGCGGTGCGGGAGGAGGGTGAGGCTGACTATCGCTGCACCGGCGGTCTGTTCTGCAGTGCCCAGCGCAAGCAAGCCATCCTGCATTTCGCGCAACGCCGTGCGGTCGAGGTGGAAGGTCTGGGCGACAAACTCGTGGAGCAGCTGGTGGATGCCAACGTGATTCGCAACCTGCCTGACCTTTACCGGCTTGGATTGAATGCTTTGGCAAGCCTGGACCGCATGGCCGACAAGTCAGCACAAAACATCGTGGATGCGCTGGAAAAGTCCAAGCAAACTACCTTGCCGCGCTTCCTGTTCGGGTTGGGTATCCGTCATGTGGGTGAAGCCACGGCGAAGGAATTGGCCCGCCATTTCGGCACGCTGGACGCCATCATGGACGCCAACGAGGAAGCACTGTTGGCCGTGTCTGACGTAGGCCCCATCGTGGCCCAAAGCATTCGCACCTTTTTCGACCAAGCCCATAACCGGGAGGTGGTGGAGCAGTTACGGGCTTGCGGTGTCACCTGGCCTGAAGGTTCACCCGCCGATGCCGGCCCCAAACCTTTGGCGGGCAAAACGCTAGTACTTACTGGCACCTTGCCCACCTTGGGGCGAGATGCGGCCAAAGACCTCATAGAAGCCGCCGGTGGCAAGGTCAGTGGCTCTGTGAGCAAGAAAACGCATTATGTGGTCGCAGGAGCGGAAGCCGGCAGCAAACTGGATAAAGCTAATGAGCTGGGTGTTCCTGTGTTGGATGAAGCCGGCCTTTTGGAGTTGCTGAAATGACCGTACGCGACATTCTCAAGATGGGTGATCCGCGCCTTTTGCGCGTGGCGCAACCGGTCACGGAGTTCGATACCGATGCGCTGCACCTGCTGGTCACCGACATGCTGGAAACCATGCAGGCTGCGAACGGTGCGGGCTTGGCTGCGCCGCAGATCGGCGTCGATTTGCAGCTGGTGATCTTCGGCAGCAATGAGCGCAACCCGCGCTACCCGGACCGGCCCATCGTGCCGCCCACCGTGCTCTGCAACCCGGTCATCACGCCACTGGGTGAAGATGAAGAAAGCGACTGGGAGGGCTGCCTGTCTGTGCCCGGTTTGCGCGGTGTGGTACCACGGTGGTCGCGCATTCGCTATACCGGATTTGACCAGTATGGTGACCCCATTGACCGGACTGTGGATGGCTTTCATGCCAGGGTGGTGCAGCACGAGTGCGACCATGTGTGGGGCAAGCTCTACCCCATGCGCGTGCGGGACTTTAGCCAGTTCGGCTACACCGAGGTGCTCTTCCCCGGTATTGCGGCAGAAGAAGAAGACTGATCAGTTTGCCTGACGCGGTCAGGTGATTTTGAAGACTGTGAGCATGCGTTTGCCGCCAGCCTTGCGCTCGTACGCAGCCCACTGCTTGATCCCTTTGACCAGCACCTGGTTGCTCACGTCTTTCACCGGCTTTTTGGCGCTTAGTTGGGCGGTCACCCAGTCTTGAATGTGGGGCAGGGTCTCGGCTTGCTGACCGGTAGGAATCAACAGTTCCTTGCCTGCAACGTTGCCGGCGGCGGTGACGGTGATTTCGGTGGCTGGCATGGTGCTCAGGACGCGAGGGCGTCTAGGATTTCCGTTTCTATATCGATCTGCGCGCGATTGTGCTGCAGCTGTGCGCCATGGATCAAAAAGGTGTCTTCCACCCGCTCGCCCAGCGTAGCCACTTTGGCCAGTTGCACCACGATCTGGTGTTTGGCCAGCACCCTCGCAATGCAATAGAGCAGGCCCAGCCGGTCGCTGGCAGAGATGTTCAGCAGCCAGCGCTGCGCCTTTTCATCCGGCTTGAGCGATACCCGAGGCGCAATCGGAAAGCTCTTGACCCGGCGTGAAACCCGGCCGCGGCTGGGCGCGGGCAGGGGGCCGGCCTCCGCTATGGCTTGGGCCAAGCCGTTCTCCAGCATGCTGGTCATTTCACGGTAGTGCTCGTCCATGTCTGCCGAGGTCACCACCTGAAACGTGTCCAGCGCGTAGCCTTTTTTGGTGGTGTGGATACGGGCATCCAGAATGCTGAAGCCACCTTGATCGAAGTAACCGCAGATACGTGCAAACAAATCCGGTTGATCTTGCGTATAGACCACGACCTGCAAGCCTTCACCCACCGGCGAGCGGCGCGCGCGCACAACCGGCTGGTCGGTAGCCACCAGACGCGACAATTGCTTGGTGTGCCAGGCAATGTCCGCCGCATCATGGCGCATGAAGTAGCCCACATCCAGGGTGTCCCACAAAGGTTTGTGGGCCTCAAAGGGCAAGGCGTACAGCGCCACCATCACCAGGGCTTCGCGCTTGCGTTGTTCTACTTCCGCGTCGGCATCCGGTGCGCGTCCACCCAAGGCACGTGCGGTGTATTTGTACAGATCTTCCAGAAGCTTGCCCTTCCAGGCATTCCAGACTTTCGGGCTGGTTCCGCGGATATCGGCCACGGTGAGCAGGTACAGGGCGGTGAGGTAACGCTCGTTGCCCACCCGCTTGGCAAATTCCTGGATAACGTCAGGGTCCGACAGATCGGACTTCTGGGCAATCCGGCTCATGGTCAGGTGCTCGCCGACCAAAAACTCAATCAATTTGGCGTCTTCAAGCGGCACGCCGTGTTCCTTGCAGAAACGGCGCGCTTCCAGGATGCCGAGCTCGGAGTGGTCACCGCCACGTCCCTTGGCAATGTCGTGGAACAAGGATGCGATGTACAAAATCCAGGGCTTGTCCCAGCCGGAGGCCAGTTGCGAGCAGAACGGGTATTCGTGCGCGTGTTCCACCATGAAGAATCGCCGCGCATTGCGCAGCACCATCAGGATGTGCTGGTCCACGGTGTAGACGTGGAACAAGTCATGCTGCATCTGCCCGACGATTTTGCGGAACACCCACAGGTAGCGCCCCAGCACCGAGGTCTGGTTCATGAGCCGCATGGCATGGGTGATACCGTCCGGCGCCTGCATGATTTGCAGGAAAGTAGCGCGGTTCACCGGGTCGCGCCGGTATTTGGCGTCCATCAGGTCACGGGCGTTGTACAGAGCCCGCAAGGTGCGGGCTGACAGGCCTTTGATGCCCACGGTGGTCTGGTAGACCAGAAAGGTTTCCAGAATGGCGTGCGGGTTACGGCGATAGAGATCGTCGCTGGCCACATCGATCATGCCGGCTTTGTCGTTGAAGTGATCATTGATGCGGCGGGGCGCATGGGTGGAGGGGTTCAACCGCTCCTCAATGTTCATCAACAGAATCTGGTTGAGCTGGGTAACGGCCTTGGCTGCCCAGTAGTAGCGCTTCATCAGCGCCTCACTGGCGCGCACCAACTGCTTGCGGACGCCCTCCGGCGAGCCGGCGATGTAGCCAAAAGACTCGGCCACGGCATTCTGCAGGTCAAAAATCAGACGGTCTTCACGCCGTTTGGCGATGAAGTGCAGCTTGGCGCGGATCAGCAGCAGCAAAGCCTCATTACGCTCAATCTGCTTGACCTCGAACTCGGTGGCCAAGCCTCCCCGGGCCAGATCCGCCCAGTTGTCGCCGTAGCCGGCCGCCTTGGCCACCCACAAAATGACCTGCAAGTCACGCAAGCCACCTGGGGATTCCTTGCAGTTCGGTTCCAACGAATAGGGCGTGTCTTCAAACTTGGTGTGACGCTGGCGCATCTCCAGCGTCTTGGCCACGAAAAAGGCCTTAGGGTCCATGGCGTCGGTGAAGGCTTTTCGGAAAGCCTGCACCAAATCTGCGTTGCCGGTGATGAGGCGGCACTCCAGCAAGGCAGTCTGAACCGTGACGTCTTTTTCGGCTTCTTGCAGGCAGTCTGACAAGGTGCGCACGCTGGAGCCGATTTCCAAGCCGACATCCCAGCAATTGCCAATGAAGGCCTCAATGCGCTTCTTAAGCTCAGAGTCCGTGTCGGCCGAATGGCCATCGGGCAGTAATACCAACACATCGACGTCGGAGTGAGGAAACAACTCCGCCCGGCCGTATCCGCCCACCGCCAGCAGCGCATAGGGTTCCGCCAAGCCAGCGCCCGACCAGAGCTGCCGCAACACCTCGTCCGTCAGGTCCGCCATGCGCTGCAAGACCTTGCGCACCTGGCGCACTGTCGCTTTGGGGGATGCAACCAGATCCAGCAGTTGTGCTTTGCGCGCCCGGTAGTCGGTGCGCAGTGCTTGCAGCTCGGTCATTCGCAGAAGGCGTCAGGCAGTCACAAAATCTGGCGTCGCAGGACTGCCGGCGGAAAGGGTCAGCACCTCGTAACCGGTCGGTGTGACCAGCACCGTGTGCTCCCACTGTGCCGATAACGAGCGGTCCTTGGTCACAATGCTCCAGCCGTCTTTTTCAGGACCGTCCTTGATCTCTTTGCCACCGGCATTGATCATGGGCTCGATGGTGAAGGTCATGCCTTCCTTGAGCTTTTCCAAGGTCCCGGGGCGGCCGTAGTGCAGCACTTGAGGCTCTTCATGGAAGACCTGGCCGATGCCATGCCCGCAAAACTCGCGCACCACGCTGAAGCCCTTGCCTTCAGCAAATTTCTGGATGGCATGGCCAATGTCACCGAGGTGGACTCCGGGCTTGACCATCTGGATGCCCACCCACATGGCTTCGTAGGTAATGGAACACAAGCGCTTGGCCGCAATGGAGCAATCACCCACCAGGAACATGCGGCTGGTGTCGCCGTGCCAGGTGTCTTTGATGACGGTGACGTCGATGTTGACGATGTCGCCTTTTTTCAGCTGCTTGTCATTGGGAATGCCGTGGCACACCTGCTGGTTCACCGAGGTGCAAATGGACTTGGGGTAGGGCGTGTTGCCGCCACCGGTGTAGTTCAGGGGTGCGGGAATGGCGCCTTGCACCTGCGTGATGTAGTCGTGAGCCAGCTTGTCGAGCTCGTTGGTCGTCACGCCGGGTTGGACGAAGGGCGTGAGGTAGTCCAGTACTTCGGAGGCCAGTTTGCCCGCGATGCGCATGCCGGCAATGCCTTGGGCGTCTTTGTAAGTGATAGTCATGGGGCAGGATTATCCCATCCGGCGAAGCCGCGCGAGCCGGTGGGGAAAAGCGGCGTCCGCTGGCGGGTAAAATCCGGAGCTTCCATGCGCGTCCCCAGTCAGCGGCCGTGTGTGGATCACCACTCCCCAACGCTCCAGCCCATTACAAGGCCACCACAGTGACCCTGCACATCACCTCTTTCGAGGGCGGTAACGCCCTGAGCAATTTCCGCGTCCAACAACTCCTGCCCGCCTTGCAAGGTGTGAGCGACAAGATTTCCGGCATTGCTGCCCGTTTTGTGCACCTGGCCGCCACCGAAGCGGCTTTGGACAAGCCCCTGGCCGACAAGCTGGCCGCCTTGCTGACCTATGGTGACCCGTACACCGGTCCGTATGAGGGGCCCGCGATCGTGGTGAGCCCCCGTTTCGGCACCGTGAGCCCATGGGCCTCCAAAGCTACCGACATCGCCCACAACTGCGGCTTGGCCGTAAAGCGCGTCGAACGTTTGGTGGAGTACCGCCTGACCTTGAAGAATGGTTTGCTGAGTAAGGCCGCACTGACGCCGGAGCAGCTGCAGGCAGTCGCGGCCTTGCTGCACGACCGCATGACTGAGAGCGCCATGCTGGACCGCGCCCAGGCGCAAGAGCTGTTCAACGCACTGCAACCCGCGCCCATGGACCATGTGGACGTGCTGGCCGGTGGCAAGGATGCGCTGGTGAAAGCCAATACCCAATTCGGTTTGGCCCTGGCCGCAGATGAGATTGACTACCTGGTAAACGCCTTCACCACGCTGGGCCGCAACCCCACCGACGTGGAATTGATGATGTTCGCGCAGGCCAATAGCGAGCACTGCCGCCACAAAATCTTCAATGCCCAGTTCACCATCGACGGCGTGGCACAGGACAAGAGCATGTTCGGCATGATCCGCAACACGCACCAGCTGCACCCCCAGTACATGCTGGTAGCCTACTCGGACAACGCGTCCGTCATGGAGGGAGTGGAAGTCGAGCGCTTTATTGCTAAATCGGCCACTGGCGCCGGTGAAGTCTGCGCGGCCAGCTATGAAAAACATAGCAAAACCAACCACATCCTGATGAAGGTGGAGACCCACAACCACCCGACCGCCATTTCCCCATTCCCCGGTGCCTCTACGGGCGCAGGCGGCGAAATCCGTGATGAAGGCGCTACCGGCCGTGGCTCCAAGCCCAAGGCGGGCTTGACAGGTTTTACCGTCTCCAAGCTCTGGGGCAGCACCCTGGGCAAGCCCGAGCATATTGCCAGCCCGCTGCAAATCATGGTCGAAGGGCCTTTGGGCGGCGCAGCGTTCAACAACGAATTCGGTCGTCCTAACCTGCTTGGTTACTTCCGCGAATACGAACAAACCGTGGCCAGCGATGTGGACACCGTGGCGCGCGGCTACCACAAGCCCATCATGATCGCTGGCGGTCTGGGCATCATCGATGCGGACCAGACCCACAAAATTGAATTCCCCGCAGGCAGCCTGCTGATCCAGCTGGGCGGCCCCGGCATGCGCATCGGTATGGGCGGCAGCGCTGCCAGCTCGATGGCAACCGGGGCCAACGCCGCCGAGCTGGACTTTGACTCGGTGCAGCGCGGCAACCCCGAAATCGAGCGTCGTGCCCAAGAGGTGATCAACCAGTGCTGGATGCAGGGTGCGCAAAACCCCATCCTCGCCATCCACGACGTGGGCGCGGGCGGCTTGTCCAACGCCTTTCCCGAGCTGACCAACGACGCAGGCCGCGGCGCGCGCTTTGACCTGCGCGCCGTCAAGCTCGAAGAGTCCGGCATGGCGCCCAAGGAAATCTGGTGTAACGAGAGCCAGGAACGCTATGTGCTGGCCATCGCCCCCGAGTCGCTGGCGCAGTTTGAAGCCCTGTGCGAGCGCGAGCGTTGCCCGTTTGCGGTGATTGGCGTGGCCACTAGCAAAGCGCAGTGCGAGCCCAGCACTGGGGGCAGCGAACCACACGCAGTGGGGAGCGTGGGGGCCCCTGTTCATCCGGTCGACATGCCCATGGACGTGCTGTTGGGCAAGCCGCCCAAGATGCACCGCGATGTAAAGACCGTGGCTCGCCAATTCAAGCCGCTGGACCTGACGGGTGTGGATCTGCAAAAAGCCGTGATCGACGTGCTGGCACACCCCACCGTCGCTTCCAAGCGCTTCCTGATCACTATCGGCGACCGCACGGTGGGTGGCTTGACGCACCGCGACCAGATGGTCGGCCCCTGGCAAGTGCCGGTGGCAGATTGCGCGGTCACTTTGGCTGACTTCAAAGGCTTTGCCGGTGAAGCCATGTCCATGGGCGAGCGCACGCCGCTGGCCGCGTTGGATGCACCCGCTTCCGGCCGCATGGCGGTGGCAGAAGCCATTACCAACTTGCTGGCTGCCCCCATCGACTTGCCGCGCGTGAAAATGTCCGCCAACTGGATGGCCGCCTGCGGCGAACCGGGTGAAGACGCGGCGCTGTACGCCACCGTGAAGGCCGTGGGCATGGATCTGTGCCCGGCTTTGGGTATTTCCATTCCTGTGGGCAAGGATTCGTTGTCCATGCGAACGCAGTGGAAGGACGAGGGCAAGGACAAAAAAGTTACTTCCCCTGTTTCCCTGATCGTGAGTGGTTTTGCCACTTTGCAAGACGTTCGCGGCACACTGACGCCTCAACTCAACGCGACTGAGGACACCACGTTGGTGTTGGTCGACCTCGGCAAAGGTCAGCACCGCATGGCCTCCAGCATCCTGGCGCAGACCCTAGACCAAGTCGGCGACAAGGTACCCGATCTGGACGACGCCAAGGACTTGGTGAACCTGGTCAACGCGGTGAACGCCTTGCGTGCCAAGGGCCAAGTGTTGGCTTACCACGACCGGGGCGATGGTGGTCTGCTGGCGACCGTGGCCGAAATGGCCTTTGCTGGCCGTGTGGGTGTGGCCCTGAACGTGGACATGCTGGTCACCGAAGGCGACGGCATTTCTGACAGCCGCATGGACGTGGGCGACAGCAAAAACTGGGCAGAGCAGGTGGGTGCCCGCCGTGAAGAGGCCACACTCAAGGCCCTGTTCAGTGAAGAGCTGGGCGTGGTGTTGCAGGTGCGCACGGCAGAGCGCTCGGCGGTGATGGCCACTCTGCGCGAGCATGGCTTGTCCAAGTTCAGCCACTTCATTGGCAAGACACGTCCGGCAGCCGATGCTATCGCCGCTGGCAAGGGTGAACTGCAAATCTGGCGCGATGCGAAGAGCATCTTCAGTGCCAAGCTGGCCGACCTGCACCAGGTGTGGGATGCCGTAAGCTGGAAAATTGCCCAGCAGCGCGACAACCCGGTGTGTGCCGATGCGGAACACGCAGCCGCTGGCGCGGAAAATGACCCCGGTATGCATGTTTACATCCCAAATAAGGCCCTGGCGCTCGTGGAATCTGCGCAAGCAGCTATCAATTCAGGATCGCCTGCCACGGCTTTGCAATCACCTGCGGTGATGACCAGCCGCCCCAAGGTGGCCGTGCTGCGCGAGCAGGGCGTGAACTCCCATGTGGAAATGGCCTACGCTTTCACTGAGGCCGGCTTTGAGGCCTATGACGTGCACATGACCGACTTGCAGACCGGTCGCGCCAAACTCTCTGATTTCAAGGGCGTGGTCGCCTGCGGCGGTTTCAGTTATGGCGACACCTTGGGTGCCGGAATTGGCTGGGCGCGCAGCATCACGTTCAACGACGTGCTGTCCGAGCAGTTCAAAGCCTTCTTTGCCCGCCAGGACACCTTTGGCTTGGGCGTGTGCAACGGCTGCCAGATGTTTGCCGAGCTGGCAGACATCATCCCCGGCGCGCAGGACTGGCCACGCTTCACTACCAACCAGAGCGAGCGCTTTGAGGCCCGCCTCTCGCTGGTGGAGGTGCTGGAGTCTCCGTCTTTGTTCTTCACCGCTTTGGCCGGCATGCGTCTTCCCATTGCGGTGGCGCACGGCGAGGGCTACGCCAACTTCAAGTACCGTGGCAACGCCGACAAAGCCATTGCCGCCATGCGTTATGTGGACAACACCGGTGCCGCGACCGAAGCGTATCCGTTCAACCCCAACGGCAGCGCAGGTGGCTTGACTGCGGTAACGACGGCCGACGGCCGCTTCACCGCCATGATGCCGCACCCCGAGCGTGTATTCCGCAACGTGCAGATGAGCTGGACCAGCTTGGACAAGAGCGAATTCAGCCCTTGGATGCAGCTGTGGCGCAACGCACGCAAGTGGGTGGGTTGATTATTTCCGGGCCCCTTGTTTTTGGATTTACAGTCCCCAGTTGTCGACTTCCGGCTGCAGCCAAGGTGGTTGCCGTCTCTCAACTTTAGAAAGTACCTGATGTCCGATCTGATCAGCAAACTGCAGTGGCGCTACGCTGCCAAAAAATTCAATCCCGCCAAGGCAGTCCCCCAGGAAAAGCTGGACCGTATCCTGGAAGCTGTCCGCCTGACCGCCACCTCCAGCGGCTTGCAGCCCTATGAAGTAATTGTGGTGAGCAACAAGGAAGTGCGTGAAAA
Organism: Betaproteobacteria bacterium; assembly: GCA_009925925.1. GTDB lineage: Bacteria > Pseudomonadota > Gammaproteobacteria > Burkholderiales > Burkholderiaceae_C > Allorhodoferax. The sequence continues at coordinate 10,662 of RFQA01000108.1, forward strand.
GATCGTGCCGGTTGCCTGGAACCAGGCGCAAATCACCGATGGCTCACACCTTCTGGTATTTGCAGCATGGGACAACTACACCGCGGACCGCATCAACATGATGTTCGACCTGGTGAACACCGAGCGCGGCTTTATCAACGAAGGCTGGGAGAACTACCGCAAGATGATTCTGGGCACCTACGTGCCCCGCGATGCCGAGGTGAATTACCAGCATGCGGCCCGCCAAGCCTATATTGGCGTGGGTACCGCACTGATTGCTGCGGCGGAAGAACAAGTCGATGCCACCCCGATGGAAGGTTTTGACCCCAAGGCCGTAGACGAGATCCTGGGCTTGGACAAGCGTGGCCTGCGCAGCGTGGTGATCATGCCTTTGGGTTACCGCGCCGACGAAGGTGATTGGCTGGTCAACCTGAAGAAGGTGCGCCGCAGTCGCGACAACTTTGTGACCGAAGTGAAGTGATACGCCTGCGCCGTCTGATCCAGCCGAGCAAAGCTGCCTTTTGGCTGATGCTTGCGCTCAATGGATTGTCGACGGCGCTGGTCTGGATTGTTCAGAACCGCAACCTTTCACCGATCGCTTCGGTGATCGTTGCGGTTTTTGCCATTGGCAATGCGGTGCTGGGACTGCGGTTTGCGTGGCATCTGCTGAATGCACCCGCAGAAAACGAAGGCCCGGCGCCGGGCCCGCGCTAGCCCTTAGTGCCCGAACTCCTGCTTGGGTCGGGTCTTGTGGAAAGTCATGGGCACGCCCTGTGCCGCTTCCAGCAGCTCTTTGCGGCTCTGGTTGGCCACACTGGTTTTCATCTTGCCCACCACATGCATTTCGCAGGGTTTGCAGTCAAAGCGCAGAGTGAGCTTTTCTTTGCCGTTGATGAGTTGCAGCGGCTCGGCCTTGACCTGGCCTTGCACCCCTGTAACTCCTTTGGCCTGCTTGGGGCAAAGGCTTAA
>RFQA01000109.1 GCA_009925925.1 Betaproteobacteria bacterium
TTGGGGCACAAACTCAGTGAGAAGCGCACGCAGTGCTTGGTGATCATCAGGCTCACTTCGCCCAGCTCTTCCACCGCCTCGTAGGCCGGGGCAATCACTTTGACACCGTGCTTGGCGTAAAAGCCGTGGGCCGCCTGGTTGAAGACGTTGGCGAGGTAGCTCAAGGTGTCTTCGGGGTAGGCGACCGGTGGCTCCACCGCCACTCCGGGCGCCAAACGCACAAAACCCCCTGCGCGGGCGCGCTCCAGCGCTTCCACTGCTTCACGCCGCAAAGGGTTGAGCACAGAGGCGGGTACAAACCAGGGTTGGCTGAACTGCACTTGCACATCGAGCGCCGCAAACATGGTGGCGCCCATTTTGCTGACGTTGTCCTTGAGGGTGTCCATCGCCGTGCCAGTATCCTTGGCCAGCTCGCGGGGCAGGGTGGTGCGGGCGGTGGCGGTGAAGCCGTCTTCATCGGTTAGCGTAAGGGCAATGCCCTCTGGGACTTCTGTCAACACGGCCCAAACGCCGATGCGGCGGTCGCTGCTCTTTTTGTCGAGCGTGCGGGTCCAGTTGACATCGCGGTTGCGGTTCACTTCCACGCCCTTGCGCAAGTCTTTGAAGCCTGGCATGGGGTCTTTGGGGAACACCCGCCACAACCCTTTGGGGGCGTTGATGGCTTCTGCGCGGTTGATGGCCAAGCCCACCAGTTCCTTTTGCAGGTCGTAGTAGCACAGGCCGTCGCCGTTGCTTAAGTGTTTGCTGCGGTCCATCAGCTCCACTTCCACGCTGTCGGTATTGACCTTGGTGACGTAGCCTATGGGCTGGCCCGGGTTCTTGGGGGTGTCGAATGCCCCGATGTCGATCTGGCGGCCCTGCACAAAGTAGTCGGTGAACTCGCGGTTGAAGTTCTGGTTGGGGTCGGGCTCGAAGGTGAAGGTGGTGCTGCCACTGCTGCTTCGGGCCAAGGGTTGGTCAGAGTACTGACGGTCCTCGATCAGCCTGTCCAGCAGCTTGCGGTAGTGGGCGGTGATGTTTTTCACATAGCCCATGTCCTTGTAGCGCCCCTCGATCTTGAAGCTGCGGATGCCTGCATCCACCAAAGCGGCCAGGTTCTCGCTCTGGTTGTTGTCCTTCATGGACAGCACATGCTTGTCGTGCGCCACAAAGCGGCCCTTGTCGTCCACGACCTGGTAGGGGAGGCGGCAGGCCTGGCTGCATTCGCCGCGGTTGGCGCTACGCCCGGTATGGGCCGCGCTGATGTAGCACTGGCCGCTATAGGCCACGCACAGAGCGCCGTGGATAAAGAACTCCAGCGTACATTTCTCAGGATCAGTGGCAGCGCGAATCGCGGCAATTTGCTTGGTGGTGAGCTCTCGCGCCAGCACGATTTGCGAGAGCCCCACGTCCTGCAAAAAGCGTGCTTTCTCAGGGGTGCGGATATCAGTCTGGGTGCTGGCATGCAGCTGCAGTGGTGGCATGTCGATGGCGAGCAGGCCCATGTCCTGCACGATAAGGGCATCGACACCGGCCTCAAACAGTTGCCAGGCTTGCTTGCGCGCAGGCTCCAGCTCGTCATCCCGCAGGATGGTGTTCATGGTAACGAAGATGCGGCTGTTGAAGCGGTGCGCGTGCTGCACCAGCCGCGCGATGTCGGCCACGCTGTTGTCCGCGCTGGAGCGGGCACCGAAGCCGGGGCCGCCGATGTAGACCGCATCGGCGCCATGGTTCACGGCTTCGATACCGATGTCAGACGTGCGGGCAGGCGCCAGCAATTCGAGTTGGAAATCTTGCAAAGACATGGGGCGGAATTATCCCGCAGGTGCCTGGCTTATGCATGAGAGCTGGCTACACTCACCCGCTCCCATGAGCACATTACCCACTACCCATTGGCCGCGCGTATTCCTGTTGTGGGGCTGTGGCATTCTGGCGGCCCTGCAGTTCGCCAAAATATCCCTCGCTTTCCAGCTGCTGCAAACCCACTATGGAGTGAGCGCCGCACAGATGGGGTGGGTACTGTCGATGGTCGGAGTGGTGGGGCTGACCCTGGGTGTCAGTATGGGCTTGTTGGCTACCAAGGTCGGGTACCGGCGGCTGCTGGCGGGTGGTTTGTCGCTGGGGGCCGTTCTGGCTGCGCTTCAAGCGCTGAATTTGCCCTTTTATGCTTTCTTTGCAACCCGTGTGCTGGAGGGCGCCTCCCACCTTTCCGTAGTGGTCGCTGCCCCCACGCTAATGGCGGCTGCAGCCGGGCCACAACACCGCTCGGTGGCGATGGGCTTGTGGAGCACCTTTGTGGGTACCGCGTTTGCCATGTGCGCCGCCTTCGGCCCCTCTTTCCTGGGGCTGTATGGCGTTCAAGGCCTGTTTGCCTTGCATGCGGTCCTCCTGCTACTGGCATCTGCAGGGGTGTGGTGGCTGATTCCGGCAGACGCTGCGCGTACGCTTGATCTTGTGCGCACCAGTTTGTTGGCGCGCCATGTCCGCATCTACACCCAGTGGTCCACGGCCTTGCCGGGCTTGTGCTTCTTTTGTTACACCGGCATGGCGGTCGCATTGCTGACCTTTCTGCCCCAAGCCCTGCCGCCCGGCCAACAGTGGGCCGCTGCTGCGTTGCCGTTTACCGGCATGGCAGGCACCTTTGGTGCGGGCTGGTTGACGCGGCGCCAAAGCCCCATGCGCCTGCTTCGCGGGGTGTATCCCTTGCTGGCCTTGGCGGGTTTAGCTTGCGCTTTGGCAGCGTCTGTCCAATGGGGTTACACGGCAGCTGCTTTGTTGCTGATGGGTGTCTCCGGCTTGGCGGGGGGCACGGCCTTCGCATTGATTCCGTTTTTGAACAAGGATGCGGCACAACAAGCGCGTGCCAACGGGGCTGTCGCCCAGATGGGCAATCTGGGGGCTACCTTGGGTCCGCCCACTTTTGCGTTTGTTCTGACTCAGCAGCCCACATGGGGACTCGCACTTCCGGTCGTGGTTCTGGCTGTGCTCGGAAGCACCATCTTGCGTTGGGGCAGGCGCCAGCAAGACATCCGGGTTGTGCACTGAGCTGCCGTTTAGACTGTCGGCATGACAGTTCGCCGCTTTGAGAATCTGGACGCGATCCGTGGCTTTGCCATGGTGTGGATGACGGTCTTTCATTTCTGCTTCGACCTGAACAACGTCCGAGTCATCCAGCAAGATTTTCATCACGACCCGCTTTGGACCTGGCAGCGCACCTGCATCCTGAGCCTGTTCCTGTTGTGCGCCGGGGCGGGGCAGGCTATTGCACAGCGGCAAGGCCAAAGCTGGCGCCAGTTCGGTCGGCGATGGCTGCAGATTGCGGGTGCGGCCGGGCTGGTATCGCTGGGCTCATGGTTCATGTTCCCCAACAGCTACATCTATTTTGGGGTGTTGCACGGCATGGCCGTCATGCTGCTGCTCGTGCGCCTGATGGCACCACTAGGTGCGTGGTGTGCAGGCGCCGGGGTTCTTGTACTTGCTACGCATTTGATAGCTGGTCGCGCACTATCGGCGGGCGCCAGCAGCCTGTTTGGCTTGGATTTTGATGCGCGTGGGCTAAATTGGCTGGGTCTGATTACCCGCTTGCCCATCACAGAAGACTATGTGCCCTTGTTTCCATGGCTAGGCGTGATGTTGCTGGGGTTTGCAGGCATGCAATTACTGCTGAAGCGCTCCGGCACGCCATCCATCAAGCGCCAGAACTCTTGGGTCCGTAGCGCATTGGCCCGTTTGGGCCGCTACAGCCTCAGCTACTACCTGCTGCATCAGCCGGTGATGCTGGGCCTGCTGTGGTTGGCGGGTGTTTCGCACTAGCCAACAAAAAAGCGGCCTAAGCCGCTTTTTGGGTGAACTGGAGTTCCGGACTTATTCGACCTTAGCTTTGGCGCGCAGGTCTTCCTGGAACTTGGCCAGCTTTTGCTGCTGCAGCTGCTGAGCGATCTGGGGCTTCACATCTTCGTACTTGGGCAGCTGGGCTTCACGCACGTCTTCCAAACGGATGATGTGGTAACCGAACTGAGTTTTGACGGGGGCGTCTGTCATCTTGCCCTTGGACAAGCCGGTGAGCGCGTCAGAGAACTCTTTCACGTAGCTGCTGGCATTGGCCCAATCCAGGTCACCACCATTGGCGCCGGAGCCCGGGTCCTTGGAGTTCTTTTTGGCCAGATCTTCAAACTTGGCGCCTTTTTTGAGCTGGGCAATCAGGGCTTTGGCCTGGTCTTCTTTTTCCACCAGGATGTGGCGTGCACGGTATTCCTTGCCGGCGTTCGCAGACGCGAACTTGTCGTACTCGGCCTTGGTTTCTTCGTCCGTGACGGGGTTCTTCTTCTGGAAGTCGCCGAACAATTCACGGATCAGGATGGACTGCTTGGTCAGCTCCAGCTGGTTCTTGTATTCGTCGCTGGCGTCCAAGCCGCGGGCCTGGGCTTCCTGAACAAAGATTTCGCGGGCAATCACTTCTTCCCGCAACTGGCCCTGCATTTCAGGGGTCACAGGGCGGCCGGAACGCGCCACTTGCTGGGCCAATGCATCGATACGTGTCTTGGGAACTGCCTTGCCGTTCACGATGGCGACGTTTTGCGCCATGGCGGAGGAGGCGACCACCATCAGGCTGGCTGCAGCCAAGGCGGACAAAATGTACTTCTTCATACCGTTTCCTTCAGGAATGCTTTAAATCTGAGTGTTGCCAGAGGGCGAGGCTTCGGCCTCAATGGCCAAGGCGTGCAAGCCCTGATCAATGAAATCTTGCAACGAATCATACACAAGGCGATGCCTTGCTACGCGGCTCACGCCGGTAAATAAAGGTGAAGCAATCTTCACCCGGAAATGGGTTCCAACCCCGCTGTCATTGGCCCCGACGTGGCCTGCGTGCTGGTAGCTTTCGTCGATCACCTGAAGTGTTACTGGTTGCAAGCGTTCGCGCAGCCGTTGCTCGAGGTTGGTGGCGGTAGGTGCGTTGGCGCTCATGGAGTGGGCGGGTCCTGTTTGGAGTCATCGCCTTTTAGGTAAGGCGAGATGTAGAGCCCCTGGCCGATCAGAAAGGCCAGTGGAAACACATAGCCCCACAGTTTGAAGTTGGCCCAAGCGTCTTCACTGAAATACGCAGCCACATAGCCGTTGCTGACGGCCATGAACAGGGTGTACACAATCCAGGCGATGTTGAGCTTGTGCCACACCGCGTCGGGCAGTTCCAGCTGGCTGCCCAGCATCGACTTCAGAAAGTTGACTTTCATGCCCCACACCGCCACCGCCAGTGCGATGGCCATGCCCGCATACAACACGGTGGGCTTCCACATGATGAAGCGTTTGTCATGCAAGGCTAGCGTGATGCCGCCGAACACCAGAATCATGCCCAAGGTGATCTTGTGCATGGTGGTGAGCTTTTTGTCGATCCAGTAAATGATCGCCATCTGGGCCACCGTGGCGGCCATCAGCACCGGAGTGGCGAAGTAAATGGCTTCGTCTTTGCTGATGCCAAACCAGTCGTGCAGCTTATAGGCTGCGAAAAACAGGAGGATGGGGATGAAGTCGAGTAAGGTTTTCATTCTGGCGTGAAGTGTAGCGAGGCCGAGTTCATGCAATAGCGCAAACCCGACTCGGTCGGGCCATCGGGAAACACATGGCCCAAGTGCGCGCCGCATTGGCTGCACACCGTTTCTACCCGCACCATGCCGTGGCTGCGGTCGGTGATCTCGGTAATGGCGCCCGGGATGGCCAGCGAAAAGCTGGGCCAGCCGCAATGGGCGTCAAACTTGGTGTTCGAGTCAAACAGCTTGGCACTACAGCACATGCAGTGGTAGCTGCCATCGGCCCAGTGGGCCTCAAACTTGCCGGTGAAAGGGCGTTCGGTGGCAGCGTGGCGCGTCACCTGGTATGCGACCGGCTCGGCCCCTTTTTCGGCCAACAAGGCTTTCCATTCGGCGTCGGTTTTCTGGATGGGGAATGTCATGGGAAATCCTTCAATGGGTGGATGCACAGCAGCCCTGAAAGTTCAGGAACTGCAGCTGATGGAGATTTGCGCGGCCCAGTCCGGGGGAAAGCCTGCCCACGCATCGAACTCCATGTGTTCGTCGTACGGCGTCTCCAGAACTTTCAGCAAATCAGCCACCATGCTGAAATCTTTTTGCCGCGCCGCTTGAATAGCTTGCTCGCCCAAGTGGTTGCGCAGCACAAACTTCGGGTTCGATTTAAGCATCAAATCTGCTGCTGGCGCTCGTAAGATATGCGCGAGCAGCTCTGAATACGATAGCAACCAGGCATCAAAACCGGCCCTGTCCAGGAAGAGGTCGCGCACTGAATTGCCTGCCGAGGCTTCATCCCGCACCCAGTGGCTCAGGCGGCGCCAGAAGATGGTGAAGTCCACTTTGTCAGCGGCCAGCAGCTTCAGGATGCCCTCGATGACCGGCTTGTGCGCCTCTTGCACGTCGCTGAACCCCAGTTTGGCGGCCATACGCCCGGCAAATGCACGGGGATAGATGTCCTTGAACGTCTCCAGTGCGGCAATCGCATGCTCCTGCTCTGCGATCAAGGGCATCATGGCCTGGCCCAGGCAAAACAGGTTCCAGTAGGCCACATTCGGCTGCTTGTAGAAGGCGTAGCGGCCGCCCGAGTCAGAGTGGTTGCAGATATGACCGGGGTCGTAGGCATCCATGAACTGGAATGGGCCGTAATCGATGGTCAGGCCCAGAATGCTCATGTTGTCAGTGTTCATCACCCCATGGCAAAAGCCCACCGCTTGCCAGTGCGCCACCATCTGGGCGGTGCGCTCCGTCACGGCGGCCAAAAGCGAGACGTAGGGGTTGCCGTTCCAGCGTGCGTCTGTGCGGCAGTCAGGGTAATAGTGGTCGATCACAAAGTCGGCCAGGATTTTCAACTCGCCTGGCATCCCGTGGTGACAGAAGTGCTCAAAATGCCCGAAGCGGATGAAGCTGGGGGCCAGGCGCGTGACTACCGCCGCAGTCTCAATCGTCTCGCGCCGCACCGGAGCATCCGACCCGGTCACGCACAGCGCGCGGGATGTAGGAATGCCTAAGCCGTACATGGCCTCGCTGGCCAGAAACTCGCGGATGCTACTGCGCAAGACCGCCCGGCCATCGCCCATGCGGGAGAACGGCGTCAGCCCGGCGCCCTTGAGTTGCACTTCCAAGCCATTGAGTTCTCCCAACAAGATGGCCCGGCCATCACCCAGTTGCCCGGCCCATTGTCCAAACTGATGACCGCTGTACACGCTGGCCAGTGGCTCACTGCCCTGTAGAAGCCGGTTGCCCGTAAGGGCTTGCAGCACTTCTGGCTTGTCCAGAAGGCTTACATCGAGTCCTGCCCAGCGAGCAGCTGACACGCTGGTGCCCACCCAGTAAGGAGCAGGCAAGGGCGTGGGTTTCAGGGACGCGTAGAACGTATCACCGAGGCCCGCGAAGCGGTTATTCCATGGAAGGGGGAGGTCCAGCGGCTCTGGCGCGGGTGGCAAATGGGGCATAAGTGAATTGTCCCGCATATGACTAATTCAGGGTCTCCAAGGGGACTTGCGCGCAGTACTATGTGTGTCGCCGGAGTTGCAAGCGCATGTTTCCAGCGTTGGTGTGTTCCCCATAAAACTAAAGTGAGGTGACTTGATGTTAGGTCTGATGCAAAGCCAGCAGTTGCTGATCTCCACCTTGATTGACTTTGCCGAGCGCCACCACGGCGAGGGCGAAGTGGTATCGCGAAGGGTCGAAGGCGATATACACCGCACGAATTACCGCGAGGTCGCCGCCCGTTCCCGCAAGGTCGCCAATGCCCTCGATGGTCTGAACCTTGCATTCAGCGACCGCGTAGCCACCCTGGCCTGGAACGGATACCGCCACTTGGAGCTCTATTTCGGGGTGAGCGGGTCGGGTCGTGTGCTACACACTCTGAACCCGCGCTTGCACCCGGACCAGATCGTCTGGATTGCCAACCATGCTGAAGACCAGGTGCTGTGCTTCGACATGAGCTTCCTGCCCATCGTGCAGGCTGTGCATAGCCGCTGCACCACTATCAAGCATTTCATTGCGCTCTGCGATGCGGAGAAGCTGCCTGCGGACTCCGGTATCCCCGGTCTGCAAAGCTACGAGGCCTGGATCGCCCAACAGCCCGCCACCTACACCTGGCCCGATTTTGACGAAAACTCCGCCTCCAGCATGTGCTACACCAGCGGCACTACCGGCAACCCCAAGGCCGCGCTGTATAGCCACCGCTCCACCATCCTGCACGCTTTCTCAGGTGCGTTGCCCGATGCACTCAACATGAGCGCCCGCGACGCCGTGTTGCCTGTGGTACCCATGTTTCACGTCAACGCCTGGGGGCTACCGTATTCCGCTGCCATGACTGGCGCCAAGCTGGTGTTCCCCGGTCCGGCCATGGACGGGAAATCCATTTTTGAGTTGATTGAGTCTGAGAAGGTCAGCTTCGCCGCGGGTGTGCCCACGGTGTGGCAGATGATGTTGGGCCACATGCAGGCGGGCAATCTGCGTTTCTCGACCCTGAAGCGCACGGTGATTGGTGGCTCTGCCTGCCCGCCGGCCATGATCACCGCCTTCAATGATGTCTTCGGTGTGGAGGTGCTCCATGCCTGGGGGATGACCGAGATGTCGCCGCTGGGTACGGTATGTACCTTGAAGAACAAGCACCTGACCCTCGACCCCGCAGACAAGATGAAGGTCCGCCTCAAGCAAGGCCGTGGCATTTATGGCGTGGACATGAAGATTGTGGACGGCGAGGGCGCCGAATTGCCTTGGGACGGTAAAGCCTATGGGGACTTGCTGGTCAAGGGGCCCTGGGTCATCAGCGAGTACTTCAAAGGCGAGGGCGGCTCGCCGCTGGTGGATGGTTGGTTCCCCACCGGTGACGTTGCCACGATTGACCCCGATGGTTTCATGCAAATCACCGACCGCAGCAAGGACGTGATCAAGTCCGGCGGTGAGTGGATCAGCTCCATTGATGTGGAGAACATTGCCATGGCCCACCCTGCAGTGGCCATGGCCGCCTGCATTGGCATGAAGCACCCCAAGTGGGACGAGCGGCCCATCATTGCGGTGGTCAAAAAGCCGGGCAGTGAAGTCACCCGTGATGAGCTGATTGCTTTTTACGACGGCAAGACCGCCAAATGGCAGGTGCCGGACGACGTGGTGTTCGTCGAAGCCATTCCTTTGGGGGGTACGGGCAAGATGCAGAAGACCAAGTTGCGTGAACTATTGCGTGACTACAAACTGCCCAATACCTGAGTTGGTTCCGGGCGGGAAAAACAGGTATTTTCCCTAGGGTAAACCCTTTGTCCCAGCGGTGACAAAGGGGCTTTGCAGGGCGGGCAAAGCCCCTACAATCCTTAAAAAAGAACGATCGTTCTATTTTGGGATAAACCTCACTTACGGAGCCTGCATGACCGCCCAGTATCAAGTCCATGGCGATATCGCCGTCATTACCCTGAACAACCCGCCGGTCAACGGTTTGGGGCTATCCACCCGCCAGGGCATTGCAGACGGCATGGCCCAGGCCAATGCTGACACCGCGGTCAAAGCCATTGTGATCACAGGCGCCGGCAAGGCGTTTTCCGGCGGTGCAGACATCACTGAATTCGGCAGCCCCAAGGCCCTGCAAGAGCCTAACTTAATCAGCGTGATCAAGGTCTTGGAGAACTCGTCTAAGCCTGTGGTGGCAGCCATCCACACGGTGGCCATGGGCGGTGGATTGGAATTGGCATTGGGTTGCCACTACCGCATTGCAGCACCCGGCACCAGCATTGCGCTACCCGAAGTCAAACTCGGCCTGGTACCCGGTGCCGGCGGTACCCAGCGCCTGCCACGCGTGTTGGGCGTGGAACCCGCACTCAACATGATCGTCAGCGGCGAGCCCATCAAGAGCGAAATGCTCGCCATGCTGCCCGGCCAGAAGCTGTTCGACAAGCTGTCCGCTTCTGCAGAAAGCCTCGCCGAAGAAGCCCTAGCCTTTGCACGTTCGGTGGCGGATGTGCGCCCCTTGCCACTGGTGCGCGAACTGAAGTGCAAGCACCCGCAAGGCGATGCGTACTTCCAGTTTGCTCGCAACATGGTGAAAGGCATGAGCAAAAACTTCCCGGCACCTGCCAAGTGCGTGGACGTGGTGGAAGCCGCTACCAAGAAGAAGTTTGACGAAGGCATGCAGGTGGAGCGCGAGGCCTTTATCAACCTGATGTTCACCGCCGAGAGCAAGTCCCTGCGCCACCTGTTCCTCGCGGAGCGTGCAGCATCCAAGATCGCTGACGTGCCCTCAGATACGCCGCAACGCGCTATCAACTCTGTAGCAGTCATCGGCGCCGGCACCATGGGTGGCGGCATTGCCATGAACTTCCTGAACGCTGGCATCCCCGTCAAGATGCTGGAGATGAAGCAGGAAGCCTTGGACCGCGGCATTGCCACCATCCGCAAGAACTACGAAGCCCAAGTGGCCAAGAAAAAGCTCAAGCAAGACAAGTACGAGCAGCGCATGAGCCTGCTGAGCACCACCCTGAGCTACGACGACCTCACCGGCACGGACATGGTGATCGAGGCGGTGTTTGAAGAGCTGGGCGTCAAGGAAGCAGTGTTCAAGGAGCTGGACCGCGTGATGAAGCCCGGCGCCATTCTCGCCTCCAACACCTCGACCCTGGACGTCAACAAGATCGCCAACTTCACCAAGCGCCCCGAGGACGTGGTGGGCCTGCACTTCTTCAGCCCCGCCAACGTGATGAAGCTGCTGGAAGTGGTGCGTGGCGAAAAAACGGCCAAAGACGTCATGGCGACCGTCATGTCGGTCGCCAAAAAGATCAAGAAGACCGCAGTCGTGTCCGGTGTGTGCGATGGCTTCATCGGCAACCGCATGATCGAGCAGTACGGCCGTCAGGGCGGTTTCCTGCTGGATGAAGGCTGCACGCCTGAGCAGGTAGACAAGGCCATGGAAAAATTCGGAATGGCTATGGGCCCCTTCCGCATGGGCGATCTGGCCGGCAACGACATCGGCTGGGCGATCCGCAAGCGCCGCTATCTTGAGAAGCCGCACATGAAATACAGCAAGACTGCGGACTTGCTGTGCGAAAAAGGCCGCTTTGGCCAGAAGACTGGTGCCGGCTGGTATGACTATGTGCCCGGCAAGCGCGACGCCATCCCGAACGCCGAAGTAGTGGCCATGATTGAAGAGCACCGCAAGGCGCTGGGCATTACACCCCGCAAGATCTCGGACGAAGAAATCGTGCAGCGCCTGGTGTTCAGCCTGGTCAACGAGGCCGCCCACATTCTGGAAGAGGGCATTGCCGCCAAGGCCAGCGATATCGACATCGTTTACATCTTCGGCTACGGCTTCCCCGCCCACCGCGGTGGCCCCATGAACTACGCCGATGAGGTCGGCCTGTTCAATGTGGTGCAAGCCATGAACCGCTTTGCCCAGAACCCGCTGGACGATGCCAAATTCTGGCAACCTGCCCCCTTGTTGGCCAAGCTGGCCGCTGAAGGCAAAACCTTCAACTGAGCCCGTTTGCTCAATCCAAATAAGGAAAAAACATGACATCAGCAGTAATCGTTTCGACCGCACGCACGCCATTGACCAAGGCCTGGAAGGGTGCTTTCAACATGACGC
>RFQA01000110.1 GCA_009925925.1 Betaproteobacteria bacterium
ACGCTCCACGCTGGCCACAAAAATTTTACCATCGCCGATTTTGCCGGTGTGAGCTGCTTTGACGATGGCGTCCACACAGCGGTCCACGTCATCGGTTTTCACAACCACTTCCACCTTCATCTTGGGTAGAAAGTCCACGACGTACTCCGCACCGCGGTAGAGCTCGGTATGCCCTTTCTGGCGGCCGAAGCCCTTGACTTCGGTCACGGTCAGGCCGGTCACGCCGCATTCAGCGAGCGCTTCACGGACTTCTTCCAACTTGAAGGGTTTGACGATGGCGGTAATTTGTTTCATCTGCGTGTCCATTGTAAAAATCAGGCCCGAAAACGGTTGGTAATAGGATAACGCCAATCCTTGCCGAAGCTGCGGTGGGTAACGCGGATTCCTACCGGCGCCTGGCGGCGTTTGTACTCATTGATCTTGATGAGCCGGGTAACGCGCTCGACATCTTCCGTCCGGTAACCTGCGGCGATGATGGTTTCGATACTCTCGTCGTTTTCCATATAGCGCTCCAAGATACCGTCCAGCACCTCGTAAGGCGGCAGGCTGTCCTGGTCCTTCTGGTCGGGGCGCAGTTCCGCACTGGGCGGGCGCGTGATGATGCGCTCAGGAATCGGGGAAGCGCCGGTGCCATACGGGTCATGGGCGTTGCGCCACCATGCGAGCTTGAACACTGTGGTTTTGGCCAAATCCTTGATGACCGCAAAGCCGCCGGCCATGTCGCCGTACAAAGTGCAATAGCCGGTGGCCATTTCAGACTTATTACCGGTGGTCAGCACGATGCTGCCGAACTTGTTGGACAAGGCCATCAACAAAGTGCCGCGGATACGGGCTTGGATGTTCTCTTCGGTCGTGTCTTCCGCGCGGCCGGCAAACTCACCTGCCAACGAGGCCTTGAAGGCTTCGAACTCCGGCACGATGGAAATCTCGTCATAGCGCACTCCCATACGAGCCGCCATGTCGCGGGCGTCGATCCAGCTGATGTCAGCGGTGTAGGGCGAAGGCATCATGATGGCGCGCACCTTATCGGCCCCCAGTGCGTCCACCGCTACGGCCAGTACCAAGGCGGAATCAATGCCGCCCGACAAGCCCAGCAACGCACCGGGGAAACCGTTTTTGCCCACATAGTCGCGAACGCCCAGCACCAGCGCATCCCACAGGTCCGCCTCAGCAGATCGCTCGGGCTCAACATCCGCTACCAATTTGATAGCTGCTTGCGCACGCGCGACCTGCGCTACAAACAGGTTTTCCTTGAAACTCGGAGCACGACCGGTGACTGCACCTTGTGCATCCAAGGTGAAGGAATGGCCTTCAAACACCACTTCGTCCTGACCACCCACCAAATGGGCATAGACCAGCGGCAATCCCGTGGCATGGCAGCGCTCACCCATGCGAGCTTCGCGCTCATAACCTTTGCCCACATGGAAAGGTGACGCGTTGATCACCGCCAGCAGCTCGGCACCTGCCTCCTGGGCCAGACGGGCAGGCTCTTCAAACCAGGCGTCTTCGCAAATGAGCAAACCCACTTGAACGGCATCTGCGCCCTCGCCCGCTTCAAACACACACACACCTTGGCCGGGGCTGAAGTAGCGACGCTCGTCAAACACCTGGTAGTTCGGCAATTCACGTTTGGCGTAGTGGGCGACAACCTGCCCTTCGCGCAACACGCTGGCCGCGTTGAAGCGACTCTGGATGGCGACCGAGCGGGTACGGCTGTCGCCTCCGGTGGGGTGGCCGACCACCACGCTCAAGCCTTTTAACCCGGCGAGCCGCTGCGCCACCGATTTCACGGCATCATCACAGGCTTGGATGAAGGCGGGACGCAAGAACAAGTCTTCAGCGGCATAGCCGCAAATGGACAATTCAGGCGTCAACACCAGCCGCACACCCTGCGCATAGGCATGGGTGGCCGCATCGACGATTTTTTTCACATTACCGTTCAGGTCACCGACGATGAAATTGAGTTGCGCAACGCACAGTTTGAGAGTCATGAACCAGCAGATCGAAGTTCACAGCCTGAAGGCGTTTGCAGGCGCCGTTTGGCTGTCGCGCCGGGGGCGCTAAATGGGTAGCGCAGATTATGTCATCCGGGTGTCAAACGCACCCTCTGAGGTGGATTCCCGTGCCTGGGATGCGCTGCTGGCCACACAAGCCCACCCTACTCCCTTCATGCGCCACGCTTACTTGGCCGCCATGGCTGAAAGCGGCAGCGCCACGGCTACCACGGGCTGGAACGCCCACTTCATCACCCTGCACCGGGGCGACGCCCTGTGCGCCGCCTGTGTGGTGTACCTAAAAGACCACTCGTACGGTGAATACGTGTTCGACTGGGCCTGGGCTAGCGCCTACCAGCAGCACGGCCTGGAGTACTACCCCAAGGCCGTGATTGCCGTACCTTTCACCCCCGTGCCCGGCACCCGCTTACTCGCGGTGGATGCACAGGCCCGCGCAGCGCTGCTGCGGGGGGTGCAGGCGTGGTGCGAATCGGTGAACGTGTCGTCGGCCCACATGCTGTTTGCTGCTGATACCGACATGCAGACTGCTACGGATACCGCATGGATGGCACGGCACACCGTGCAGTTCCACTGGCACAACACTACGCCGGGCTATGCGGACTTTGACCAGTTCCTGCAGTCCATGAACCAGGAAAAGCGCAAGAAGATCAAGCAGGAGCGTCGCAAGGTGGCTGAGGCTGGGGTCACGTTCCGCCACAGCCAAGGCGCAGCCATCAGCGCTGCAGATTGGGATTTCTTCTACCGCTGCTATGCCCAGACCTATCGCGAGCACGGCAACCCGCCCTACCTGACGCCCGACTTCTTCCGGCGCGTGGCCGCCACCATGCCCGAGCATTGGCTGCTCTTTGTGGCGGAGCGCGAGGGCAAACCTATTGCTAGCAGTTTGATAGCTGTTGGCGCACGCTCCACAGGTGCTACGGGCCTTTTTGATACAGAAGACCGCGTTGCATACGGCCGCTATTGGGGCGCTGTGGAGCATGTGGACTGCCTGCACTTCGAGGCTTGCTACTACCAGCCATTGCAATGGTGTATTGCGAATGGCTACCGGCGCTTCGAGGGCGGCGCCCAGGGCGAACACAAGATGGCCCGCGCCCTGCTCCCCGTCAAAACCAGCAGTGCCCACTGGCTGCAGCACCCTGCGTTTGCGGATGCGGTGCAGCGCTTTCTGGAGCGTGAAGGCGAAGGCATCCAGAATTACCTGGAACACTTGGAGCAGCGCACGCCGCTCAAGAAGCCGGCTTAAAAAGTCTCCCAATCATCATCCCCACCCGCAGGCGTCACGCGGCTGCTGGTCTTGGGCGGTGAGATGGCCTGAGCAGTCAGCACCGGCGGGGCTTTGGCCGGTGAGGCCGCCGGTTTGGCGGCTGGCTTGGGGGCAGTTTTGGCAGAACTTGCTGCAGCCGCTGCCCGGCGCTCTGGCCCTGCAAAGTTCACCTTCTGGGGTGGGTTGGAGCGCACGGCTGCTTTGGGCAAGGGGCTTGCCAACGCGTGACTACCACCGCTGGACGGGCTGCTGCTGGAATAACCGCCGTGGCTTTCGTTGCCCAGTTTGAATACCGCCACCACCTGCACCAGATCATTGGCCTGACTCTTCAGGCTGCTCGCAGCCGCTGCCATCTCTTCCACCAATGCTGCGTTCTGTTGCGTGGCCTGGTCCATCTGGGTGACTGCTTCTCCGACTTGAGAGACACCTGCACTCTGTTCTGAGCTGGCGGCGCTGATTTCTCCCATGATGTCTGTCACCCGGCGGATGCTGCTGACCACTTCGGTCATGGTTTCACCGGCTTTGTCTACCAGACTACTGCCTTGCTCTACCCGCTCTACGCTGGCGTTGATCAGGGTCTTGATTTCTTTGGCGGCTTCGGCACTGCGTCCTGCCAGCGATCGGACTTCAGAGGCCACGACGGCAAAGCCACGGCCTTGTTCTCCAGCTCTAGCGGCTTCTACGGCTGCATTCAGGGCCAGGATGTTGGTCTGGAAGGCAATGCCGTCAATGACGCTGATGATGTCTGCAATTCTGCGGCTGGATTCGTTGATGCCTTTCATGGTCTCCACGACCTGGCCGACGACTTCTCCACCTTGAATAGCCACGGTAGAGGCATTCATGGCCAGTTGATTGGCCTGACGGGCGGAGTCGGCGTTTTGTTTGACGGTGGAGCCGAGTTCTTCCATGGACGCTGCGGTTTCTTCCAGGGCGCTGGCTTGTTGTTCGGTGCGGGCGGAGAGGTCGTTGTTGCCTTGGGCGATTTCGGCGCTGGCGGTGGCGACCGCGTCGGCGCTGGAGCGCACTTGCTTGAGCACACCCTGGGTCTTCTCTACAAACTGGTTGAAACCGGTAGCGATTGCCGCCAATTCATCGTTGCCTGACGTTTCAATACGGCGGGTCAGGTCGCCCTGGCCGGAACCGATGTCCTGCATGGCATCTTTGAGCACCACCAGGCGCGCCAGCACCTTGGTCAGGACGGCACCGATCAGCAAGACCGCGACCACGGCAATCGCCAAGCTTCCCACGGCCGAGGACCACACCATGGCCGTAATGCCACCCATGGCTTCCTGGCGCTTGAGCGCGATCACCAGAAACCAGTCTGTCCCGGCAATGGGCGTGGCGTAGGCCAAGCGGTTTTCACCGGAGATTTGGATGTCCCGAACTGCCTCTGCCTTGCTCAGGGCCTCCAGTCCGCTGCCTCCAAGATCAGGCGCAATATCGGTGACGGGCTTGAGCACCAAGGCCGTGTCCTCATGCACCATGATCTTGCCGGCTTTATCGACGATGAAACCGTAGGTGCCCGGCGTCGGTCGAATGGAGGCCACATTGCGCACCACACCGTCCATAAACACATCAACCGCGGTCACCGCCTTGACCGCCCCACCCTCGCGGATAGCAGCAGAGAAAGTGATTACCAATTTTTTGGAACCGGCATCTACATAAGGAGGCGTCAGCGCCGGGCCTTGCGATGCAGCGGCCAACTGGTACCAAGGGCGTGCCGTCGGGTCGTAATCCGGTGGCAGATTTTGCTTTTCGGAGAAGGCCGTGCGCTTGTCGGCGTAACCGATGTAGGCCGAGTCGACATCGCCCGCCACTTTGGCTTCTTCCAGAAACTTCAGCGGATCTGCTTCATTGACAGCAAAGCCGAAGGCCTTGACCACCTGATGCCGGCTGGCAATCCACTCCGCCACACCGGTGGCATGCGAATGGGCCAGAGCGCGGGTCTGGTTGTCGAGCGACTCCAATGCATGCGAGCGGGCCGTGTAAACATTGGTCGCAGACAAGCCCGCAAGTCCGACCAGCACGAGCAAGCCGACCAGGCCCACAATCTTGCCGCGCAAAGAACTCAAAAAAGAGAATGGCATCGTCTACTCCAACAAAAGTTAACTACCTCTTTGACCTGCGCAGCTGCATGCAAGAAGCGTGCATTGCCTGACCTCACAGGGCCGCGGTCATCATGCCCATCTCGGAATTGCTCATCAGGGCGTCCATGTTCATCACGATCAGCATGCGCTCGCCCAAGGTCGCCAGCCCCACGATAAACCGGGACTCCAATGCGGATTCAAATTGCGGTGCAGGTTTGATGGCTTGGGCATTCAGCGTGACCACGTCCGACACACCGTCCACCACTGCGCCGACCACCATGCCACGGATGTTCAGAATGATGACCACGGTGAAGTCGTTGTACTCCACCTTGGCCAGATTGAGCTTGAGTCGCAAATCCACAATCGGCACGATGACGCCGCGCAGGTTGATGACACCCTTCACAAAACTCGGCGAGTTGACCATTTTGGTGGGCACCTCGTAAGACCGGATTTCCTGCACGCGCAGGATGTCTATGGCGTATTCCTCACTGCCCAGCCGCAAGCTCAAATACTGGCCGGAATCGGCGCCTGACGATAAAGCGGATGATGATTCGTGCGATTTGTCGAACAACGAAGAAGTGTGGGCGGTTTCCATCGGCGTACCTCAAAAATCAATTTAAATGGTTTTTAACATTTTTATCGATTCATGATACACCGGCTCCGGAATAATGCAAAGGCGGAAATACACCTTGAATCCGCCCCCGCTTCGCGCCTGAGGAGACGCACCTAAAGCGCGCGTGTATCCGTGCCTCTGGGCCGGAATGCTGCTAAGTTCTTGGAAAGCAAAAGCCCCCTGAATCATCAGGGCTGCAGGAGACACAACAAGCCATGGCAAGCAAAGCCCCTTCGTCAGAACCCACACCCCACCCTGCTGCACCCGGCTGGCACTTGATTGCACTTGAGGTGCGCGCGCCATGGGAGCTTTGGTCGGTGCTGCCCAGCTGGCCGGTGCTGTCCAAGGCCCCCGCCGGCGACGGCCACCCTGTGCTGGTCTTCCCCGGACTGACGGCCAGTGACGGATCCACCTTGCCTCTGCGGGCCTACCTGAAGAACCTGGGCTATGACGTCTCTGGGTGGAACCAAGGCTACAACTTCGGCCCGCGTGCGGGTGTTTTGGAGACCGCGCGCCAGCAAATCCTAGAGCTCGCGCAAAGTACCGGCCGAAAAGTCAGTCTGGTCGGCTGGAGCCTGGGCGGAATCTACGCCCGCGAATTGGCCAAAGAGTTGCCCGACCAGGTGCGCGCGGTGATTACGTTGGGAACGCCCTTTGGCGGCTCCCACACCAGCACCAATGCCTGGAAGCTCTATGAACTGACTGCCGGACACAAGATCACGGACGCGATTGAGCAGTTTGACTTGGCTGGCGCGCCCCCTGTGCCCACCACCTCGGTGTATTCACGCAGCGACGGTGTCGTGGCTTGGCAAGCGAGTCTGCAGGCCAAAAGCCGCAAGCAACCCCATACAGAAAACGTAGAAGTGTTTGCCAGCCATATCGGCCTGGGGCTGAACCCCAGCGCATGGTGGGTGGTGGCAGACCGGCTTGCGCAGGCGGAGGGTAAATGGCAAGCATTTCAGCCCGGTAGCTCACTGGCGCGCCTGCTGTTTCCTGACCCGCAACGCTAAATCGCGCGGAGTTCAGGCGAAAAAATAGCGTCCCGGGATTTCCCCGGGACGCTATTTTTTTGATAGCTGCTCGCGCACGCTGGACGGGCGCCAGGGGCCTGAAACACGCTGAACGCCGTGTTTCAGGTCAGTGCAGCTTACTGCTGGTTGTAGGCTGCGATGCCGTCCAGAATTTCCTTGTGGGCTTCGTCCACACCGCCCCAACCTTGGACCTTGACCCATTTGCCGGTGTCCAGATCTTTGTAGTGCTCAAAGAAGTGCTCGATGGCCTTCAGGCGCACGGGGTTCAGGTCATCCAGCGTCTTCCAACGGGAATACAGGGGCAGGATCTTGTCAGTAGGCACCGCCAGCACTTTGCCGTCCAGGCCGCCTTCGTCTTCCATCTTCAAGATACCGATGGCACGGCAAGGAACCACCACACCGGGTGGCAGGGGCACGGGGGTGATCACCAACACGTCCACGGGGTCGCCGTCACCAGCGATGGTCTTGGGCACATAGCCGTAGTTGGTGGGGTAGTGCATGGCCGTATTCATGAAACGGTCCACAAAGATGCAGCCGGAGGCCTTGTCCACTTCGTACTTGATGGGATCGCCGTTCATCGAGATCTCAATGATGACGTTGAACGATTCAGGCACTTTGTTGCCAGGGGTGACATTGTCTAGGGACATGCAATCTCTCTTTGTATGAGTTGAAACAGGAAACGTACGGATTAACCCTGATTTTACTGACTTGGCACTTTCGAATTCACCGCTTGCCCCACAAAGCACGCTACATTGATTGTGTTGGCCAATCACCTCCCTCTGCCAAGCAGGGTTGGAGCACTGAGGAAGCAACGCAGCGGGGACAACGCTGGCGTTGCTCCCATCTTTGCGAAACAACCATAGAGGAGTATTTCTATGACGGGCAACACAGCGCTGTTTCTGGCGCTTGGCTGTGGGTTGATTGCCGTGGCTTACGGCTTTTGGGCACGCAGCTGGATTCTTTCCCAGGACGCAGGCAACGCACGCATGCAGGAAATTGCGGCCGCCATTCAAACTGGCGCCGCAGCCTACTTGGCCAGGCAATACAAAACCATTGCCATCGTCGGCGTGGTGCTCACCATCCTGATTGGTATCTTTTTGGACAGTCTCTCTGCAGTGGGCTTTGTGCTGGGCGCGGTGCTCTCCGGCGCCTGCGGCTTCATCGGCATGAATGTGTCGGTGCGGGCCAATGTGCGCACGGCGCAGGCTGCCACCAAGGGCATCGGGCCTGCCTTGGACGTCGCATTCCGCGGCGGCGCTATCACCGGCATGCTGGTGGTGGGCTTGGGCCTGCTGGGCGTGACGGGCTTTTACTGGTTTCTGGTGCCGGACGGAGCCGTTACTGCCGCCAAACTCAACCCGCTGATCGGGTTTGCCTTCGGCTCGTCCCTCATTTCCATCTTCGCGCGCTTGGGCGGCGGCATCTTCACCAAAGGTGCGGACGTAGGCGCGGACCTGGTAGGCAAAGTGGAAGCCGGAATTCCGGAAGACGATCCGCGCAACCCGGCCGTGATTGCCGACAACGTGGGCGATAACGTGGGCGACTGCGCCGGCATGGCGGCTGACCTTTTCGAAACCTATGCAGTCACGCTGATCGCCACTATGGTTTTAGGAGCACTCCTCGCAAGCGGGGCGGGCGCTAATGCCGTTTTGTACCCATTGGCGTTGGGGGCCGTTTCTATCGTGGCGTCCATCATCGGCTGCTTTTTCGTCAAGGCATCGCCCGGCATGAAAAACGTGATGCCCGCGCTGTACAAGGGTTTGGCGGTAGCCGGTGTGCTGTCCCTGATTGCGTTCTATTTTGTGACGCAATCGATGATTGTCGACAACGCCTTGGGCGGCACCGGAGCTGCCGGCAAACTGTTCGGCGCCTGCGCCGTAGGCCTGGTGCTCACCGCAGCACTGGTCTGGATCACCGAGTACTACACGGGCACCCAGTACGCGCCTGTTCAGCACATCGCCCAGGCATCGACCACGGGGCACGGCACCAACATCATTGCGGGCTTGGGTGTTTCCATGCGCTCCACCGCCTGGCCGGTGATCTTTGTGTGCGTAGCCATTTACACGGCGTATGCACTGGCCGGCTTGTATGGCATTGCGATTGCCGCCACGTCCATGCTCAGCATGGCCGGCATTGTGGTGGCACTGGACGCCTACGGCCCCATCACCGACAACGCAGGCGGTATTGCCGAGATGAGCGAGTTGCCTGCCAGCGTGCGGGACATTACCGACCCCTTGGACGCCGTGGGCAACACCACCAAGGCGGTCACCAAAGGCTATGCCATCGGTTCCGCCGGCCTGGCCGCACTGGTGCTGTTTGCGGACTACACCCACAAGCTTGAGGCTTACGGCAAGCACATCAGTTTCGACCTGAGTGATCCGATGGTCATCATCGGCTTGTTCATCGGCGGGCTGATCCCCTACCTGTTCGGCGCCATGGCCATGGAGGCCGTGGGTCGTGCCGCAGGTTCTGTGGTGGTTGAAGTACGCCGCCAGTTCAAAGAAATCAAGGGCATCATGGACGGCAGCGGTAAGCCGGAGTACGACACCGCAGTCGACATGCTGACCACTGCCGCGATCAAGGAAATGATGATCCCCAGCCTGCTGCCCGTGGTGGTGCCTATCGTGGTCGGGTTGGCGCTCGGCCCGGCCGCATTGGGTGGCTTGCTCATGGGCACCATCGTGACCGGCTTGTTTGTGGCCATCTCCATGTGCACCGGCGGTGGCGCGTGGGACAACGCCAAGAAATACATCGAAGACGGGCACCACGGCGGCAAGGGCTCTGAGACGCACAAGGCGGCCGTGACCGGTGACACTGTGGGCGACCCTTACAAGGACACCGCGGGTCCGGCCGTCAATCCGCTCATCAAGATCATCAACATCGTGGCCTTGCTGATCGTGCCACTCATGATGAAGATCCACGGCGGTTGATTCGCGCTGTCACCAGCCAGACAGGGCCCGCATGCCAAGCGCTGCGGGCCTTTTTGTTGGGCGTGTAAAGACACCTGCGTTGCGATAACATGCAAGACGTTCGCTAACTCGGCGTCTACAAAGAGACTGACGTGAAAATTCTTGTGATTGACGACCACGCATTGGTGCGTGAAGGTTTGCATCAAGTCCTCAAGGGACTGGATGAAGATGTGACGGTGTTGCAGGCAGGAACCTGCGCGCAGGCGTTTGACCAAGCGGCAAACCATCCCGATCTGGATCTGGTGTTGCTGGACTATCACTTGCCGGACATGACCGGCCTTGCCGCGCTCGATATCTTCGGCCAGCGCCATCCCGAGCTGCCGATCGTCATGTTGTCCGGGTCTGCCAACACGCAGATCATGCGTCAGGTGTTACAGAATGGCGCTTCCGGCTTTGTCACGAAATCCACCCTGAGTGATGAGCTCTTGCATGCAGTGCGACTTGTGCTCAATGGCGATGTGTACTCACCCCGTGAGCTGGAAGGACGCTCCGATTTCGGAGCACTGGAAGCAGCAACCGACAAGGCCCCATTGACCCAGCGCCAGGAATTGGTCCTTCGTGAATTGCTCGATGGACGCTCCAACAAGGAAATAGGTACCACGCTCAACGTGTCGGAAGAAACGGTGAAGACCCATGTGGCAGCTATTCTGCGCCACTTTGACGTACAAAACCGCACCCAAGCTGTCGTGGCCGCCGCCCGCAGCGGCTACCGCCCCGCTACCGCTGCCTAGGATTTTTCCTGAGTTTCCGGGGCGCTGTTAATCGCCAGGCGCCGCAAGAGGCTGCGCAATTTTGCGGGCCTCACCGGCTTGTGCAAGAGCGTCAAGCCGGCGGCTTTGGCAGACTGAATCAGCTCTGCGTCGGTGTCACCACTCATCAGGCAGGCCGGGATCTCCCGTCGGGCGTGAGACCGGACCATGGCGATGACATCCATGCCGTTGCGGTCTTCACCGAGACGGAAATCCGTGAGAACAAGGTCGGGTGCAGGATAAGCATTCACGAAATCCAAGGCCTGCTGCACACCGGCTGCCGCATTCACCACACAGCCCCATGAGCGCAAAAGGTCCTGCAATGCCTCCAGGGCAAAGCCATCGTCCTCTACGATCAGGATGCGCATCCCCTCCAGTTCGCCGAAACCTGCAGGCTCCGACAAAGGGTTGGACGTCACCGGAATCGCGCGTGGCAGGGCGCGCGGAACGCGAATGGAAAAGCGGGTGCCACAGCCGAGATCGGACCGCAAGGACACCGTATGGCCTAACAGCTTGGCAGTCCGTTCCACGATGTTCAGCCCCAAGCCAAGGCCTTGCGTGCGATCCCGCCCGGAGTTCCCCACTTGATAAAACTCGCGGAAGATTTCACGCTGGTGCTCGGGCGAGATGCCAATGCCACTGTCTGACACATCGAAACGCAGTTGTGCACCACCTTCGATCACACGACAGGTAATCAACACGGTACCCCGTTCTGTGTAGCGGATGGCATTGTTGGCCAGATTCATGAGCATGCGCTGCAAGAGTACCGGGTCACTCAAAAACCACTCGCCGGAGGCACGAACCCTCAGGCGCAAACCCTTGCCTTCGGCCAAAGGGAGCAGGGCT
>RFQA01000012.1 GCA_009925925.1 Betaproteobacteria bacterium
ATGCAGGTGCACGCCGGGGAGACCTTTGCGGCTGACGGTGTGATCGAGCAGGGGTACACCCTGGTGGATGAGTCCTTGTTGACCGGTGAATCGCATGCTCTGCAGCGCGGTTTGGGGCAGGGCGTCATTGCAGGCAGCCACAACCTGTTGGGCACTGTGCTGGTGCGGGTGCAAACCTTGGGGGAGTCCACCCGTTTTGCCCAGATTCTGGCCCTCATGGAAAGTGCCTCCCTCACCAAGCCCGGCGCGGCGCAGATGGCCGACCGTTGGGCCAAACCCTTTTTGATCGGCGTGCTCCTCGCTGCTGTAGGTGCCGCCATCTGGTGGTGGCCGACCGACCCTGCCCATGCCCTGATGGTGGCGGTCGCGGTGTTGGTGGTGACCTGCCCTTGTGCGCTGTCGCTGGCAACTCCAGCGGCCATGCTCGCGGCAGCAGGAAACCTGGCCCGCAACGGGCTCCTGGTCCGCAGCTTGCCCGCCTTGGAAACTCTGGCGGCTGCCGATACCGTGGTGTTTGATAAAACCGGGACACTGACCCGCGACGCCATGGCTCTGCAAACGGTCGCGTGTCGTGCTGGCGTTAACCGGGCTTCAGCCTTGGCAGCTGCCGCCGGACTGGCCTCGCAGTCCCTGCATCCTCTATCAAGGGCATTGGTGCTGGCTGCGGAGCGCGAAGGCATAAGCCCCCTGCGCGTAAACAATTCGCACGAGGTGGCAGGGCAGGGGGTGCAGGCAGATATCTGCATGGCATTGATGCCGGATGGCCTTGTGGAGGGGCGCTTCCGCTTGGGAGGCGCATCGTTTTGTGGCGCTGTTTCGCCAGAGTCGCTATCGGCTGTGGCTGAAGGTCCGGTCGTGCACTTGAGCGATGCTGCAGGCTGGGTGGCCAGCTTCCATTTGCAAGAAGAAGTGCGTGAAGATGCCGTGCAGGTGGTGCGCACTTTGCAAGGCATGGGAATAGGAGTGCATCTCTTATCCGGCGATCGCGTAGAAGCGGCCCGCACCATGGCCAGCCGATTGGGCATCGCTCATGTGCGTGGCGCGTGCTCGCCGTCGGACAAGTTGGTCTACATGCAGCAGCTGCAGGCCGACGGGCACGTGGTTGCCATGGTGGGCGACGGTCTGAACGACGGGCCGGTGCTGGCAGGCGCGCATGTGTCATTTGCCTTCGGGCGCGCGGTGCCGATTGCGCAATCGCGATCTGATTTCGTAGCCATGGGTGACAAGTTGGCCAGCGTGAGCAGCGCATGGATGCTGGCCCGCAAAACCATGCAGGTGGTGCGCCAGAACCTTTGGTGGGCCTTGGCCTACAACGCAGCTTGTATTCCTTTGGCCGTGGCGGGCTATTTGCCAGCCTGGCTGGCCGGTTTGGGCATGGCCTGCAGCTCCTTGCTGGTGGTGCTAAATGCCTTGCGCCTCTCTGCGCCATTGAATTCGCCTGCGCCTGCCGCTGTGCACGCAGCGCCGCTCTTCCCAATCACCCAGGAGTAGTCATGGACATCTTGTATTTGTTGGTTCCCCTGTCGGTGGTGCTGGTGTTTTTCATTCTGGCAGGTCTCTGGTGGGCCATTGACCGGGGGCAGTTTGAAGACATCGAGTCCGAGGGTGAGCGCATTTTGCGTGAACCCTGAAAAAGGTTCCCCGCTTTTTCTCTGCCAGTTGATGTGGGTCAACCCGCTTTTGTAAAGCCCGGCAGACACTAGCTTTGAAGTAATCCAAGAAGAGGTAAATATGGCATTTCCAAATCAGAAGGCAGGCGTTTACAACGATACCGTTGTGCGCCAGTTCGCCATCATGACCGTGGTCTGGGGGGTGGTCGGGATGTTGGTGGGCGTGATCATCGCCGCCCAACTCGCCTGGCCCGAACTCAACTTCGGCATTCCGTGGCTCACCTACGGGCGCTTGCGCCCGCTGCATACGAATGCAGTGATTTTTGCGTTCGGCGGCTGCGGCTTGTTCGCTTCTGCCTATTACGTCGTGCAGCGCACCTGTCACGTGCGGATCTTCAGCGACAAGCTGGCCGCATTCACCTTCTGGGGCTGGCAGCTGGTGATTCTGGCCGCCGCCATTTCTCTGCCACTGGGTTACACCTCCGGCAAGGAGTACGCCGAGCTGGAATGGCCGATTGACATCCTGATCACCCTGGTCTGGGTGGCTTTCGCCGTCGTGTTCTTCGGCACGGTAGGTACCCGCAAGGTCAAGCACATTTATGTAGCCAACTGGTTCTTCGGTGCGTTCATCATTGCGGTGGCCATCCTGCACCTGGTGAACAGTGCGGCCGTTCCTGCAGGATGGATGAAAAGCTATTCCGCTTATGCGGGTGTGCAAGACGCCATGGTGCAATGGTGGTACGGCCACAATGCGGTGGGCTTCTTCCTGACTGCCGGCTTCCTGGGCATGATGTATTACTTCATCCCCAAGCAGGCCGAGCGGCCTGTGTACAGCTACCGCCTGTCCATCGTCCACTTCTGGGCGCTGATCTTCACTTACATGTGGGCGGGTCCACACCACTTGCATTACACCGCCTTGCCTGACTGGACCCAGTCTGTCGGCATGGTGTTCTCGCTGATTCTGTTGGCACCCAGCTGGGGCGGCATGATCAACGGCGTCATGACTCTGAGTGGCGCCTGGCACAAACTCCGTGACGACCCCATCCTTCGATTCCTGATCGTGTCCTTGTCCTTCTACGGCATGTCCACCTTCGAGGGCCCCATGATGTCCATCAAGACCGTGAACGCCCTGAGCCACTACACCGACTGGACCATCGGCCACGTACACTCCGGCGCCTTGGGCTGGGTGGGTCTGGTGACCATGGGTTCCATGTATTACCTGATTCCCCGCCTGTTCGGCCGCAAGCAGATGTACAGCGTCAAAGCGATAGAGCTGCATTTCTGGACAGCCACCATCGGTATCGTGATTTACATCGCTGCCATGTGGATTGCCGGTGTGATGCAAGGTCTGATGTGGCGCGCTATCAACCCCGACGGCACTTTGACCTACACCTTTGTGGAGTCGGTGAAGGCGACCTACCCCTTCTATGTGTTGCGCCTGTTCGGCGGCCTCCTGTATCTCGGCGGCATGCTGATCATGCTCTGGAACACCCTGATGACCGCTACTGCCGGGCGCGCCAATACCGTGGCCATTCCCGCAGCAGCCCACGCTTAAAAGGACCTTTTGTATGGCAAACGAAAAAAGTACATCCGGTCTGTCGCACGAGAAGATCGAGACCAGCAACTTCCTGATGATCGTGCTGATCCTGCTGGTGTTGCTGGCAGGCGGTATGGTGGAAATTGTTCCGCTGTTCTTCCAGAAATCCACCACAGAGCCCCTCCAGGGCATCCAGCCTTACACGGCCTTGCAATTGGCCGGGCGTGATGTGTACATCCGTGAAGGTTGCTACAACTGCCACTCGCAGATGATCCGCCCCTTCCGGGCTGAGACACTGCGCTACGGCCACTACTCCGTGGCAGGCGAGTCGGTGTATGACCACCCCTTCCAGTGGGGCAGCAAGCGCACTGGTCCGGACTTGGCCCGTGTGGGCGGCAAGTACAGCGATGAATGGCATCGCATCCACTTGACCAACCCGCGTGATGTGGTGCCTGAGTCCAACATGCCGGCCTACCCCTGGTTGGAGAAAAACCTGGTGGATGCCGAGTCCCTGCCATCGCACCTGCGCGCCTTGCGCAAAGTGGGTGTGCCTTACACCGACGAGCAGATCGCCAAGGCCTCGGAAGAAGTCAAGGGCAAGACCGAGCTGGAAGCCACCATCGCTTACCTGCAGGTCCTCGGCCTGGCACTGAAGTAAGGGGATGACCATGGACATCGATGTCAACAACCTGCGCTCTATCACCACGGTTATCAGTTTCGTGGTCTTTATCGCCATTGTTCGCTGGGCCTGGTCCAAGAGCCGTTCCAGCGACTTTCAAGAGGCCGCCAACCTGCCTTTCGAGCAGGACTGAGCCCCAAAAGGAATCAAAATGAGTGACTTCACAAGCAACTTCTGGTCGGTCTACGTGACCGCCGTCACGGTCATCGGCATCGTGGCCTGTCTGTTCCTGTTGTGGTTCAGCGGCAAAGCCAAGGCCATGACCGCCAATGACAACACTACCGGTCACGTCTGGGACGGCGACTTGCGTGAAATGAACAACCCCTTGCCCCGCTGGTGGGTCGGCTTGTTCGTGATCACGCTGGTGTTCGGTGCGGTGTACTTGGCCTTCTATCCGGGTCTGGGCAACTTTGGTGGCAAGCTGGGCTGGACCTCCAAGGGCCAGCTGCAAGCCGAAATCGCCAAGGGCGAAGCCGACATCGCGCCCATCTATGCGCGCTTTGACAGCATGACGCCTGAAGACATGGCCAAGGATCCTCAGGCCCATGCCATCGGTGAGCGTTTGTTCATGAACAACTGCTCCCAATGCCACGGCTCGGACGCCCATGGCTCCAAAGGCTTTCCCAACCTGACCGATGCTGACTGGCTGCATGGCGGCACACCCGACAAGATTATCGAGACCTTGACTCAAGGCCGTATCGGGCAAATGCCACCGATGGCAGCCGCCGTCGGTACCGCGGATGACGTGAAGAACGTGGCCAACTATGTGCTGAGCCTCTCCGGCAGTCCGCATGATTCGGTGCGTGCTGCATTGGGCAAACCCAAGTTCGCAGCCTGTGCAGCCTGTCACGGCGCAGATGGAAAAGGCAACCAGGCGCTCGGTGCACCGAACCTGACCGACGACATCTGGTTGCATGGCTATGGCGAAAACGCCATCATCGCCATGGTGAACAACGGCAAGGTCAACCAGATGCCCGCGCAGGCGCAAAAACTGTCTCCCGCGCAGATCAAGGTTCTGGCGTCCTATGTTTGGGGTTTCTCCAACACTGGTGCGGCCAAGTAAAGCCGGCTGCCAAGCAAAGGACATTCCTTGAGCGTACCCGCCTTTACTGCTGAGAAGAAGATCATTCCTATCGTCGCGTCACCGGACAAGGGGCCTATTGCCCCGCCACCCGGTGCCGACGAGGAGACGATTGCCCTGTACGAAGCGCATAAGAAGATTTATCCGCGCAGCGTGTCGGGCTACTTCTCGAAGTGGCGGTGGGCGTTGGTCTTCCTGACCCAGTTGGTGTTTTATGGATTGCCATGGCTGGAGTGGGGGCAGCGCCAAGCGGTGCTGTTTGATCTCGGGGCACGGCGGTTCTATATCTTCAACCTGGTGTTGTACCCCCAGGACTTTGTGTATCTCACCGGCATTCTGGTGATCTCCGCACTGTCCTTGTTTTTGTTTACGGCGGTAGCAGGGCGTTTGTGGTGCGGCTATGCCTGCCCGCAAACGGTGTACACCGAAATTTTCCTTTGGTTGGAAAAGCTGGCGGAAGGGGATCGCTCTGCCCGCATGCGGCGTGACGCAGGCCCTTGGAATCTCGACAAAGTCTGGCGCAAAGCAGCCAAGCAATTCATGTGGATTGCCGTTGGCTTGTGGACCGGCTTTACCTTCGTGGGCTACTTCACGCCCATCCACAGTCTGGGCGCTGAATTCATGGCGTTGTCCATGGGCCCTTGGGAATCTTTCTGGGTGTTGTTCTACGGCTTTGCCACTTACGGCAATGCGGGCTACATGCGCGAGCAGGTCTGCAAATACATGTGTCCTTATGCGCGCTTCCAAAGCGCCATGTTTGACAAAGACACCTTGATCGTGACCTACGACCAGGAGCGCGGGGAGCCACGGGGTGCCCGCTCCAAAAAGGCCGACATCGCAAGCTTGAATCTGGGCGCCTGTGTGGACTGCAGCTTGTGCGTGCAAGTCTGCCCGACCGGTATTGATATCCGCAAAGGCTTGCAATACGAATGTATTGGTTGTGGTGCTTGTGCCGATGTGTGCGACACCGTGATGGACAAAATGGGTTACACCCGTGGCTTGGTGAAATACTCTACACAGAATGCCCTGAGTCAGCATTGGACCAATGCCCAAACCTTGCGTCATGTGCTTCGACCCCGTGTGCTGATCTACACCGGCATCCTGCTGGCCGTGGTGATCGCGATGCTGACCAGCCTGTGGTTGCGCCCGCCCTTCAAAGTGGATGTGGAGCGCGACCGCGGCACTTTGGCCCGCATGGTGTCGGGCGGTCGTCTGGAGAATGTGTACCGCCTGCAAATCATGAATACCCGGGAAACTCAGCAAACCTATGAAGTCAGCGTCGAAGGTCTGCCGGGGTTAACGGTGTCGACCGATGCCAGCATGGAGGTTGGCCCCACTGAATCCCGCTGGATCGCCGTCCGTGTGCAGCTTCCCTACGAAGGTGCGGCTCCCGGTTCGCACCCCATCCATTTCACGGTGAAATCGGCCCCCGCGTCTGCCGTAGTGACTGAAAAGTCCGTATTCATTGTTCCGCGTTAAGAAAGAAAGCTTATGTCCAACCCTACAACTTCGTCCAACACTCCCGCACCCTGGTGGAAGTTCGGTCATGTGTGGCTGGTAGTCTCCGGTCCGCTCATCGTGGTGGTGGCGAGTTTCCTGACCTTCTACATTGCCGTGCGTGGCATGGACCCCATCGTCGATGAAAATTACTACCAGGCCGGCTTAGACATCAACAAGTCGGTAGTGCCCACCACTGCACCGCGCTGAAGCGGATTTTCAGGAGCGATGTATGCCGACAGGTAAATGGATGGCAGTCGTCTGGCCCGCTTTTCTGGCGGCCGGCGTACTGGAGATCGTTGTGTTTGCATTCATGGATCCGCACGATCTGCATTGGCACGATGCCGCGCTACCGCTTTCACGCCAAGGGATTTACACCTTGGCGTTCTTCGTTTTCTGGGGGGTGACGCTGGCCTCCAGCGCCTTGACCGCCTTGCTCCATATGAGCGCCGCCGAGGTCAACGACTAGGAGTTTGAGCACCGCTCAGTTGCAGACCTTGGGGTTGACAATGTCCTTCAGGGCCTCGGTGTTCAGGATGCGCACATGGCGCTGCTTGACTTCCACAATGCCGTCTTCCACGAATTTGGAGAATGTGCGGCTCACAGTCTCAAGCTTCAGACCCAGGTAGCTTCCAATCTCTTCGCGGGTCATCCGCAACACCAACTCGCTTTGCGAGAAGCCGCGGGCATGCAGGCGCTGAACCAGGTTCAGCAGAAACGCAGCCAATCGCTCTTCGGCTCGCATGCTGCCCAGAAGCAGCATCACGCCGTTTTCACGCACGATCTCGCGGCTCATGATCTTGTGGACATGGCGTTGTAGCGAATTCACTTCCCGCGAGAGCTCTTCAATGCGGTCAAAGGGCATGACGCAGACTTCGGCATCTTCGAGGGCTACAGCATCGCAGGTGTGGTGGTCGTTCACGATGCCATCGAGCCCTACGATTTCACCGGCCATCTGGAAGCCGGTCACTTGGTCGCGGCCGTCTTCAGATGCAACACACGTTTTGAAGAAGCCTGTGCGGATCGCAAACAGGCTGGTGAACTTTTCTCCGTTGCGGAAGAGGGTTGCTCCGCGTTTGATCTTGCGGCGGCTGGCCACTACGTCGTCAATTTTGTCCAGCTCTGCAGCGCTCAAGCCCAAGGGCATGCACAGTTCACGCAGGTTGCAGTTGGAGCATGCCACTTTAATGGTGTGGGGGTTCAATGCCGCTGTGCCGACCGGTGTGATCGCGATAGACGTATGGTTGTCGAGAGACTTGGCGGTAGGTGTTGCGTGTTCAAGCATGGTGTTCCCCTGATGCAAGTCAATTATGGTCCCGGTCATCCTGAAACTCCTTGATGTAAATCAAGGAGCTTGGCGGGCGCTTCGATCACAGTCTGTGCGCTAGCTTGGAGTATTCATGAACGCAGCCATTGCATCCGCACCCATATCAGAACAACTATTGACCCGGTTTGATGTCTCCGGACCGCGTTACACCTCGTACCCCACGGCAGATCGCTTTGTCGAGGCCTTCAGTGCGGACGATTACACCCAGGCCTTGCAGCAACGCCGGTCTGGGGCTGCAGCGCTGGCCTTGCCCTTGTCTCTCTACGTGCACATCCCATTTTGCGAATCGCTGTGCTACTACTGCGCTTGCAACAAGATTATCACCAAGCACCATGACAAGGCAGCTACGTATTTGCGCTACCTGACCCGGGAAGTGGAGTTACACACGAAACTGATGGGAACGGGACAGTCCGTCAGCCAGTTGCACTTGGGTGGGGGCAGCCCCACCTTTTTAAGCGACGCAGAGTTGCGGGAACTCATGGCCATGCTGCGCCGCAACTTCAGCTTTGCCGCTGGCGGTGAATATTCCATAGAGGTGGATCCCCGCACGGTTGATGCATCGCGCCTGGACACCTTGGCCGAGCTTGGTTTCAACCGCCTGAGCTTCGGCGTGCAAGACTTTGACCCCGCAGTCCAAAAGGCCGTGCACCGCGTGCAGCCTGCCGAGCAAGTATTTGCCTTGGTCGAGGCGGCACGAGCCCGCGGATTTGAGTCCATCAATGTGGACCTGATTTACGGCTTGCCCCGCCAAAGCCCCGAGTCGTTTGACCGTACCCTCGCACAAGTGAATGCCTTGCGCCCTGACCGCATTGCCCTCTATGCCTATGCGCATTTGCCGGAGCGCTTCAAGCCCCAGCGGCGTATTGCCACCGTGGAGCTGCCCGGTGCCGCCTCCAAGGTGTCCATGTTGGCGCACTCACTGGCTTCCTTCATGGGGGCCGGCTATGTGTATGTGGGTATGGATCACTTTGCCTTGCCGGACGACTCGCTGGCCATTGCCAAACGTCAGGGGCGCTTGCACCGTAACTTCCAGGGCTACAGCACCCAGCCGGATTGCGACCTGATTGCCTTGGGGGTGTCTGCCATCGGCCGCATCGGTGCCACTTACAGCCAGAATGCCAAGACACTGGAAGAGTATTACGACTATCTGGACCAAGGGCGCTTCCCCATCGTGCGGGGCATGGCCGTTACGCGTGACGACCTGGTGCGCCGTGCGGTGATCATGGCGCTCATGTGCCAAGGCCAGCTGCAGTTTGAATCTATCAATCTTGCGTATCTGCTGGACTTCAAAACCTACTTTGCCGCTGAACTCAATACCTTGCGCGGTTTGGAAGAGCAGGGTCTGGTGACGCTGGATGACAACGGTATCCAGGTTACCAACCAAGGTTGGTTCTTTGTGCGCGCCGTTGCCATGGTGTTCGACCGCTATCTGCAAACCGACCGTACCCGCGCCCGCTTCTCCAAAATCATTTAACCTGCCCGGATGCAGTCGTCTTTGGCAGTCGCCGCTTTGTTGATGGGCCTCATGGGCGGACCCCATTGTCTTGCCATGTGCGGGGCGGCTTGTGCAGGCATCGGGCAGGCCGCAGGTGCCAACGGTACGCCAGCCATGCTGAGCTTTCAGGCGGGTAGGGTCATTGGGTATGCGGCGCTAGGGGCGCTGGCTGCCGCTTCGGTACAGGGCTTGGGTTGGCTCACCGTGCAATCCGCTGCGCTGCGGCCGGTCTGGTCCTTGTTGCACGTGGCGGCTACGGTTCTGGGGCTCGTCCTTCTGTTTACAGGCCGGCAACCTCTGTGGCTGCAAGCCGGTGCACGCAGCGTCTGGGCCCGCGTGCGCAAAGTCTCGGCGGGAGGTGCACTTGCGGCTCCCATGGGCTTGGGCGTGGTGTGGTCCCTGCTGCCTTGCGGATTGCTTTATTCCGCCTTGCTGCTGGCCTCCCTCTCAGGGGAACCGCTATCCGGCGCTGCGACCATGGCCCTTTTTGCGCTGGGGTCCTCGCTCACCATGATGGCAGGCCCCTGGCTCTGGTTACGGTTTGGTCTGTCGCGCATGGGGGATGGCACTTGGGGTATACGCCTAGCCGGAGCGGCCTTGGCAGTGGCCTCGACGTGGGCTTTGTGGATGGGATTGGTGCACAATAAAGCACCATGGTGTGCCGTTATCTGACACTGAAAGACATCGTCTTCAGGCGGCCCATCGCCCACGCAGACCCAAGGAAAGTCCGCCTGCATGCACGACCCCGCCAACCTGGATGAGAAGCTACGGATTGAAGACCTGCGCAGCTTCAATATCCTGGATACGCCAGCCGAACAGGCCTATGACGATGTGGTCAGCTTGGCCTCGTTCATTTGCGACACCCCCATCGCCCTGATTTCGCTGGTAGATGAAGACCGCCAATGGTTCAAGGCCCGACTGGGCTTAAGCGCCATGGAAACCCCACGTGGTCAGGCCTTTTGCGCCCATGCCATCGTAGATCCTGACCGGGTCATGGAAGTGCCTGATGCATTGCAGGACGCGCGCTTTGTCGATAACCCGCTAGTGACCGGTGACCCCGGTATCCGTTTTTATGCAGGTGCACCGCTGCTGACACCCTCCGGTGCCGCTCTTGGTACCGTTTGTGTGATTGACAAGGTGCCCCGCAAACTGACCGAGCGCCAATCAGAGGCCCTCCAGGCGCTCTCCCGTCAGGTGGTGCAGTTGTTGGCCTTGCGCCGCGCCAATGCAGAACTGGAGCTGGTAGCCAAAGCGCAAACATTGCGCCAGCAACAACTTGAAAACCACCAGCGCCGCATCGAAGAGCTGAACCAGGATTTGCAGGAACAGACCCTTACTGATCCACTCACGGCCCTGAAGAATCGTCGTGCCTTTGACACGTTGTTGGCCAATGAGTTCGCGCGCTCTCAGCGTTCCAAATCGCCGCTGTGTCTATTGATGGTGGATGCGGATCACTTCAAAGCTTACAACGATTCATTCGGCCACGTGGCCGGAGATCAGGCTTTGATGTTTGTTTCGCTGGCCATCAAGAGCCAGGCCCGTGCCTATGACCACGTGGCCCGCTACGGTGGTGAGGAGTTTTGCGTCATCCTGCCCGATACCAAGCTCAACGAGGCGCTGGTGGTGGCTGAGCGCATTCGCGAATCCATCAAGAGCATCATTGGCCTGCGCCGGCCCATGACGGGCAGCATCGGTGTGGCGTATTCCGAAGGCGTTCCCAGCTCCAAGCGCTTGGTTGAACTTGCAGACCGTGCCATGTATCTCGCCAAGCAGGGCGGGCGTGACCGGGTGGAGGTATTCCTGCCCCCTGTCTGACGCCACTACAGGGGCGAAGCAGGGCCGGGGCGATAGACCTGTGTCTGCTGAAATACATCAGCCGCTGCGCCTGACTCCATGTGTGTTTAGCGACAACCTGTTTAAGTCTGCAGCTTCAAGTGACTCAAAGCGGGCGAATGCTGCCTTTGAGGATGACCGGGTTGTAATAGCGCAGAAAGGCCTTCCAAACGTCTCCCGAGCGCGCAGCACGCTCCAACGCTTCCAGCAATGCCGCCCTGTCTTGCGGAGTGAGCGAACTGTTGGAAATATAGACACCGCTAGTGCCCCATGGCAGCTCGTCAAGCGGCTCAATGCGAAGACGATCAAGTAAATCACGCACACGCTCGTCATCCTGTATGGCTCCGGCCAAGATGGTGGACGCCATGATGGTTGCGTGTGCACTGCCGGCCTTGAGCAACCGAGCTACTGATAAGGCGTCTACGTCCATGATTAACCTCCCTTGCTTTGCAAGTGAGGTCACCAAATCCTGGTACGCAGGGCCGTAGTCAAAACCTCGCACTAAAGCCACTTTCAACGTGGAGTCATCCTGCAGCTCCCGTAGCGTCTTGATGGTTGCGCGGTTGGACGACAGAGACAAAAGAGTGGGGCGGTTTTGTACGAGAGCCACGAAGGTGCCGAAAGCGTCGCGCTTTGGTGTCTTGCTGGCGGGTATCAGCAGGTCTGCACGACCAGTCTCAAACAATACTTCCAACCGCGCCCGAGGCACTTCATTGAAGGTGAAACTGCAGCCTTCTTTGTCGGTGAGGCTGCGCAAAAGTTCGGGGTAAATACCACTGATGCTTTCCCCGTCGATGATTACGCTCTGGCCGATCGGAGCCACCGGCACTTGAATCAACCGTGAGCACTTGGCATGGCTTGCTGATGCTCCAGAAACCCCAAGACTCAGACTTAAAAGTAGTGCGCGCAGGTTGGGACCGAATCCAAGCATGACAAGAAGACTCCGAAGTATCTAAACGGGCTCAAGAATTTGACGATTCCAGTTTATTCGAGCTAGCGAGGTTGTCAGTGTTTTTCATCCACAAACAACTCCCCGCATGGGGGCACTGAGGGCAGTGGGCGCGCTGGAAGCTTGGCAAAGCGCGCGTGCATGTTTTTCGGTTGGATCTTCTAGTGGGAATTTAGACGAAGACTTGAGGGGCTTTGGGTCCCAAAGTGATTCAGGCTGACGTAGCCCTCTAAGATCCAAGCATGCCAGAGGATGATCTTGACCCCATCGCGCGGTCCCGCGCCCAATGGCGCTGGCGAGGAGTGGACCGTCCCCCATTTGCTGACACCCCTTCCAAGGGACAGATTTCTGTCTGGGACTTTCCGCGCCCACCAGCGCTTGTTCGGGAGATCCGTGAGGTGGTTGTGCGCTGGGGGGGGTTAGAAGTGGCCCGCACAAGAGAGGCTTGGGCAGTCAGAGAGACCGCGCACCCGCCAACCTATTACCTTCCACTTTCTGCCGTTCATCGTTCGCTACTGCGGCAGGCAGGCGGAGGGTCTTTTTGCGAATGGAAAGGCCCTGCCAGATATTGGGATCTGGTGGATGGAGGGCGTTGCTTGTCGAAGGTTGCTTGGAGCTACCCGCAACCGCTGGCTGGTGCGGAGCTCCTGGCAGATTGCATCGCTTTTTACGCTCACGAACTGGCTTGCACAGTGGGCGGCGCCAAGGTGTCGGCACAACCTGGAGGTTTTTATGGCGGATGGATCACACCTGATTTAGCGGGACCCTTCAAGGGCGAATCAGGCAGTAGCGGCTGGTAGTCGCGAAAGCTGAAAACCAGTCCTAAGTTTTCCCTGCAAAGGGAGCATCCCAGCAGCGGGTAGCCAACCCTCTCATCGTCGGGGTTGCATTGAAGTTAGATCGCGCAGAAAGGCTTTCAGGCCAAAGATATAAACTGGCTTTTGGAGCCACGGCCCACTTGGGGCACGCATTGCACTTGGTATTCTGCAGGGAGTTCTATGAGCGAACATTTTGATGTGCTGATTGTCGGCGCGGGAATTTCAGGTATCGGCATGGCGTGCCATTTGCAGAAGGAATCTCCGGGAAAGCGATACGCCATCCTCGAGCGACGCAACACGATTGGTGGCACTTGGGATCTGTTTCGCTACCCTGGAGTGCGTTCTGATTCCGATATGTTTTCGTTCGCCTATGCCTTTCGGCCGTGGATGTCACCCAAGGTGCTGTCTGAAGGCCGGCTGGTGCGTGAATATGTCAAAGAGACCGCGCAGGAATATGGCGTCGACCGCCATATCCGCTTCGGTCTGAAGATCCTCCAGGCCGCTTGGTCCAGCGATCAGAATCAATGGACGATCACTGCCGTGCAGGAAGCTACTGGCGAAAGCCGTACCTACACCTGTCGCTTTTTCATAAGTTGTACCGGGTATTACGATTACGACCAGGGGCACCTCCCTGCATTCCCCGGTGCAGAGCGCTTCAAGGGGCAAACCATTCATCCGCAGTTCTGGCCCGAAAACCTGGACTATCGCGACAAGCGGGTCGTCGTGATCGGCAGTGGCGCCACGGCGGTCACGATCGTTCCGGCCATGGCGGCTGAAGCTGCGCACGTCACCATGTTGCAGCGCACACCCACCTACTACTTCATCGCACCCACGTTAGAAAAAGCGATTGCGCGGTTAGGACGGGTCCTGCCGCAACGCTGGATTTACGGCGCCTTGCGTACTTCCTATATCGCTTTGCAGCGCGCTCTGTACAAGGGCGCCAAACGCTGGCCCGACGCCATGCGAAGGTTCATGTTGCGACCGATCCAGAAAACCCTGGGGGATACGGTGGACATGCGCCACTTCACACCCAGCTACAACCCGTGGGACCAGCGCATGTGTGTGGTGCCTGATGGTGACCTCTTCAAAGCCATCAAGTCGGGCAAGGCCTCTATCGTCACCGACGAAATTGCCACGTTTACCGAGAATGGCATTCTGCTCAAGTCAGGGGAGTCGTTGGATGCGGACATCGTGGTGACTGCAACCGGCATACGCCTCAAAACCTTCGGCGGTATGGAAATCACCTTGGATGGCGTACCGGTGGCGACCCACCAGCGGCTGAGCTATCGCGCAGTGCTGATGCAGGACCTGCCGAACTTGGCCTTCATTTTTGGCTACACCAATGCTTCGTGGACGCTCAAAGCGGATATCGCTTCACGCTACGTCTGCCGGCTGCTCAACTACATGGATGCCAAGGGCGTCGCACGTGCAACGCCCCGCGCTCCCTCCGGAGAATTGGGCGATGGCAATGTGATGAGTTCACTGACCTCGGGCTACATTCTGCGGGACGTGAACGAACTGCCGCGTCAGGGCCGCAGTGGCCCCTGGCGCGTAACGCATGCTTATGAAGTAGACAAAACCTTGCTCCTGAACCAGCCGATTGATGATGGCGCGTTGGAATTCGTGCGGCAAGATTAAGCTGGCAGCGTTTTCGCAAACTTCATGAAATCTTGGGCGGTTTGGGCGGGTGCTTCCAGCATGGGCAGGTGCCCTATGCCCTGCATGACGATGGTCTGATGCCGGGGGAGTAGCTGCTCCTGAACCTGGGATGCGGCCGGGTTCAAGATGCCATCCTCCGCCCCCCACACAATCAACGCCGGAGTTGGCAATGTGGTGTAGCGGGTTTCCAGCATGGGCGAATGTTGGCTAAGGTCTTTGATGATTTCGCTATGCAAGGGGTAGTCCGCGATCGCGCGAGCACCCAACGTGCGCTTCAAAAAGCCGGGGAAGTAGGGAGGCCGTGCCATGGTGGCGCGGATCAACCGTGCCACATCAGCTTGGCTGCGTAGCAACAGGGGTGATTCACCCGTGGCGAGGTAGTGCTGCAGCATGGGTGAGTCGTGTGCCGTGGCCGTGCCTGCAGCATCCAGGAGCCAGAGTGCCTTGACCTGATCGGGGTATCGCGCGGCATATTCGCAGGCAATGAAACCGCCCATCGAGTTGCCACCGAAAATCATTTTTTGTACCCCCAAGGCCTGAAAGAACGCATGCAGGCGCTCCACCTGATCGGCCATGCGATACCGTGCTGCTGGGTTACGTGTAGCGTCGCCAAACCCCGGCAGGTCTGGCTGTATCACCCGGAAATGCGGGGTCAAAAACCGCGCCATGCGCGTGAAGTTGTCCTTGTCGCCTCCAAAGCCGTGCACGAGTACAAGCACCTCGCCTTGGCCGCCTTCCAGGTAGGGGATGTCAAAGCCTGCAATCGCTTGAGACTTGAGCACCAACCCGCTGCGCTTGCGCTCCAGCGCCAAACCCCAGCGCGACGCCATATCGGGCTGCAACTGGGTAAACACCCAGAGGCCCACAACAATCAAAAGTAGCGTGTAGACAATTGCCATGTGCAGACCCTTTTCACAAAAGAGATTTCAACAAAGAAATACACACGATCAAGGATACCTAGAGATGCGACGGCTGTTGCCTCAAATGATCCGGTCAAAGAATGGTTGTGTTTAGCTTGGAAGTTTGCAGGTGTTTACGTTAGATTCAAGGCCCTGCAATCCAAACTGGATACACCATGGATTTGAAAAAGCGCCTTTGTCACGCCTTGGGAATGCTGGCCTTGTTCCTAACGACAGGGAATGCAATTGCTCAAACTTTGGTGGTAGTGGCTGACACCTGGTGCCCTTACAACTGTGAGCCCACCGCAAAGAAGCCCGGTTATGTGGTTGAGCTCTTGAAATCTGCGTTTGCGACCAAGGGGCAGTCTGTCAGTTATCGGGTGATACCTTGGACGCGTGCTCTATTGGATGCCCAGTCTGGCAAAGTGACAGCGGTCATTGCTGCCAACGCAAAAGAAGCGGGAGAACATCAGCTTGCCATAGGCAGCGAGCCTATCGGGGTGGCAAAGGGTTGCGTCTTTGTACCGGCTTCGAGTCCGTTCAAGTACCGTTCGATTCAAGACCTCGACGGTTTGACCCGCGTCGGAGTCGTCGGGGGTAACGCGTACCAAAATGATTTTGGTGAATGGTTAAGCAGAGCCGAAAATCGTCCAAAAACACACGAAGTTTTCGCGGACAACCCCAGCGAGCGACGTGCCGAGATGATGATTCGGGGACGGATCGATGGCGTTTTTGAGGACTACACAGAGATGGCCTATGTCCTATCCACGAAAGGGCTGCAGAACCAAATCGTGTCCGCTGGTTGTCAAAGCCCGAGTCCCTTGTATGTGGGCTTCAGCAAAAAGCACCCGCACGCTCAGGATTTGGTGGCCACTTTAGACACGGAAATTCGCAGGATGCGCAAGGTTGGCTCCCTCAAAGATTTGCTCATGTCCTATGGGCTTGATGACTGGAAATAGCCTCCTACGTGCATTCCCCCAGTTTGAGAGCAGGGCGAGACGATCACCTGTCAACGTTCGAAGACAGTTTCTTGAATTGAAGGACCTTGTTTTGCGCTTTAGTTCAGTTGGTTGAACTAACAGAGAGAACAGGCTTATCCGGTCATGTAAGCGAATTCTGTATTTGGGTAGGGCGTCCAAATTCACGAAAAATTGCGCCGGGTGGACAGCTGCGTACGGCCAGTTGCGGGCCTTGGTGAAGGTCTGCTCTAGGGCGCCTGAATTCAATCAGCGGGCTTCGGCTCTGAGTTTCCAGTCGCTCAG
Source organism: Betaproteobacteria bacterium (assembly GCA_009925925.1). Classification (GTDB taxonomy): domain Bacteria; phylum Pseudomonadota; class Gammaproteobacteria; order Burkholderiales; family Burkholderiaceae_C; genus Allorhodoferax. The sequence goes on from RFQA01000012.1 coordinate 16,647, forward strand.
GAGCCAATACAGTCGCCCAATGTCGGCTACCAAGGACTTCTAAAAGCTCCCCATCCAAAGTGAGACGCTCATCATGGGCTCACGGCCAACTTTCGTTTGGATCCTAGAGCCGCCCATTTTGGGCATCAGAACTTGAAAAGTTGCTGCTATTTCCTACACGGAACGCCACAATTTGACTTCATATTTCCAAAGTGAATGTCGAGGGCCAAGCGCCCCCTGGCAGGTAGAGGGGAGCAATGGTCACTGAATCAAACACAAATAGGACCAAAAAGACGGCACTGGCGTTGGCCACCGCCGTAGTCGTAGTTGCCTGTTGGTTGCAAGTTCGACTTCGTCCAGACGCTGAATATGCGCTCTTTTTCGAAAATGTCCATTGGACGTTAGCTTTTTCTGTCAGCGCTTGGCTAGCATGGTGCGGATATCGGGAGGCCGGGGCAGAGTTGGCAGCAGCCAAACGACATCAATTCCTTGGCTTACTGTGCCTCGGCATTGGGCAAGTAGTTTGGGACGTACAGACATACGCAGATTGGACGCCTTTCCCGGGGCCATCAGATTTTTTCTTCTTTCCTTCCACGTTCTTCTTTCTCACAGGATTTTTGGCACTGGTTCATCGAAACAGGTGGATGCTGGTGTTTACCGACGTGATAGGTTTTGCGCTGGGCTCTGCGATATTGACATTAACGTTGTATCTCTCTGTGGCGGGAGAAAGCCACGCGTTTCAATTGTTTGTTTTGTGCAGCTATCCGGTCGGCATGCTCAGCGCGGCAGCCTGCTTTGTGGTCTTACAACTTCACGATCGGCAAAGGTGGCTCGCGGGCTCTCTCTTGTTGTGTATCGGAATTTGTGCGCTCGGTTTGACATGGATGTCTTGGAATTTGGGGCAGCTCAGAGGTAAACAGCAAATTGGAACTATCACGAATCTGACGTTTTCGCTTTCCTCACTGTTGATTGGCTGGGCCAGTTATGTTTGGCGAAGTTGTGTGGACACATCAGCCAGCTATGACCGTCTATGTGAGGGGGTCTTGCGCCAACTGCCGCTGGTTATGGTTGCACTTACGACCACAACTCTAGGACTACTGGTGGTTGGTGGGAGTGTTCCCTCCATGTTGCGGCTACCTTTGGTGTGGGCTGCCTTTCTGGTTTTGATATTCGCCGTCTACCGGCAGACGAGATTGCTGAGCGAAAGAGATCGACTTTTAGCGGCGGAGCGGGGGGTGCTGGAGAGTCAAGCAAAGCTTCAGCATTTGGCGCACCACGACCCGCTCACGGGGCTTCCTAACCTCACCCTATTACGTGACCGGGTCAATCAAGCAATGGAAACATCCAGCAGGCATGACACCAAGCTTGCGTTGATGTTTATCGATCTGGATAGCTTTAAAGAGGTTAACGACACACTGGGGCATGATGCCGGAGATGCACTGTTATGCGCCATTTCCGATCGATTTCAGTCACTGCTGCGTTCGACCGACACCGTGAGTCGCCAGGGAGGAGACGAGTTTTCGATCGTGCTTCACGACGTACACAACCTAACGCAAGTCTCTAATGTCGCAGAGAAGCTCATTGGGCTTGCCAACGGATATATCGCAATTCACCAACAGGAGGTATCCATGTCGTTTTCGGTTGGCATTGCTATTTTTCCGGATGATGCGTGCGACTTTGCCGGGCTGATGCGTTGTGCCGACACTGCCATGTACAAGGCCAAGTCTGCTGGAGGGCACACTTATCGCTTTTACGATGCCAAGATGAATGAAGAGGCTGCAACTCGAATGCGCATTCGCTCCTGCTTGGCACGTGCCATAGAGAGGAGCGAGTTGACTCTGTTTTGGCAGGCGCAAGTGGATTTATCCAATGAGCGTGTTAGCGGTGTGGAGGCTTTGGTACGCTGGCATAACCCTGAGCTCGGGCGGGTATCGCCGGCCACCTTCATACCGGTTGCAGAATCAAATGGGCTCATTATTCCTATTGGGAGCTGGATTCTTCAAACAGCCTGCAGTCAGGCAGCAGAGTGGGTCAATGAAGGAATCCAATTTTGCTCAATATCTGTGAACATATCCATGTTGCAGTTCGCCCGTGGACACATCGAGCACCAAGTGGTAGATGCCTTGCGCAAATCTGGTCTACCACCGTCACGGTTGAAGTTGGAGATTACCGAATCGGTTTTGATGCACGATAAAGATATGGTGCTTGAGACGGTCAATCGCCTGGTACAGCTGGGCGTTCAATTGTCTATTGACGACTTTGGTACCGGCTATTCAAGCCTTGCTTATGTGCAACGCCTGAGGGTCGACTCCATCAAGATCGATCAGTCCTTTGTTCGAGGACTGCCGGGCAGTGCCGGTTCATGCGCTATTGTCAAAGCCATCATTGATATGGCCAAAGCCATGGATTTGGGCGTGGTTGCAGAAGGAGTGGAGACACAGGAACAGTCTGATTGGCTGCGTAAAAACGGTTGCGGCATTGCTCAAGGCTACCTCTTTTCAAAACCTCTAGGCGCTTCAGATTTTGTGAGGTTGATGCGTTCACGAGACCTGGGTTCTGATCGAAACATCAGGGCAGCATGAAGGGACAACGGACTTGCTTGATCTTCGGTGCCCTGACTGGATGTTGCCCCAAAAAACGGTCAACTCCGAAGGACCGTTTCGCATGACACGTTGTACTTCGAATCGATAACCCAGAGCAAGATCGAAGCTCCACAATTTGGGCAAAAAGAATGGCTTTGGATGAAAGCAGGGCTGTTTTAGTCGACGAAAATTTGAATTCACTGACGCGAAAAACACTATGCCATCTTCGTTTGACGAGCGATTCGAAAACTCATTTGGAACGGTGGCATTTATCGCTAACCGGCACATCGTTGATCACTTGCGCAGACTGTGTGTGGAACTGAAAATGGACTTCGAGTCTGTATATGTCTGGGGTTTGGTTGCCCACTTGAGCGCAATCAAGTTTTTCGGCTCCGGTGGAGATTCAGCTCAGATTTCAGCCACAGGTAGGGTGCCTAAAGAATCTTTACAGGGAGTGCGCCTTTCGGATTTGACCGAAATATCTGGTTTGCCCAGAGAGACCCTGCGGCGCAAGCTCGAGGCCCTACAAACTGCAAAAAAACTTGCGCGAGATGAAAAAGGCTTATGGACATTGCACCCGGACGGGATAGACGCCCATACCAAAGAATTCACCAAAGAAACTGTGCAAAAGTTGCTCAGGGCAGCGCACGATATAGAGCAAGTTTTGTTACGCGACTGACTGATTGATAACTGAGCACAATGAATGACATCGCTTGGCAATGTTAAATAACGTCTTCAGGCAGCCGATGCCCGGGGTTTTGAGGCAATGGCGCCCTCAATCCAATACTGTGCGGCGGAAACATTGTCGAAAGTTTTTGTAGCCAACAAGTCCGCATACATAGACTCATAGCGCTTGTAAAGAAACGAATATCCCTCTAAGTCTGGAGTTAAAACCCAAGCTAGAGCAACTAGTCCGGAATCCTCTGGAAGTGAGGCAACAGCCTCTCTACCGGCTTCGAGCACTGCTAACGACGTCACCATAGATTCATGCACAACGGTTATGCAACCCCACGAGCCACCTTTAGTGAGTTCCTCAACGAGTGGTTTGGACAATCTAGCCGACTCTTGGTGCATCTCAATGTTCCAGCTGCCCCAACAATGCGCAACCAAAACCTGTCCTTGCACTCTGGATTTGAACTCGCCGTGAGGCTGAAATTTTGGGTTGGCCATTGTGTGGATTCTATAAACCTTAGGTGCAATTACAAGTCTGCAACCTGCGAACTTTCTGAGACGAAATCAACTTGTGCCACCCGCACCACGGTCTCCAACGGGTACTTCTTGCTTTTTTTGCGCTTCCCCAGCGATGTTCCGTTGGCTAAAGGGTGAGGTGCTTCCGCGCATACCTGGCGCTGAGTACTGGATCTTCTTTGCTAGTTCCGAAATGAAGTCATAACCATTTGTTGCATATTCCGCAGACTCTTGATGATTGAGTTCTATCAAAAAGTTGTACGAGACGGAACTTTGACTTACGTTAACGTCGAGCGTCAATCGGCCTTCCTCTGCAACGAGGAACCAGCCACTGGGTTCATGATCAGTTACATGCATTGTTCATTCAATGGAAACTGTAGGACAACATATTGCAACGGACGGCGCAACAAGATGACTGCTTTCGCTGCAAAGTCGGCCTCTGCAAGTCCGCTTCATTTGTATCAGATCGGATGTCCGCTTTTGGGCCGCCAATCCATGTGTGCGAAGGACTCCTTTGGGTCGACACCCACTTCGGGCCAGTTGCAGATATTGATCAATGTCGGCTGTTAGACATGCAAATAGTTGGATCGAATCGTGGAGATGGTTAGCCTCAACATCGACGACTAATCAACCGCCCGCTTGTCTGAGTTCCCGGATTGCGCTCGCAATGTCGACAATTACTCGGCGGTTCGATTTAGCGAATCACCTGTTACTCATTCATACACAGACCGGTAAATTGTGCAGATTTGAATCAGAAACTCTCCTGCCAAAGATTTTGCCGATAAGAAAAGCCCTGATTTAAGTGCTTTGCCTATAGAAACAAGTTATTCAACTCGGTGCAGATGACGATCCAACGCCTGCGAGAGACCTTCCTTGGTAAACGGTTTGGTAAGAAAGTCATTCATTCCAGCAGCGAAACAGGCGTCTTTGTCCGATTGCATTGCATTTGCGGTCAGTGCCACTATTGGAGTGGTCTTGTTCGGACCTGAACCTGCACGAATTCTTTTGGTGGCCTCTATCCCGTTCATGACAGGCATTTGAATGTCCATCAAAATCATGTCATAGATCCGGGCTTCGGCGACTACCACCGCCTCAGCGCCGTTTTTCGCAAGATCTACTTGAAAGCCCATGCGCTGTAGCAGCACCGTAGCTAGCTTCTGGTTAATCGGATGATCCTCAACCAACAAGACAAAAATCTTCCCTGCGCCTGCCTCTTGCGATTGAGATTGAGATTTCTCATCTGCAACAGCCCCGATGTTCCCGGTCATGGGGGAGCTTGAGGCATCCAGCTTTGTTGGAGCCTTGGCAAGTGGCAGTTCAAACCAAAAGAGGCTGCCCACGCCTTGATTGCTCTGCACTCCTACGCTGCCTTGCATTCCCTCCACTAGTTTTTTGCAGATCACCAGGCCCAGGCCAGTTCCGCCGAATTCTCTGGTCGTCGAAGTATCCACTTGTACGAACTTTGAAAAAAGTTTGTTCAAGGCTGATTCAGGAATACCTATGCCGGTATCTGATATCTCAAACCGCAGGCCTGTTGGAGTGGGAGCAACAAGCAGAGAAACCTCACCTTGCGTTGTGAATTTAACTGCATTGCCCAGTAAATTGAAAAGTACCTGTCGGATGCGATGGCTGTCGCCAATGTAGGCATCATGAACTTCTTGAGGAATGTGTACTCTAAACGCAAGTCCCTTCTCATTGGCTTTGATTTGCATGACTGAGGTAACAGACTGAACCAGTGGAGCAATCGAAAAGGCTAGCGCCTCAAACTCCATATGCCCCGCTTCAATCTTTGACAAATCCAGAATGTCATTGATCAGAGCAAGTAGCGCCTCCCCTGAGTGCACGATGTTGCGTGCGAAAGATTTTTGCTCTGGATTTAACTCACCATCAAGGAGCAAACCGGCCATTCCCAGCACACCATTCATGGGAGTGCGGATCTCGTGGCTCATGTTGGCCAGAAATTGGCTTTTCGCTTCGTTGGCCTCTTCTGCAGCTGCCTTGGCGCTCACCAGTGAGGCTTCGATTCGTTTGCGTTCCGTGATGTCTGTACGAATGCCAATGTATTGTTGAATCCGGCCATCTATGTCCGTGAGCGGAACAATCGTGGTCTGGAACCATGTGAGGTCACCATTCTTGTTGCGGTTGCAAAGCTCACCGTGCCAGACATTCCCACCCGTGATACTTAGCCAGAGATGCTTGTAGAACTCTTTGTCATGTTGGTTCGACCGCAAAATGCTGTGGGGTTGGCCCAGCAACTCGTCCAGGGCATATCCGCTGATGGCACAAAAGCGTTCATTGGCATAGGTGATGCGTCCAGCTGTGTCGGTAATGCTGACGATCGCATGCTGGTCGAGCGCGTACTTCTGGTTATCCAAGTCCTGAACACGCATGTCGTGCTCGTGTCGCAGGCGGATCAACCGAAGGAAATACGCAGCGCTTGTCAGCAAAGCGATGGACAAAATGACAAATACCACCGTCAAGGTGTTGCGTACTTCTTTAAGCCAGTCGTCCAGTACCCGGTCTTCATTGAGTTTGACTACCAGCACGACTGGGAAATCGCGGGATACGCGGTAGGCGCTAAGTTGGGTGTTTTTTTGTGGGTCAGTTTGTCGCAAACGACCTGAAACGGACTTGTCCAGTAAAGCCATGATGGCCGGATCGATGCGCGCATTGGGCTTGAATCGCTCCGCCGTACTGAGCAGCAGACTCCCATCCATGCGCATCAACGCCACTTCGCCATCGGCAAGGTTCAGGTGGCGGTCGTAGTAATTGAGAAAATAGTCCGGATTCAGAGTAGCCACCATGGAGGTAAAACCGCCTGATGGCTGCGCCAGGTCTCGAAGCACCGGAATGATGGATTGGGGCGGAGCCAAGGCATCAGGTGCCACGGGACGTGCGCCGGACAAGTCCCGCCCGTCTAATAGCGGGCCGATGCGTAGCAAGGGCAAGGGGCCATCGGACTTCGGTAACACGCTGCTCTTGTCAAAGCGAATGCCGATGTTGGTAGCAACCGAGCTACTGAGCACCAGCCCGCTTGCATCCACAAGATTGATAGAGCGGATGTAACGCGCGTTGCGAGTGAGCTTTTCTGCGGCTGCGGGTGAAAAGGACGCCTCGCCTTGTTGAACAAGACTGACATCCAAGACACTAAGTGTTTGGGTTAGATGCTCCTCCAAGGCGCTGGCCAATTGCGCAGCATTGAGCAAGCCGTTTTCGATAGCTTGGCTCCGCAAGCGCCACAAGTGGTAGCCGGTCAACCCCAGTACAAATGCCGTCAACAGCACCGCACCCAGTGCGAAAGTGGATTTACTCAGCCACCGTGGTGTTGGGTGTTTGTGCAGAGCCATGACCCAATGGTACTAGTCCCGCACAACGATAGGTTCCAATCCATTCTTTTTGGCAGCGGCCAAGAGTCGGCCATCACGCTTGGTATCCGCAACAAATTTATCGACTCGTTGCAGCCAAGTTGAGTCCCCGGGAACAACCGCGTAAGCATAAGACGTCAGGTGATAGGTAGTCGATGGGCTCACCAGCCTCGCCCAGTCTGTTTGTTCCAGCATGCGTCGGCTAAATGGGAAGTCTGTCATAAAGACATCGGCGCGCCCGGACTCAACATCCTGTTCCCGGCCCTGTGGCGTCGCATTGATAGACAAAGTTGCGGCTTTGAGTTTGTCGCGCATCACCGATTCATGCAGCGTGCCTTTGGCAACCGATACAACCACTCCGGATTGATCAATGTCGTCCCAAGTTTTGATGCGGCGGTTGCTTTTGGTGGTGATGGCATAGATGTCGCTCACCAAATACGGCTGAGAAAACTTCAACTTTTCAGCGCGCGCTGCGGTAATCCCCACGGCAAACATTGCGACATCGCACCGGTCCTGCGTCAGATCCTCGACTAGTTTGGCAAATGAGCTATCAACATAGCGCAGCTTGACGCCCAAGTCCTTGGCAAACGCCTGCGAAAGGTCGATGTCTATCCCCTCAAGTTGTTGAGTTTTTTGGTTTCGGTAGGAAATTCCAAAATAGTCTGGCCAGATGCAGACGCGCAGTTCCTTGCTGCTGGAAATCCGATCTAAGCGACTATTCTGGGCTTGGGCGATGCCGGCCCCCAAAATCAGTAACAGTGCGAAGCCACAGATTTGAAATTTGTTTTTCATAATTAAACCCGTATTTAACAATTAAAACATTGTATTTCAACAAACCAGAACATGCCAGTCTTCATAGGCTCGATTCAGTGGTAAGCAATGATGGAAATTCAGACACAGGGGGTTTGCCCAAGGGTTTGGGGGTAATTCCTAGCACTTGGTTCCTCAAATATTGCAGCCGAGGAGTTGTCAAGGTGCGTCCGACGTTCTTGGCCGCTGCGATTGGAGTTGTGACCATGGGCGAACCTCGTGGCAAGAGCGACCGGACGTGCGGAACACAACACGGACTAACTGGTTTCTGGAAGTCCGCATCGGGGTGATAAGTGGGAGTCCCCAAAGGCAATCTGCGAAAATCAAACAACTACTTGATTTTGAAGAACATGTCTGAGTCCAACCTCTGGCGCCTGTCCGTTGCCCCCATGATGGATTGGACCGATCGCCACTGTCGCTATTTCCACCGCCTATTGAGCCGCCATGCGCTGCTGTACACCGAGATGGTGACCACCGGCGCGCTCATCCATGGCGATGTGCCGCGCCATTTGCGCTTCAACGTTGAAGAGCATCCCGTTGCTTTGCAGCTGGGCGGGAGCGAACCTGCTGATCTGGCGCGGGCTGCCAAGTTGGGCCAGGAGTGGGGCTATGACGAGATCAACATCAACTGCGGCTGCCCGTCCGAGCGGGTGCAGCGCGGGGCATTTGGCGCCTGCCTCATGAATGAAGCACCGCTGGTAGCGGACTGCGTGAAGGCCATGGTGGATGCGGTAGACGTTCCGGTGACGGTGAAGCACCGCATCGGGATCGACAAGGAAGAAAGCTACGGCTTCGTCCGCGACTTTGTGGGCACCGTGGCCGATGCTGGTTGCACCGTGTTCATTGCCCACGCGCGCAACGCTTGGCTCAAGGGCCTGAGCCCGAAAGAGAACCGCGAAATCCCGCCTCTGCGCTACGAGCTGGTGTACCAGCTCAAAAAAGATTTTCCGCACCTCACCATTGCCATCAACGGTGGCATTACCAAAACAGCCGAAGTGGCGGGCCACCTGGAGCACGTGGACGGCGTGATGCTGGGGCGTGAGGCATATCACAACCCCTGGTGGTTGGCCGAGTGGGACAACGCGTTTTACGGCGCCCCCGAGCGGGAGATCACCCGCGATATGGTGGAAGCTCAGATGGTGGACTACATGGAGCGTGAGGCCGCGCAGCACGGTACCCACTGGTACAGCATTGCGCGCCACATGCTCGGTTTGCGACACGGCTTGCCCGGTGCCCGGCGCTGGCGGCAGGTCTGGACCGATCACCGCCTCAAGCACCTGAGTGCCCGCGAAGTGATGGCCCTGGCCCACCAATCAGAGCTAAATCGGGCGCTAGCGCCCGTCTAATCTGTGCGAGGTGCTACTAATTCAGTAGCGTTTCAGTCTCTTGCATGGGTTGCGTGCCGGCCAGGATGGACTTGGCCCGTGCCACTTCGTCGTCACTGCCGTGCACCATCAGCACGTACTTGTCAGCCTTGAGGGCTGTTTCGTACACGATGACCTGGTCCTTGGGCACGCCCAGTTGGGTCAGGGCGGCGCCCACTGCCGACAAGCCGCCCACCAACACCGCGCCTTCGAGCGCGCTGATAACGACGGACACCACGGGCCCGGCCATAGCCACCATGCCTAATGGGGGCAGCATGAAGACGGCAGGCGCCATCAGGATGCCCCACATGCTGCCCCAGAAGGCGCCGGTGCTGCCCCATGCGCGGATCTTGTCGCCGGTGCTGTAGAAGCCCACCGGGTGTTCTTCGCTGTGATAGCCCTTGCCGATGAGCGAGAGTTTTTTCACATCAAAGCCAAACTTTTTGAGGGTCTGCATGGCGGCCTCTGCCTCCTCGTGGGAGTTGCAGATGGACACTGAAGCGTTGGTATGTGCTTGCATGGCGGGCCTCAGAAGGTCATGGTCATTTTGTCGACCACGCTGGTCACGCCGGGCGTGCTCCAGGCGGCTTCTTTGGCGGTGTCTCGCTCGGTCCAGTTGCTCACATTGCCAGTAAGCGTCAGGGTGCTGCCGTCAATGTCGATGTTGATCTTGCCGGCGTCCGTGTGGGCGCGGCGCACCAGAGCGGCTTCTATGTCGGCCTTGGCCGCACTGAGCTTGGTGCCGGGCTGCAGGATGATCTGGTTGGACACGCCTTTCACGCCCATCAGGTAGCGCACTGCCACTGCGGCGGCCAGTTTTTGGAACTGCCATTCGGTTTGGCCGGTCAGGGTGATCCAGCCTTTTTCGACGGTCACGTTCACCTTGTTGCCCAGCGGGGTGGACATCCACTGCAGCGCGTTTTTGGCGGAGTTGGCAATATCACTGTCGTTGCGGATGCCGCTGGAGGCCAGCTTCACATCGATTTCCACCGCGAGGGCGCGCACGCCCATCACGCGGCGGGCGGCTTTTTCGGCGTGGTATTTCTCCTGGTAGGTCATCACATGGCCAGCCAGGGTGACGACGCCGTCTTTGGCTTCTACGCCAATGTTCTCGGCATGGACCGAGGGCTCCCAGTGGAGTTCAGCCAGGACGTCTTGTTGGAGTTGGAGATCTGTTTTCATGAAGTTTCCTTGGGTGGTTGGAGGAGGGGGCAAGGTCAGGGGGATCAGTAGTGGTAGCGCAAGCCGAGCTTGGTGGCGCTGATGCGGTCGGTGCTGCTGCCGGGGAACTTCATGGTGTGTTCCTCGTACATCAGCACGCCGGACCACTGGGCTGCCAATTGCAGCTTCACGCCCACGCCGTAGCTCCAGCCAAAATCGCGCTCACTGCCGGACTGCACTCCGGAGGTGGGCGCGCTGGAGACGTCGGTGCGGCCATAAGTGGTGCCTACTTTGCCCAGCAGATTCCACGCAGGGTTGAGTGGCATGCGGCCGATCAGGCTCAGGTTGATGCCATCCGCCGTGGTGCGCCCGCCGGCGCGGTTGACCGAGCCGTAGTCGGTGTAGCCCGCTTCCAGACCCCAGTTGGGGCTGAACATGTAGTTCCCCATGCTGATGCTGTAAGCAGTGGCGCGCTGGTCGCTGCTGAAAATGCCAAAGCCGTTACTGGGCTTGGAGAAGTCAGATGAACCGACGCTCAGGTCCACATAGCCCGGGCTGTAGGCGTAGCCGGGGGTGGGCGCCATCTGGGCAGCGGCAGGGGCCATGGCAAACGGGGCGGCAAGGCACAGAGCCAAGCCCGCCAAAGCAGCACCGCGGGTGCGCTGGATGCGAGGGGAGCCAGTAGGGCAGAGAGATTGCATGGCGAGCAGCCTTTGAGAGAAGAAAAGAACCGGATCACTCCGGGAGACAGCCCCACTGTGGGCGCCTTGCTCGCCGCCATCTGTGCGCAAGCGCGCCTAGCCGACATGCGGGACACACATCGACACCCGCGTGACAGGCGGTTGCACAACGCTGCGGCACCATGTACACCTGAGTTATCAGCCTGTAAGCCAAACAGGCATCTGGCGCACGCAGAATATGCGCGAGCAGCTATCAAAAGAGGAGCAATATTGCATGTCAGACACACTGCACAACACCGCACCTGCCAGTGCGACCGCCGCCTACACCGCGTTGGGCGGCAACTTCTTTCGCGCCTCTGAACTCACCCGTGGTCCTTGGCACCCGCAGCAACAACACGCCGGCCCACCCATCGCGCTGGTCAGCCATGCGCTGGAGGCCGCAGCCCAAGCACATGGTTTGCAACACCTGGCCCGACTCACGGCCAACTTGCTTCGCCCGGTGCCGATTGCAGATATTGAAGTGCGCGTGCAGGAAGACTATGTGGGCCGCAATGCCGGCCACTTCTCGGCCGTGGCATTGGCTGATGGCAAAGAGCTGATCCGCGCCACCGCTCTGTTTCAGCGTGAAGATGACGTAGGCCTGCCCGATGGCCTGCCCGGCCACCCCTTGCCGTTGGCACCGAAGACGCCGGATGCGTCACCCGTGCAGCGTTTCCCGTTTGCGCACCATGAGTTGGGCTACCCCGATCTGGTGGAAACGCGTATGGCCCAAGGGCGCATGTTTGCCGGCCCAAGTGCGGTGTGGTTCCGCATGAGCCACCCGCTGGTGCAAGGGCATGTGCCCAGCCCTTACCAGCGCGTGGCGGTAGCGGCCGATTCGGGCAACGGCATCAGCGCGATTCTGGACTTGTCCACCCACGTGTTTGTGAACTCCGACCTCACCATTAATCTGCTGCGCAAGCCGGTAGGCGAGTGGGTGTGCCTGGACGCCCGCACCCATTTGTCCAGCCACGGCGGAGGGCTGGCCGAGTCGTCGCTGTATGACGAGCAAGGTTTGATCGGGCGGGCAACGCAGAGTTTGTTTGTGCGCAAGCGGTCTTAGGAATTTAATTTATTTTATATAAATAGTTAATTCGGTTTAAATGTTTTAAAATTGCGCAAGCGCCATCCCCGAAACCTCTGCGGGCATGCGTGTTTCAAGGAGCAAGGCATGAACCGGAAAACTCTGCAAGGTGTAGCGCTGTGCTTGGCATTGGGCTTGGGCGCACATGCCCCGGCTCATGCTTCGCTGATTTCAGCCCTGGTCGAGTTGATGACCAAAGAAGGCGCGGTGGTCGAAAAGGCGGCCGCACAAGCTGCCTCCAAAGGCGCTGCAACCGGAGCCGCTGTTACGGGCGCCGAGGCAGCAGGCGCGAAGGCCGCTGCCCATACTGGAGAAGACATTGCACACGCATCCGGCTTGGGCAAGGCGGTGCCGGACGATGTGGCCTCCATGATGCATGGCACCGGAAAAACGCTGTCTGACGTGCCAGATGCGGGTGCCAAAGCCTGGCTCTCCAAACCCTTGGACAAACTGCAGAAGACCGACGCCGACCAGATGGTGACCGATTACGTGAAGCTGCTGGAAGGCAAGGCCACTCAGGGGCCCGCCAAGGCTGGCGCACAAGCCGCCACCAAGGCCCCGACGGCGCAAATGAACAACCCGCCCGAGACCGTGCCTTGGTATGCCGTGCAATTGCTGGTGCGCGCCGCGCACCTGGGCAGCCGCTGGGCGAGCAAAGAACTCAACCGCGTGTGCCAGAACAACCAGGCAGCCGCGTCCAACGGTGCCGCCTGCAAGACACCGGTGGCATCTCGCTAACGCTGCGCCCGGCGCTCAGCCCTTTGCCAGCACCCGGGTGGGGTCGGTCTCTTCCACAGCGTTTGCCCGTCCGCCGGGTGCCAGTGCAGAGTGTTCGCGTTTGGATTGGATGACGGGGTAAAACATCTCGGTGAACCAGCGCTCTTTGCCGTAGATCAGGTCGTCCTGCAGGCCGACGCGGGCAGGGTATTGGCGGGTGATCTTGGCCGAGCCGAAGATCAGGTCCCACACAAACAGCAGATTGCCGAAGTTGCCTTTGTAGTGGCCAATGCCGTCTTCATTGGTCAGCGCATGGTGCGCCCAGTGCGTGGCCGGGGTGGAGATGGTGCGCTCCAGCACCCAGGCCACGGGGTGCAACCAGCGGTGTTTGTAAAACGGCTCATCCCAGCGCACCGCGCTGTGTGCCCCCATGATGACGGTGAGCTTGAGCACCACGTATACCAAGTACACATTGGCAAAACCCAGATAGATCAGGATGCCCGACATCCAGATGCCAGGCATCATGGCGTAGTAAAAAAAGTTGTTGCGGTAGGTGATGCGGATGCTCATGTAGTGCGCCGTGTGGTGCGCGCGGTGCAGCGGCCAGAGCAGCGGCGTGTGCGATAGCCGGTGCCACCAGTACTGCGTCAAATCGTCAGCCACCAGCAGAATGCCGAACATCGCCCACGCCGGCAAATGCGTCCACGCGTTGCGCTGCTCAGGCATGAGCCACTCGCCCAACTTGCCCGTAATGAAAAAGATGCCGGGTTGCAACAAAGCCAGTAGCGCCAGCAGCATGGCGGCTTCGAGCTTGGTGTCGTCGCGGGTGGCGCCGAAATCCTTGTAGCGCCCCGAGCGCCACTCCAGCAGCGCGAACGTCAAAAGGATGCCGAGCAACAAAATGTTTTGTAAGGGGTTCATAGGCCTTGTCTCCTGGTTTTATGTGTGTGCCCGGGCGCCATTGTTCGGGTTCTGCTTGATTGCGTCCAATGCATTCGAATGCTAATTTCAATGAGTTCAATGCATTGGATGGATCCCTATGGATATCAAACACCTGACGCACATCGTCGCCTTGGCCGACAAGCGCAATTTCGCCCGGGCCGCAGAGCATCTGCACTTGAGCCAGCCGGCTTTGAGCCGCAGTATTCAGGCCGCGGAGGCCGCGCTGAATCTGCGCCTGTTTGACCGCGGTGCCCTGGAGGTGAAGCCCACACCAGCAGGCGAGTTCGTGTTGGAGCGGGCGCGCCGGCTGGTGTTTGAGAGCCGCTGCCTGCTGCCGGCGTTTGGCGTCGGGCCGTTTCCCGCTGCCACGGTGCTGGCACCGCTGCTGGTGCAAGTGCGGCAGTCCCACCCCGGTGTCCAGATCCGCGCGAGTGTGGGCAACTGGGAGCTGCTGCTCAGCCGCTTGCGGGCTGAAGAGCTGGAGTTTTTTCTGGCAGACACACGCGACATTCCCCGCACACCCGATCTGGAGGTAACGCAACTGGTGCAACTGCCGGCAGGCCTATTTGTGCGTGCGGGGCACCCTTTGCTGGAGGCGGGCCCCCTCAAGCCCAAGGGCCTGCTGGAGGCCATGGTGTTGCACGGCATTGCCACCGTGCGGGTGCCTGCGGCCATGCAGACGCTGCTGGTCCAGCTGATGGGGCAGAGCAGTGCAGACGCCTTGCCGATTGCTCTGGAGTGCGACGATGTACGCACTCTCAAACACGTGGCACTTGCCACCGACAGCGTGCTGATTGCACCCGTGACGGCCGTGGCCACTGAGATCAACGAAGGGCGTTTGGTGCAACTCGAGACGCCGGGTTTTCCACCGGCCTACAGCGATTTGGGGCTGGTGATGCTCAAGGGCCGCACGCCGTCTCCCACGGCGCAGCATGTGATTGCGCAGGTCACCGCCATGCTGCAAGCCCCGTTGGGCGGCTGACTATTCGGCTGCGGTCAGCCCGTTGGCAAAGTGTTCGGCCATGCGCTGCGCGGTGAGCGCAGGGTCGCGGGCAGCCAGGGCGTCCATGATGGCGCGGTGCTCCGCCAGTGATTCGGCGATGCGGCCGGTCTTGAGCAGGGAGTTGTGGCGGTTGAGCTTCATGACCTTGCGCAGGTCGGCCACCATCTGGTCGCGCCAGCGGTTGTTGGCAATCTCCAGCAGGCGCATGTGGAACTTCTCATTCACCGCAAAAAACTGGTCGGTGGTGGCGGCCTTGTCTTTGCCGGGTTTGGCCGCTGCCTCCAGGGCTTTGTGTAAAGCCTGCAGTTCCTTGATTTCTGCGTCCGTAGCTTTGGTCGCCACGACGCCTGCCGCATCGCTTTCCAGCAGGCTGAGCAGGTGGTATACATCGGCCAGGTCCTGCTGCGACACCTCGGTCACATAGGCGCCACGGCGCACCTTCAT